>NZ_JBJGYJ010000008.1:0-157526 GCF_054049935.1 Geodermatophilus sp. SYSU D00742
CGCCGCCCCCCCCCCCCCCCCCCCCCCCCCCCCCCCCCCCCCCCCCCCCCCCCCCCCCCCCCCCCCCCCCGGCCGCGCCCCGCGCCGGCGGGAGTCGATCAGCACCGGCGCGGGCGCCCCGACCGGCGGCGGACAGTCCGGTCCGGTCGACGCCGGTCGGGCCGACCCGGTCGGTGCCGACCGGCGCCGACCGGTCCGGCCTGGGAGGCGGGGTCCGCCCGGGTGTGACAGGGCCGCCGCGGCCCGTGCCGGGCGACGCGGTGCCCCCGTCGCCGGGCCGTCCCGTGCGGGGGGGTTGCGGGAGGGCGGGCCGGCGAACGCGGTCGGGGCTTCGGCTGACCGCGCGAGCCCGCCGCCTCTCGGTGGTCCTGGCACTGGGCGTCGGGCTGGCCCTGGGGGCCTGGCTCGCCCCTCTGCTCGGCGGGGGATCCGACGACCTGCGGCTCGTGGGTGAGCGCAGCGTCGTCGTGCAGTCGGGGCAGACGGTGTGGTCCATCGCCGGTGACGTGGCCGGTGACGACCAGGACGTCCGTGCCGTGGTGGACGCGATAGAGGAGCTCAACGACCTCGAGGGCGCCGTCGTCATCCCCGGCCAGGTGCTGCGGCTGCCCTGAGCCCGCGCTGCCGGGTGTGGGCGTCGGCACCGAGCCGCGTCGATGCGACCGCCGGGCCAGGGAGCGACAAGACCGGCGCCTGATCTTCGTCAAGCCTGCGCGCCCCGTCGATGACGCTGGGCGCTTCCCTGGCGACCTAACGTCAGTGGCGTGTCAGGGATGTCGGCCAGCCGATCAGCGGTCTTCACGGAGCAGTCCCCGGGCGTCGAGGTGCACGTGGACGGTGCCTGGCGACCCGGCGTGATCCTGGGGTGGCGGCACGACTCCGGCGGCACGTGTGAGGTCTGGGTGCGCGTCACGGTCGCCGACAGCGAGCGGGAATCGTGGACCGGTCTGGCCGACCTCCGGCTGCCCGAGCCGCACCCCGGGCAGGCGGCGTCCCCGCGTGTCGAGCCGCGCGTCGCGACGGCCCCGCCGACGGTGTCGTGGAGCCGGGCCGCCGCCCGCGAGCGCCTGGTGGCGGGAGTCGCCTCCAGCCCCCGGTTGTCCGACACCGGGGAAGGGCCGACCGGCTCGGAGTCGCCGCGTCGCCGCCGCCGGCACGGCGGCGACGTCACCGCCGAGCAGCCGGTGGTGCGCGCCGACGTCACGGGCCGGCACCGGGCGCCGGCGGTCACGGGACGGCATCGCGCCACCGACGACCGGGCCGCCGACGACCGGGCCGCCGACGACCGGGCCGCCGACGACCGCGCCACCGACGACCGGGCCACCGACGACCGGGCCGCCGGCGAGGAGCCCCGCCCGAGCGCCGAGGCGGTGGCGGCGCCCACCCAGACGATGGTCGCACCGGTCCAGCGCCCCGAGCTCGACTGCCTGACCCGCCCCCTGCGATTGGGCGACCGCGTGCCGCGCCCGCGCCTCCCGCGTCCCGGCGACTCGGTCCGCGCCTGACCCACGGGTACGACGGCGGTGCGGGGACGCCGCCTGCGCCGCCCGCGCCGCGATCGTGTCGCGGCGTCGCGAGGACGGCCCTGCCGTCGACACGCCGTACACCCGTCCCACGGCGTCGCGCGACCGCGGCAGAGCGTGTCGCGTCGTGTCCCGGTGACCCGTGGGACAGGAGCGCGCTGCTGGTCACGGGCGGGTCTCGGTGGAACAGCTGCCGCGTGTCCCGGCTTGCAGATGTAGTGGGGGCCGTCCTAGGGTTCCCCTACATCTAGTAGTTGCACCGATGTAAGCCCGTCCACAGGCCGGTCCTCAGGTTCTCCCCGCGGCGTCCACCGGATGTCCCCAGGAGGGTCCACAGGCGGCCGGTGGAGCCGGCGTCGCCGACCGCCACGGTCGTCGCGCGGCGGGTGCGGTCGGGGCGGAGGGAGGGGAGACGCGGTGCGCTGCCCCTTCTGTCACAACCCCGACAGCCGCGTCATCGACTCGCGCGAGGCCGACGAGGGCGCGACCACGCGTCGTCGTCGCTCGTGCCCGGCCTGTGGCCGGCGGTTCACCACGGTGGAGGAAGCCGTCCTCGCGGTGGTGAAGCGGAGCGGCGTCAGTGAGCCGTTCAACCGCACCAAGGTCGTCGCCGGCGTCCGTCGGGCCTGCCAGGGCCGACCGGTCGACGAGGACCAGTTGCAGAAGCTCGCCCAGCAGGTCGAGGACGCCATCCGGGCCACCGGGGCCGCCGAGGTGCCCAGCAACGAGGTCGGCCTGGCCATCCTGCGACCGCTGCGGGAGCTGGACGAGGTGGCCTACCTGCGGTTCGCCAGCGTCTACCGCGCCTTCACCTCGCTCGAGGACTTCGAGAAGGAGATCACCGAGCTGCGGGCCCGGCACATCGCCGCCGGCACCCTGCCGCTCCCTGGGATGCAGCACGACCCGCCGGTCGTCCGCCGGCGGGGTGGGGGGCGGAGCCAGGCCGCCCCTGACGGCAGCGTCGCCGGCACCTGAGAACTGTCAGCACCACCCGTTAGAACAGAGTGCGGCTCTCTTCCCCAGCCGCCTTCTCCACCAGCACCACCCACATCAGAGGAGAGCTCCGTGACCGAGACCGAGGATCGCCTGTCGGGCCGCACGCGTCGCGCCACCAAGGCGCCGACCCGGGGGAAGGGCCTGAAGGTCAAGCGCGTCTTCACCACCGCCGGGGTGCACCCGTACGACGAGGTGGCCTGGGAGCGTCGGGACGTCGTCATGACCAACTGGCGGGACGGCTCGATCAACTTCGAGCAGCGTGGCGTGGAGTTCCCCGCCGAGTGGAGCATCAACGCCACCAACATCGTCACGACGAAGTACTTCCGCGGTGCCGTGGGCACCCCCCAGCGGGAGAGCAGCCTGCGCCAGCTCATCGACCGGGTGGTGCTCACCTACGGCCAGGCCGGCCGGGAGTACGGCTACTTCGCCACCGAGGGCGACGCGGAGATCTTCGAGCACGAGCTGACCTGGATGCTGCTGCACCAGTACTTCAGCTTCAACAGCCCCGTCTGGTTCAACGTCGGCACCAGCGCGCCGCAGCAGGTCAGCGCCTGCTTCATCCTCGCCGTCGACGACACGATGGACTCGATCCTGAACTGGTACCGGGAGGAGGGGCTGATCTTCAAGGGCGGCTCCGGCGCCGGTCTGAACCTCTCCCGGATCCGTTCCTCCAAGGAACTGCTGTCCTCCGGCGGCACCGCGTCCGGCCCGGTCTCCTTCATGCGTGGCGCCGACGCCTCCGCCGGCACCATCAAGTCCGGTGGCGCGACCCGGCGCGCGGCGAAGATGGTCGTCCTCGACATCGACCACCCCGACATCGAGGAGTTCGTCGAGACCAAGGCGCGCGAGGAGGACAAGATCCGCGCACTGCGCGACGCCGGGTACGACATGGACCTCGGCGGCAAGGACATCACCAGCGTCCAGTACCAGAACGCGAACAACTCCGTCCGCGTCTCCGACGAGTTCATGCGCGCGGTGGAGGACGGCACCGAGTTCGGCCTGCGGGCCCGTCTCGACGGCACGGTCATCGAGACCGTCGACGCCAAGTCGCTGTTCCGCAAGGTCACCCAGGCCGCCTGGGAGTGTGCCGACCCGGGGATCCAGTACGACGACACGATCAACGACTGGCACACCAACCCCGAGACCGGGCGGATCAACGCGTCCAACCCCTGCTCGGAGTACATGAGCCTGGACAACAGCTCGTGCAACCTGGCGTCGCTGAACCTCATGAAGTTCCTCAAGGACGACGGCACGTTCGACACCAAGAACTTCGTGAAGGCCGTCGAACTGGTCATCACCGCGATGGACATCTCGATCTGCTTCGCCGACTTCCCGACCGACCCGATCGGTGAGACCACCCGCGCCTACCGTCAGCTGGGCATCGGCTACGCCAACCTGGGCGCCCTGCTCATGGCGACCGGCCACGCCTACGACTCGCGCGGTGGTCAGACGCTCGCGGCGGCGATCACCTCGCTGATGACCGGCACCGCCTACCGCCGCTCGGCGGAGCTCGCCGGCATCGTCGGCGCGTACGAGGGCTACGCACGCAACGCCGACGCCCACGCCCGGGTCATGCGCAAGCACGCGGCGGCCAACGACGCGATCCGCCCGGTCGGCGCCGACGACGCCGACGTCCTCAAGGCCGCCACCGCCCAGTGGCAGGAGTGCCTGGAGATCGGCGGGGACGTCGGCTGGCGCAACGCGCAGGCCTCGGTGCTCGCCCCCACCGGCACCATCGGCTTCATGATGGACTGCGACACGACCGGCATCGAGCCGGACTTCTCGCTGGTCAAGTTCAAGAAGCTGGTCGGCGGCGGGTCCATGCAGATCGTCAACCAGACGGTCCCGCGGGCGCTGAAGAGCCTGGGCTACCAGGACGAGCAGATCGAGGCCATCGTCGAGTTCATCGCCGAGCACGGCCACGTCGTGGACGCGCCGAGCCTGCGCCCGGAGCACTACGAGGTCTTCGACTGCGCGATGGGGGAGCGGGCCATCTCCCCGATGGGCCACGTCCGGATGATGGCCGCGGTGCAGCCGTTCATCTCCGGCGCGATCAGCAAGACGGTCAACATGCCGGAGACGGCGACCGTCGAGGACGTCGAGAACATCTACTTCCAGGGCTGGAAGCTCGGCCTCAAGGCGCTGGCCATCTACCGCGACAACTGCAAGGTCGGCCAGCCGCTGTCCGACGCCAAGGCCAAGAAGGCCGAGGCCAAGGCGGAGGTCGCGGCGGCCGCCCCGGCGCCGCTGTCGCACCCGGTGCGCAAGCGGCTGCCGAAGAAGCGGACCAGCGTCACCACCTCCTTCAGCGTCGCGGGCGCCGAGGGCTACATGACCGCCGGCATGTACGAGGACGGCAGCCTCGGCGAGGTCTTCCTCAAGCTCGGCAAGCAGGGCTCGACCCTGGCCGGTGTCATGGACGCCTTCTCCATCTCGCTGTCGATCGCGCTGCAGCACGGTGTGCCGCTGGAGACCTACATCCAGAAGTTCACCAACATGCGCTTCGAGCCGGCCGGCATGACCGACGACCCGGACATCCGGATCGCCCAGTCGGTGATGGACTACATCTTCCGTCGCCTCGCGCTGGACCACCTGCCGGTGGACAAGCGGGCCAACCTGGGCATCTTCAGCGCCGAGGAGCGGGCCGCCCAGGTCTCCGGCTACGACACCTCGGCGTCGACCGCCACGGTCGTCGAGGAGGAGGAGGTCGACCTGGAGGCGCTGCGCGGCTCCGCGCCGACCGAGGGTCCGGCCAAGCCCGAGCCCAAGGCGGAGAAGCCGGTCAAGGAGGCCCACTCCTCGGCGGAGCTGCTCGAGCTCGTCACCGGGACGGCGACCGACGCGCCGCTGTGCATGACGTGCGGCACCAAGATGCGCCCGGCCGGCAGCTGCTACGTCTGCGAGGGCTGCGGCTCCACCAGCGGCTGCAGCTGACGATGACCGTCGTCCCCTCGGTGTGACTGAGTCAGAACGGCCCTCGAGGCCCGGTCTGCGACTCTGACCACCACCCGTGTCCCCCCGGAGTGCATCGCTCCGGGGGGACACGTGGTGACGCCCCGCCGAGTGGGTGGATGCAGTCCTCGTCGTGTCGGTGAGTCGCCGACCGTCACACGATGGCCCCTTCGCGTGGTTCTCCGCGCGGACGGTGACTCGCACCCCAAAGGGGACGTCACCAGGCCGAGCGGTTCCACCGCACTCTGCCCACCGAGTGGGCACACGTCCCGGCTCGACCCGCCACCACCCACGCACCACTGCTGGACGGCCACTCGGCGGCACACGGTTCCCCGCCGGTGAGGAACCGGCCGGGGCGCCGATCGATGGGCGCTGGAGAACCCCCCGCCGACCTCCCGGTGACGGCGCGCGCCGCTGCCCAGAGCCTCAGCGTTGCGTGGGTAGGAGACCCAGCTGCTGCATCAGGGTGAGGCGGTCGCTGACGTATCGGAGCTCGGTCACCCGTCCGTCCGACACCGTGGCGTGAGTGGCCCCGATGATGTCGACCGGACGCCCCGTCGGCTCCTGACCTTGCCAAGGGCCCGTGTTGGTGCCTGTCAACCGCCATCGCCAGGCCACCCGACCGGTGCCGTCCTCGACGAAGTGATCCCGCGTGAAAGTCGCATCCGGGAACGCCTCCGTCACCATGCGGAAGGTCTGCAGTTCCGCGTCCGGGCCGTGCAGCGGCCCCGGCATGGTGTTGAACTCCCACACCAGGTCCGGCGCGAGAAGTGCGGCGTATCTCGAGAAGTCCTTGCCGTCGTAGGCCTCGAACAGTTGCTGGAGGACCTGCATCGCCTCGGAGCCGGCCACGCGGTGAGTGTCGCGGGGCTCGGCGTCACCTGTCCACGGTCCCGGGCAGCCGAGCCGGCCCCCATTCGACCCCGGCTCCTGTCCGCTGCGCGGGCCGTCCACGACACGTCTGCGGCACGGCCTCCACGCCGTGGGTCCAGGGATCGTCGGGACGCCCCCAACCGACCGGGAGTCACGCATCGGGAACGTTACCGGCGCAGGGGTGCGGGACGACGACGCCACCGTGCCGTCCTCGCCAGGCGATACGGCTCCGCGGAGTCGCCCGGCCGGCACTCACCGGTCACTGCACTGGTCATGGACGCCGGAGGCCAGCACCTTGTCCCCGGTGGCCGGGTGCCGGCCCCGGCGCCCCGTGCCCGCCCGACGCGGGGAGGGGCGCCGACGCCTCCGGGTGGGGAGCCCGGACCCGTGGAGGAGCGGAGAGACACCTGCGGGCGACGCAGGAGCGGTGGGGCGGTCAGCCGACGGAGTCGGTGTCGTCGTCCGGCGACCGCCCCACCGTCGCTCAGACCACGACGGCGGCCAGCGACTCCGGCGCGAAGAGCTCCTCGGGCTCGTACCGCCGCGGCGAGAGGCCCTGCTCGTGGTGGTAGCGCAGGAAGGTGTCGAGCGTGGCGCGGTTGGCGTCCAGGCCGTAGGGCCACCAGTCCTCGCCCAGGGCCGACCGGGTGCGCTCCACCTCGGCCCACAGCCACGGCAGGGCGTACCGCAGCGCCGCCGTCTCGCCGATGCCGGCCAGCCCGGCGTCCTTGGCGGCGGCGCAGGCCTTGACCAGTTCCCGGGCCAGCCAGCGGTGCTGCTCGTGGACGTCCCGGCGGATCACCAGCGTGTGCATGATCGGGAAGATGCCGGTCCGGGCGTGGTACTGCCGCTCCACCTCCGCGGCGTCACCGAACAGCCGCCGGATCCCGCCCCCGCCCGGGGTGTTGAACGGCCCCGGGTTGCGGGCGCTGTAGACCGCGTCGAGCTCGCCGTCGAGCAGCAGCCGGGAGAGCGTGTCGGTCGGGCCGATCGGCGCGACGTCGACGTCCGGCGGGAGGTCGAGGCGCACCTTCTCCGTCCGGCCCGGCTCGTCCAGGCCGCCGGTGCGGTAGCGCACCGACTCGACCGGCAGGCCGTGGTGCTCGGCGAGGATCCCGCGGATCCACACCGACGCGGTGATCTGGTACTCGGGCACGCCGACGGTCCTGCCCGCGAGCTCGGCGGGGTCCTTGATGTCGGAGTGGGCCCGGACGTAGATGCCGCTGTGCCGGAAGGCCCGGGAGGGGAAGACCGGGACGGCGACGTAGGGCGCCCCCTTGCTCAGCGTCATGACGTAGCTGGACAGGGACAGCTCGGCGATGTCGAACTCGGCGAACTTGAGCATCCGGAAGAACGTCTCCTCGACCGGCAGGTCCAGGAAGTTCAGCTGCGCCCCGCCGACCTGGACGGTGCCGTCGCGCAGCGGCTGCATGCGGTCGTAGGCCTGGCAGGCCATCGTGAACACGGGCTTGGCCACTGGGGCTCCTTCGGTGGGGTCGGGTCAGCCGAGCTGGGCGGGCAGGACGAAGAGCAGGACCGCGGCCAGCGGCGCCACCACGATCATCGCCAGCCCGAAGGTGAGCAGCTTGCGCGAGACCGAGCGCTGCTGCTCCTCCGGGGCGCTGGCCACGACCAGGGCGCCGACCGAGGAGAACGGGCTGGCGTCGACGACCGTCGCCGAGAGGGCGATCGCGATGAGCAGCGCCGTGGGGGAGAGGTGCCCCAGGGCCATGAGCGGGATCGCCAGCGGCACGATCGCGCCGATCACCCCGGTGCTGGAGGCGAATGCCGACACCAGCGCGGCGACCCCGCACAGCAGCAGCGCGCTGACCACGGGGGAGCCGACGCCGGCGACGCCCTCGCCGATGCGGGTGATCGTGCCCGCCCGGTCCAGCACCTCGATCAACGTGACCAGGCCGCAGACGAGCAGGATGACGTTCCAGCTGATGTGCGCGGTGTTCTCCTTGCGCGGGAACACCGTGTGGACGACGACGGCGGCCACGATGGCGAGCATCCCGATGTCCCAGCCGAGGACCAGCGAGCCGAGCGCCACGAGGGCGATCGCCGCCAGCGTCGTCACCCGGGCCGCGTCCAGCCGGGGGCGGGCCGTCACCGGCGCCGTCGCGACGACCGTCGCCGCCCCGCCGCCGCCGGTCCCCGCCGACGGCGCGGACTCCAGCGGGCTGCCGCTGCCGTCGGTGGCGCGGACCGCGTCGTCCAGCCGGTCGCCGGTCGCGCGCAGGCCGCCCAGGACGAGGTACACGACGACGGCGAGGACGACGTTGAAGCCCAGGGTGGCCAGCCACAGGACGACCGGGCTGACGTCGAAGCCCTCGCCGGCCACGCTGGCGTTGGCGATGATGCCCAGGGTGGACAGGGGCGAGAAGGTGCCCGCGCCGACCCCGGTGACGACCATCAGGCCGGCCAGGAGCGGGCGGATCCCGAACTCGCGGGCCAGGCTGATGCCGATCGGCGCCATGATCCCGGCGGCGGCCTGACCCGGTGCGCCGGCCGAGGTGACCGCGGCGGTGACCGCGAAGAGCAGCAGCGGGACGACCCGCGCGTTGCCGCGCACCAGGCGGGCCATCGACATCACCAGCCACTCCGTCGTGCCGTTGGCCGCGGCGACGGAGAACAGGTAGGTGATGCCGAACAGCAGCATGAACAGGTTGGCGGGGAAGCCCGAGAGGACCGTGGGCAGATCCTCACCCAGTACCAGCGTGCCGAGGCCGAAAGCCCCGACCAGCGCGAGTGCGCCGATGTTGACCGTGCTGACGGTGCCGACGAGGAACACGGCGAGCAGCACGACGACAGCGAGGACGTCGATGGACACGTTGCCTCCGCAGACAGGCGTCCGGGTGCTCCGGACAGCAGGGGGGAGACGGGGCAGGCGGAGTGCCCGCACCCGCGGGAGGTGCCGGGGGTCGACTCCCCGGCCGCTGCTCCCATGGGACCCGGGTCACTGTGTCCCGGACAACACGTCTCCCTATAGTCGGGAGGATCGGAGGTGGTCCAGGTGGCCGGCACGGGGTCGCGCAGCGTCGCGTCGAAGGTCTGCGCGGTGCTCGACGCGATCGGTGGCGCCCCGGCCGGCCTGTCGGCCACCGAGGTGAGCCGGCGGACCGGCATGCCGTTGTCGACCGCGCACCGGCTGGTGCAGACGCTGGCGGCCTGGGGTGGCCTCGAGCGGCAGCCCGACGGGCGGTACCGCGCCGGGCTGCGCCTGTGGGAGGTGGCGGCGACGGCCCCGCGGGCCAGCGCGCTGCGGGACACGGCGCGGCCGTTCCTCGAGGACCTCTACGAGGCGACCCAGCAGAACGTCCAGCTCGCCGTCCGGGACGCCGGCGCCGCGCTCGTCGTGGAGCACTTCGCCACCCGGTCGGCCGTGCCGACGGCGACGCGCATCGGTGGCCGGCTGCCGCTGCACGCCAGCGGGGTGGGGCTGGTCCTGCTGGCGTGGGCGCCCGAGGAGGAGCAGGACGCCGTCCTCGCCGGCCCGCTCGAGCGGTTCACCGAGCGCACGGTGACCGACCCCGCCCGGTTGCGCCGCGTCCTGGCCGAGGTCCGCCGGTCCGGTGTGTCCGTGGCGACGAGCACGATGCCGCTGCCGGCGCTGGCGGTCGCCGCGCCGGTGGTGGGCAGGGGCGGGGTCGTGGTGGCCGCCGTGTCGGTCGTCGTCCCGCCCGAGGACACCTCGGCGCCCAGCTACGTCCCCGCGGTCATCGCCACCGCGCGCGGTGTGTCCCGGCAGCTGGCCGGCGTCCCGGTCGCGCTGCCGCGGTGACCGGCCCGGTCAGAGGCGGTCCTTCTGCCGGCCCCAGCCGAAGGCCGCCGTCGCCACGAAGAACAGCAGGCCGACGACGGCCAGCCAGAACAGGCCCTCCACGACGGCACCGATGACGGTGATGGCCAGCCAGACGACCAGCAGGAGCCCGAGGAAGCGGAGCACGGTCATCTCCCGGAGGACGGCGACGGAGACTGTCGTCCCCGACCCTAGGCCCTGACGGGCGCCCCACCAGGGCCGACCGGCCCCGTACGAGAGGAGTCCGCAGCGTGCCCGACGACCTCGACGCCCTGCTCGCCGCCGTCCCCCCGGAGGTGGCCGACCTCGTCCGGGCCTCCGACGAGCTGGTCCGGCGCACCGACCCGGACGTCGTCCGCAGCGTCTGGCCGCACCAGAAGACGGTCGGCTACGGCGTGGGGCCGAGGAAGGGGACCGAGCACTACGCCTACCTCGCCGTCTACGGGCAGGTCCTCAACCTCGGGTTCAACCACGGCGCCGCGCTGAACTCCGGCGGCCTGCTCGACGGCGCCGGGAAGTCCTTCCGCAAGCTGCGGGTCCGCGGCGTCGAGACGCTCCAGGACCCGCGGCTGGCCGACCTGCTGCGCGCGGCCCGGGCCGAACGACTCCAGGCCCTCGGCCGCCCCTGAGGCCGGGCGGCCCGGTCGCTGGTTGGATCGCGGGCATGGCCTTCCGCGCGTCCGATGCCCGCTACGACTCCATGACCTACCGGCGCACCGGCCGCAGCGGCCTGGACCTGCCCGCGATCAGCCTCGGGCTGTGGCACAACTTCGGCGACGACGTCCCGTTCGACCGGCAGCGCGACATCCTCCGCCGCGCCTTCGACCTCGGGATCACCCACTTCGACCTCGCCAACAACTACGGCCCGCCCTACGGCTCCGCCGAGGCCAACTTCGGCCGGCACCTCGCCGACGACTTCGCGCCCTACCGGGACGAGCTGGTCATCTCCACCAAGGCCGGCTACGACATGTGGCCGGGCCCCTACGGCCAGGGCGGGGGATCGCGGAAGTACCTCACCGCCAGCCTCGACCAGTCGCTGCGCCGGATGGGGCTGGACTACGTCGACATCTTCTACTCGCACCGCCCCGACCCGACCACGCCGCTCGAGGAGACGATGGGCGCGCTGCACAGCGCCGTCCGGGCCGGCAAGGCGCTCTACGCGGGCATCTCCAGCTACGGCCCGGAGGACACCGCGAGGGCCGCGGAGATCCTCGCCGACCTCGGCACGCCGCTGCTGATCCACCAGCCGTCGTACTCGATGCTCAACCGCTGGATCGAGACCGAGGGCCTGCTCGACGTGCTCGAGGACGCCGGCGCGGGCTGCATCGCCTTCTCCCCGCTGGCGCAGGGGATGCTGACCACCAAGTACCTCGACGGCGTCCCGGCGGGGTCGCGGGCCAGCCAGGACAAGTCGCTGTCCACCGACCTGCTCACCGACGAGGCCCTCACCCACGTCCGGGCGCTGGACGGGATCGCGCAGCAGCGCGGCCAGAGCCTGGCCCAGATGGCGCTGGCCTGGGCACTGCGCGACCCGCGCGTGACGACGGTGCTCATCGGCGCCAGCAGCGTCGGTCAGCTCGAGCAGAACGTGGGCGCCCTGGCGCAGCTGACGTTCTCCGACGAGGAGCTGGCCGCCGTCGACCAGCACGCCGTCGACGCCGGCATCGACATCTGGCAGGGGCCGCGCACCGGAGCCTGAGTGCCGGGTCGCAGCAGGAGGAGCGCCGGCACTACTTCCAGCGGTCGACGAACTCGATCGTCGCGGCGTCGACGTCCCCGGGGTCCGAGGCGCTCAGGAAGTGGCGGCCACCCTCGACGACGCGGAGCCGGGCGTCGGGACTGTTGACGAAGAGCTCGATCTCGTCCTGGGCATTGGCAACCGAGTAGACCGGGTCCGCCGTGCCGTGCATCCACAGGACCGGGCACCGAACGCCGTCCAGCCGGGCGTGCAGGCCGTCGCGGTCACGCAGGTTGATGCTGCTGATCCGCAGCCGCGCACGCCCGGCGTCGCCGGCGTAGTTCTCCTGATGCGTCCGGTGCCAGAACGTGCGCTCCCCGGCCGGCACGTCCTCGCCGAGGCCCTCGGCGAGGACGGCGTCGACCAACTCGACCGGGATCACCCAGTCGTCGCCGACGCTCGGGGCGAGGGCGTCGATGGCCGGTGTGCAGAACCCGATCCCGTCCCAGCACCCCAGGTCGCGGCTGCGCTGGCTCTCGTAGTCCATCGAGGTGCCGAGCGGGATGATGCCCTTCACGGTGCGGGGAGCCAGCATCGCCATGCGGGCCGCGATCCACCCACCCTGCGACGTGCCCAGGACGAACGCCTCGGGGATGCCGAGTGCGTCGAGGACCTGCAGGTTGGCGATGGCCGAGTCCCAGTAGGTGAACTGTTCGTACGCGGCGCGGGTCCGGCCGTGGCCGTAGGGCTCGAGCGCGAGCAGGTTCGCGGTGGCGGTGAGCTCCTCGTCGGCGAACTGGGGCCGGTACAACTCGACGGAGGTGCTGAACGAGTTGACCATGACCAGCGTCGGGAGCGAGGCGTCGTACGCCCCGCCGAGCCGGTAGCCGATGGTCGAGGTGCCGAGATGGGGCACCGTGATCGTCTCTGCGCTGCTCATGATCTCCCCCGGTCTCAGGGACGGGCGCACGGCAGGTCGGCCGGAGCGGGCTGGCGCTGGTCATCGTGGCCTCGGGGCTCGCGACCGGTCAACCGCCCGGCCTCCACGGGGACGGTCAGTGCGGCCGACCGGTGGTGCCCTCCTCGTCGCGGCCCACCCCCGGGTCGAGGGTGCGCTGTGCGATCGGCTCGGGTCCCTCGTCGAGCACCTCGGACGGGACGCCGAGGGCGGCGGTCGACGACTCCGGCGCGGGCTGCGAGGCGTGGGCGGCACGCCGCTCCGCGGGCGGGATCTCCACCGGCCCGGGCTTGTCCTCGGTCTCGTCCGAGCCGCTCGCGGCCACCGCCGCACCCACGGCCGCGGCGCCGGCGGCCACCGCGGCGACGCCGGCCGCGACCGCGGTGCCCGACACCCCGGCCCTGCCGCTGTCACCCCGCGAGGCCGCGGCGTCCTCGACGCCGGGGGTCCCGACGCCGGCGCCGGCGTTGATCGACCCGCGCCAGACGCCGGTGGGGTAGCCCTCGTCCTCGACCAGCGCCTTGAAGCGCTCGAGGTCGGCGCGGACCTGCCGCTCGACGACGCCCAGCGTGTCGCCGACCTGCTCGACGACACCCTCGGGCTCGTACTCCAGTGTCAGGTGGACCACCGTCGCGTTCGGCCCGGCCGCCTCGAAGCGCACGGCACCGGCGTTGGTCGCGCCGCTGGTGGCCGCCCAGGCGATCCTCGTGTCCGGGACCTGCTCCAGGATGGCGGCCTCCCACTCGCGGCGGACGCCGGCGATCTCCGCGACCCAGTGCAGCCGGCGGTCGTCGAGCTGGCGCACCTCGGTGACCCCGCCCATGAAGTGCGGGAAGTCCTCGAACTGCGTCCACTGCCCGTAGGCGGTGCGCAGCGGGACATCGGCCTGGATGGAGCGCTCGACCCTCGTCGTCATGGGGACCCCCTCGTCGCCGGACCTGGACCCCGGGTACCCCTCCCGCCCGCGCTGATGCGCGCCTCAGCGGCGGCGGCCGGCCACCACCGCGACGACGACCACGCCGCCGAGCGCGACCAGCTGCAGGGCCGGTGCCGCCAGCGGCGCCACCAGGAGCAGCCCGCCTCCCGCGGCGGCCCCGGCCACGAGACCCAGGATGATCTCCACGCTGGAGCGGACCTCGCGGAAGCCGCGTCCGGAGACCAGGCGCATGACCACGGTGGTCAGCGTGCCGGTGAGGTAGGTGGTGGACATGCCGGAGACGCCGAAGCGCTGCACGACGCTGCTCTGCACGCCCAGCGCCGCGGCCATCGCGAACAGCAGGACCTGGGTCAGCACCGGCCCCGGCTCCGCGCCGGTGACCCACCAGCCGACCGCGTAGCCGGCCAGCAGGACCAGCTCCACCACCAGGCCGACGGTCACCGGCCGCGGCCACACCGCGTCGTCCGGCCGCGGGGAGCCGGCCAGCCGGGCGCCGAGGGCCGCGCCGGCGCAGAAGGCGAGGATCGCCCCGCCCGAGGCGATGGCCAGGGCGCCGTCGGCGGAGCTGGCCGACACCCCGAGGATCACCAGGTTGCCGGTCATGACGCTGGTGAAGGCACCACCCAGGGCGAGCAGGCCGATCGCGTCGGTGGCGCCGCTGACCACGGCGAGGGCGACCACCAGGACCTGGCGGAGCCCGGTGCCGACACCCCCGGCCGGGCGCAGCGGCGGTGCGGACGACGGGGCGGTGGAGACGGCGGACACGTCGGTTGAGTCTCCGCACGGACGACGTCCACCGCGTTGGACGAACTGCCCACGGAACCGCTGCATCCATGTGCACTGTGACCCTCATGTGAGGGGGTGTGGCGCTCCTAACTTCGTCGTCACACAGCCACCGCTGGAGACCGACCGGAGAAGGCGAATCACATGACCCAGATGCTCGACCGCACCGAGCTGCTCAGCCCCGAGGACTTCCGCGTCGCCCTGCAGGACGCGATCAAGGGCCGCGAGGCCAAGAACGCCTCCTTCAGCAAGGCCTGGGCCGACGGCAAGCTGGAGCGCCACCACTTCGCCCGCTGGGCCGAGAACCACTACACCTACGTCGGGCCGTTCGCCGACTACCTCGGCTACATCTACGGCAACACCCCCGACCACATGACCGACGCCAAGGACTTCCTCCTCCAGAACATGTACGAGGAGGAGCTGGCCGACATCCGCCACACCGACCTGCTGATCCGCTTCGGCGAGGCGTGCGGCACCACCCGCGAGGCCATCGAGGACCCGGACACGGCCAACGCCGTCACCCGCGGCCTGCAGGCCTGGTGCTACGCCACCGCGATGCGCGAGCACTACGTCGTCGCCACCGCCGCGCTGGTCGTGGGCCTGGAGTCGCAGGTCCCGAGCATCTACAAGAAGCAGATCGTCCCCCTGCGCGAGGTCTACGGGTTCACCGAGGACGAGATCGAGTTCTTCGACCTCCACATCACCTCCGACGAGGTGCACGGTGAGCGCGGCTTCCAGATCGTGCTCGAGGGCGCGACCACCCCGGAGCTGCAGCAGCGCTGCCTGCAGTTCGTCCGGTGGGGCGCCGAGATGCGCTACGCCTACACCCGGTCCCTCTACGACACCTACGTCGCCGAGGACCTCGGCGCCGCCTGAGCGACCGCCGAGCGGAGTGCCACGCGCGCGGGATCCGCGCCGTGGCACTCCGCTCGACCGCCCCGATTCCCACCGCGCCGCCGGCCGCACCCGGCACCCTCCCCGCACGCCCTCGACCGGAGGCCCTCCGTGAGCCAGCCCACGAGCCCCGCGACCGTCCCCGCTCCCTCTCCCGGTGGGTGGGTGCACGTGGCCGAGATGACGGACCTCGCCCGCCGCAAGCGCAAGCAGGTCACCGTCGGCGGTTGCCCGATCGCCCTGTTCCTCGTCGACGACGAGGTGTTCGCGATGGACGACGTCTGCGTCCACAAGGAGCGATTCCTGACCAAGGGCACCCTGCTCAACGGTCAGGTCATCTGCCCCGGCCACCAATGGCGGTTCGACCCCCGCACCGGTGAGGCCGAGGACCAGGACGGCCGCCAGGCAACCTACGCCGTGCAGGTCACCGACGAGGGCGCGATCCTCCTCGACCCCGAGCCCGTCACCCCGCGGCGCGAGAGCGCGCCCGACGCTCCCGCCTGAGGTGCATCCCCATGACTGCTGAACAGACCCTCGTCGTCGTCGGCGGCGGCCACGTCGCCGCCGCCACCGCCAAGGCGGTGCGCCGCCGCGGCTTCGCCGGCCCCGTGGTCGTCCTCGGCGACGAGCCGGTCGGCCCCTACCAGCGCCCCATGCTCTCCAAGGAGCGGCTGACCGGCCCCGGTGAGGCCGGCCTCTGGTTGCTGGACCCTGCGTGGTGCGCCGCCAACGACGTCGAGATCCGCACCGGCACCCCGGTCGAGCGCATCGACGCCGCCACCGGCCAGGTGCTGCTCACCGGCGGCGGGGCCGTCCGCGCCGACCTCGTGGTGCTGGCCACCGGTGGCCGCCCGCGGCAGCTGCCCGGCCTCGACGGGGACCGCGTGCACACCCTGCGCTCACTCGCCGACAGCGACCGGCTGCGCGACCGGCTCGTGCCGGGCCGCCGCATCGGCGTGCTGGGCGGTGGCTTCCTCGGCACCGAGGTCGCCGCGGCCGCCCGCAGCCGCGGCGCCGACGTGGTCGTCCTCGACCGCGACCCGGTCCTGCTCACCCGTGTGCTCGGTGCCGACATCGGCCGCGCGCTGACCGACCTGCACGCCCGCCGCGGGGTGGAGTTCCGGCTCGGGCAGCCCATCGAGGCGGTCACCGCTCGCCCCGACGGCGTCTCCCTCACCCTGCCGACCGGCACCGAGACCGTCGACGACCTCGTCGTCTGCATCGGCATCGACCCCAACATCGAGGTGGCGCTGGCCTCCGGCCTGGCCGTCGGCAACGGCGTCGAGGTGGACGCCTACGGCCGCACCGGCATCCCGACGGTCTTCGCCGCCGGCGACGTCGCCGCCCACGACCACCCCCGCTACGGCCGGGTCCGCGTCGAGCACGCCGACGTCGCCCAGCAGCAGGCCGCCGCCATCGGTTCCACGCTCGCCGGTCGGCCCAGGACCTTCGCCGACCCGCACTGGTTCTGGACCGACCAGTACGACGTCAACGTGCAGGGCCTGGGCCTGGGCGGCATCCGCCCCGGCGACGAGGTCGTCGTCCGCGGGGACGTCGCCGCCCTCGACGGCAGTGTCTTCTGGCTGCGCGACGGGGTGGTCGTCGCCGCGGCCGCCGTCGAGCGCGGCGAGGACGTCTCCGTCGCCCGTGAGCTGGTCGACCTCGCCGTCCCCGTGGACGCGCAGCGGCTGGCCGATGAGTCCGTCGAGCTCGAGGAGCTCCTGGAGTTCGAGGAGGTGCCGGCCTGATGGACCCCCGCACCGTGCGCAACCTGGTCGACGGCCAGTGGGTGGAGTCGGTCACCGGCCGGGTCCGCGAGCGTCGCGACCCCGGCGACGACCGCCGTGTCGTCAGCGTCTTCCCCGAGTCCGACGCCAAGGACGCCGACGCCGCGGTCTCCGCCGTCCTGGCCGGCTGGTCGGAGTGGGCCGACACCGCCCCGGAGAAGCGGGGCCGGGCGCTGGAGCGGGCCGCCGACGTGCTGGAGTCCCAGCGCGACACGCTCGTCGAGGAGCTGGTCCGCGAGGAGGGCAAGACCCGCGCCGAGGCCACCGTCGAGGTCACGCGCACCCCGCTGAACCTGCGCTTCTACGCCGGCGAGGCGCTGCGGACCGCCGGGCAGACCCTGCCCACCGGCGACGGCAGCCTGGTCTTCACCAGCCGCTCCCCGGTCGGCGTCGTCGTCGCGATCACGCCGTGGAACTTCCCGCTCAACATCCCCTCCCGCAAGCTGGGCCCGGCCCTGGCCGCGGGCAACGGCGTCGTCTTCAAGCCCAGCGAGGTCACCCCGCTGCTCGGCCAGCGCCTGGTCGACGCGCTGCTCGAGGGCGGGGTGCCGGCCGGCGCGCTCGCCGTCCTGCACGGCGGGGCCGAGGTGTCGCAGGCGCTGGTCGCCGACGACCGGCTGGGCGCCATCACCTTCACCGGCTCGACGGCGGTGGGGGAGTCCATCCACCGGGTGGTGCGGGCCAGCCGGCGCACGCAGCTGGAGATGGGCGGCAAGAACCCGGTCGTCGTCCTGGAGGACGCCGACCTCGACCGCGCCGCCGGCCTCATCGCCAAGGGCGCCTTCGGCCTCTCCGGCCAGGCCTGCACCGGGACCAGCCGGGTGCTGGTCCACCATGCGGTGCACGACGCGCTGCTCGAGCGGGTCGCGGCCGAGGCCGCCGCGCTGCGGCTCGGTCACGGCCTCGAGCCCGGCGTGGACGTCGGTCCGCAGGCCACCGCACGGCAGAAGGAGACGGTGCTCGGCCACGTCCACCGGGCGGTGGACGACGGCGCCCGGCTGGTCGTCGGCGGCCCCGGCGACCCGGCCGAGGACGACCCCGCCCTCGCGCACGGCCACTTCGTGCGGCCCACGGTCTTCGCCGACGTCGACCCCGCCTCGGCGCTGGCCACCGAGGAGGTGTTCGGCCCGGTGCTGGCCTTCCTGCGGGTCGGCTCGTTCGACGAGGCGATCGCGCTGGCCGGCGCCACCCGCTACGGGCTGTCGGCGGCCATCGTGACCGCCGACGTCGGCCGCGCCCTCCGGTTCGCCCGGGAGGTTCCCGCCGGTCTCGTGAAGATCAACCAGACCACCACCGGGCAGGCGATGAACGCACCGTTCGGTGGGCTCAAGGACAGCAGCACGCAGACCTCGAAGGAACAGGCAGGAGAAGCGATGATGGCCTTCTACACGGTCGACAAGACCGTCTACCTGAGCGCATGACCGAGAACCGGCCCCTCGCGGCCACCGACGAGGAGCTGGCGGCGGCCAGCACGGAGTGCGCCTTCGTGCGCGTCTGCCGCGCCGGGCAGGTGCCCAACGGCTACGTGCGCCGCTTCTACGCCGAGACCGAGCACGGCCAGGTGGAGCTCGCCGTTGCCCGCCTCGACGGCAAGGCGTACGCCACCAGCAACTACTGCACCCACCTGGACTGCCTGCTCAGCTCGGGCAAGCTGCAGGACGACGGCATCCGCTGCTCCTGCCACAACAGCGTCTTCGAGCTCGAGACCGGCAAGCCGATCGCGCCCCCGGCCACCGAGGCCATCCGCACCTACCCGGTGCGCGAGGAGGAGGGCCAGGTGCTCGTCGGCCTCTCCGAGCGCGACGTCCTGGAGGGCGGCCCGCGGCGTCGCCGGCCACCGGCGGCGGAGTAGATGGCCGGCGCGGGGGGCACCTGGTCGCCGGAGGACGAGGCCGGGCGCGGGCCGACGATCGCCGCGGACGGCATGGTCACCAGCAGCTCACCGGTGGCCAGCCAGCTCGGTGCCCGGGTGCTCGCCGACGGCGGGACGGCGGTGGACGCGGCGCTGGCGATGACCGCGATGGCGTGGCTGTCCCTGCCGGGGCAGTGCGGCATCGGGGGCGACGCCTTCGCCGTCGTCCGGGAGCCCGACGGCACCGTGTGGACCGTCGGCGGCAGCGGCTACGGCCCGGACGGCGCCACCGCCGAGAGGTACCTCGACGAGGGGCTGACCGCGCTGCCGATGGGTGGCGCCCGGGCGGTCGCCACCCCCGGCGCCCTCGCCGCGCTGCACACCCTGCACTCCCGCGGTGCCACGCGCTCGCTGGCCGAGCTGTGGGCGCCGGTCGTCGCCGCCGCCCGGGCCGGCCTGCCGTGCACCGTGAAGAACCGGGCCGACATCGCCGAGCACGCCGGCTCACTGGCCGCCGACGAGGGGCTGCGCCGCTGGCTGCTGCCCTCCGGTCGGGTGCCGGCGGTCGGCGACCGGCTGCCGGCCCCCGAGCTGGCCGACAGCATCGAGCTGCTGGCCGCCGACCCCCTCGCGCTGTACTCCGGGTCGCTGGCCGAGCAGTCCGTCGCCCTGCTGCGCGCCGGCGGGGCGCCGTTCTCCGGGGAGGAGTGGGCGCTGGGCGCGCACGCGCCGGCGGAGCCGTCGATCACCGCCCGCTACGGCGATCTGGTGCTCCACCAGACGCCGCCGCCCTCGCCGGGGTGGATGGTCCTGCAGCAGGCCGGCCTGCTCGACGGCCGGCTGCTCGACCTGCCGACGCTCGGCGTCGACGCCGTCCACCTGATGGCGCTGGCGGCCCGGCGGGCCTTCCGGGACCGCTACGAGTCCTGCGCCGCCGACACCGACACCTGGCGCTCGCTGCTCACCGCCGACGCCCTGGCCGCCGCCCGTGCCGGGCTGGAGCACGAGCCGCTGGTCGCCGGTGGGGTCGGCATGGCGGGGGACACCACCAGCTGCGTCGCGGTGGACGCCGACGGCCGGGCGGTCAGTGCCATCTCCTCGCTGGCGTTCACCTTCGGCGCCCGCATCTCCGTCCCGGGCACCGGCATCGCGCTCAACAACCGGCTCGGCCGCGGCGCCTACCTCGTGCCGGGCCACCCCAACGCCCTCGCGCCCCGCCGCAAGCCCCTGCACACGCTCAACGCCTGGGTCCTCACCGACGAGGCCGGCCGGCTGCGGCACGCCGGCAACACCCCCGGCGGCGACGGCCAGGTGCAGTGGAACACCCAGGTCATCTCGCACCTGGTCGACGGCGGCCTCGACCCGCAGGCCGCGGTGGCCGCGCCCCGCTTCACCGTGCACCCGGGCAGCGACGCCGACGCCCTGGGTGCCCCGGAGACGCTGCAGTGCGAGACCCGGCTGGGTGCGGCCACGCTCGCCGGCCTGGCCGACCGCGGCCACGACGTCCGCGCGAGCGGGGCGTGGGACGCCGGCGGCAGCGCGCTGGTCGTCTCGCTGGACGAGGCCCGCGGCGTGCTGGCCGGCGGCGCCGACCCGCGGCAGGACGGGGTGGCGCTCGGTGTCTGAGCCCGGGCGGACCGCCGTCCCGCCGCAGGGGGACTACGTCCCGGCCGTCGTCCACGGGGACCTCGTGTGGACCGCGGGGATGACGCCGCGCCGGTCCGGGGAGCTGGTGGTGCGCGGGGTCGTCGGTGCCGACGTCGACCTCGCCGCCGCGCGCGAGGCCGCCGGCCTGGCCGCCGGCAACGCGCTGACCGCGATCGCCGAGGCCGTCGGCGACCTCCGCGGGGTGCGCGCGCTCAAGCTCACGGTGTTCGTCGCCGCCGTCGACGGCTTCACCCAGCACCCGGCGGTCGCCGACGGCGCCTCGGCGGTGCTGCGGGAGCGACTCGGGGAGCGGGGCGTCGTGGCCCGCAGCGCGGTCGGCGTCCGCACGCTGCCCTCGGGCGCCCCCGTCGAGGTGGAGCTGGTCGCCGCCGTCGGTGTCCCGGCCTGACCGCTGCACCTCCACCGATGCGCGGGAAACGCCCCATCCGGACGTCCGGACGGGGCGTTCCCCGCGCGATCGCGCGTCAGACGAGCGCGGACTCCTGCGCCACTCAGACCAGCGCCGGGTCCTGCGCCACTCAGACCAGCGCCGGGTCCTGCGCCACTCAGACCAGCGCCGGGTCCTGCGCCACGTGCTCGGCGAAGGCCTGCAGCGCCGCGGCGCCCACCGCCTTGTCCTGCTCGCCGTTGCCGCCGCTCACGCCGACCGCACCCACGATCTGGCCCTCGTGCACGATCGGGAAGCCGCCGACGAAGACCGCGAACTTGCCCGGGAGCATGTGCGCGATGCCGAAGGCCTCGTTGCCCGGCAGCGCCGGCCCGTTCGGCGGCTCGTTGAACAGGTGCGTGGCCCGCTCGTGGCCGGCGGCGGTGAACGCCTTGGCCATGGAGATCTCCACGCCGGTCAGCCGGGCGCCGGGCAGCCGGTGCAGCGCCAGCACGTTGCCGCCGTCGTCGCAGACGCAGATCGTCTGCTTGACGCCGATCTCCTCGGCCTTCGCCCGGGCGGCCGCCAGCATGGGCAGGGCGTCATCGAGGGTGATGCGGAAGACCTGGTGCACGGGGTTCTCCTCCTCCGGCCCGCGGGCCGGGTCGACGGCTGCCGTCCCCCGCGGGAGTAGGGGCGGCGGAACCCCACCCTCCGCGCTGGACGGCGGTACCGGCAATGGTGAGACTGCCGTGGCAACCCGGTGCGAGCTTGTGCACTCTGACCGAAAGGACCCGTGGTGCCGCACGCCCACTCCGACGACGCGCTGACCCTCGCCCGGCTCCTCCAGGAGCCGGCGCTGCGACGGGCGCGCATCCACGCCGGGCGCGCCGGGGCGGTCACCCGGCTGGACTGGGTGACCCCGTGGTCGGTCGCGCTGACCCAGGAGGAGCCGCTCACCGGGGTGCTGGTGCACGCCCACGCCCGACAGCTGGCCGAGTCCGGCTCCTCGCTCGCCGACGCCGCCGCCCGGCTCGCGGAGTCGGGCGCGGCGGCGCTGCTGGTCGACGGGCACGCCGCCGAGCCGGCCGACGCCGCGGCCGCGGCCCGGCTGCCGCTGGTGACGATGGCCGACGCGGTGCCCTTCGCCGTGCTCAACCGGCTGGTCGCCGACCTCACCCTGGCCCGCGAGACGCACGTGCTCCGGTACGGGCTGGCCGTGCACCGCGCGCTGGCCGAGCTGCTCTACCGCGGCGCGGAGCTCTCGGCGCTGTGCAGCCAGATGGCGCGGATGTCGCAGCGCCCGGTCGCCGTCTTCGACACCCAGGGCCAGCTGGCCGCCCTGGAACAGCGGCAACCACGCACCGTGGAGGCCCCCGAGCTGGTGGCGGCGTTCACCGCGCAGGCCGAGACGCTGGGCACCGCCGCTGAGCCGACCGAGCTGCACCCCCGGCTGGCGCCGTTCACCCTCGGCGGGCGGGAGCTGTCCTGCGTGCTGACCCCGATCGTGCTGGGCGGCCGGCACGACGGCTGGATCCTGCTGCTCGAGGAGACCGACGACCCGCACCCGCACGACCTCGCCGAGCACCGGGTCCTCGTCGAGCAGGCCGCACCGATCATCGGCACCGAGATGCTGCGGCTGCGCAGCGTGCGGCGGGCCCAGGAACAGGCCCGCGGCGACTTCGTGCACGGTCTCCTGCACGGCCGGTTCGGCACGGTCGAGGACATCAGCGCCCGGGCCACGCACTACGGCTTCCCGGTGCGGTCGTGGTTCGGCGTCGTCGTGGCCTCCGGAGTCACCACGCCGGCCGACGTCGACGCGCCGGGGCGGCTGCAGGCGCTGGCCGGCCAGGCCGCGCGCCTGCTGCCCGAGCAGGAGCGGCACACGCAGGCGGCGATGGTCGGCGACGTGCTCGTGGTGGTCCGCGAGGCGGCCCGCCGGGGCTCCATGAGCACCCCGGACGCCGCGATGGACGCCGTCGCCGAGTACGCGGCCGCGCTGCACCGCTGGCTCGGCGGGCGCAAGGACCAGGGCGGTCGGCCGGTCCGCGTGGCCTACGGCCGCCCGGTGGTGGGCGCGCTGGCCATCCCCGACAGCTACCGGGAGGCCCGCCTGGCCCACGGACTGCAGGGGCGACTCGGGCTGCGGCCGGTGTGCGGGTACCAGGAGCTGCGGGTGCACGCCGTCCTCGAGGACGTCGCCGCCAGCCGCACCGGGAGGTCCTTCGCCTCCGACGTCCTGGCGCCGCTGCGGGACGCGAGCGCCGGTGACCTGGAGGCCACGGTGCTGGCCTACGTGGCCGCCGGTGGCAACGTCAACGCCGCCTCCCGCGACCTGCACATCCACCGCAACACGATGCTCTACAAGCTCGACCGGGCGTCGCGGCTGCTCGGCATGGACCTGCGGCAGGCGGAGAACCAGTTCACCGTCTGGCTGGCGCACACCCTCGACCTGCTGGCCGACACCAGCGCCGAGGTCGACCGGGTGGTCGGCCCCGACTGAGGCGGCGGGGTCAGCCGTGCTCGACGAGGGCGGCGAGCCGGTCCAGCGACAGCCGCCAGCCGGTCTCGTTGTCCGCGGGGGAGACGCCGCCGGGCAGCCCCTCGTGCACGGCGACCAGCTCGGTGCCCCCGTCGGCGTCCCGCAGCGTGATGGTGGTCGTCATCTCGCCCTGCAGGGCGGGGTCGTCGGTCTCGAACTCGTCGACCTCGACGACCAGCTCGTCCGGGACCAGCCGCGTGAACCGGCCGCGGTAGGTGTCGGTGTGCGCGGTCGTCTTGCCCACGGCGTCGGGCGCGTCGTAGGTGAGCGAGATCCGGAGGGCGCCGCCCTCGGCGCCGGTGAACTGGTGGACGGTGGAGGTCATCCCCGGCGGCACCTTCCACCGGGCGACGGCGTCGGCGTCGACGAGCGCGCGGTAGACGGCCGGACGCGGTGCGCGCAGGTGGCGGCTGACCCGGGTCGTGCTCACGGGCTGCATGGTGCCCGACGCGGCGGCCTGGTGGTGACCGATCTGACCGCCCGGCGCGGCACCGGTGTGCGAACCTGGAGGTGGGTCCGCAGCCGGACTCCCGGACGAGTGACGCCGTACCCGGACAGCGACAAGACGGCGTTCCAGGAGATCCCCGTGTACTGGTTCGTCCTCGTCCTGTCCGGTGTCCTCGAGGCCGTGTGGGCCACCGCCCTCGGCCGCTCGGAGGGCTTCACCCGCCTCGCGCCGACCGTCGTGTTCGCCGTCGGCCTCGCCGGCAGCATGGCCGGCCTCGCCTACGCGATGCGCGGCCTGCCGATCGGCACCGCCTACGCCGTCTGGGTGGGCATCGGTGCCATCGGCACCGCGGGCTACGCCATGTGGACCGGACAGGAGCCGGTCTCGGTGGTCCGGGTGCTGCTGCTCGCAGGCATCGTCGGCTGCGTCATCGGGCTCAAGGTCACCCACTAGCGCCCCCCGGGCCGGCGCCGCGCGACGCCGGCCCGCTGGGCGCCCGCTCAGCCGGCCGCGGCCGCCGCGGGAGCCAGGGCGGGCACCCGCAGGTGGTGGTCGGTGCGTGCCTGGTACCGGGCGGCCACCCCCAGCACCGTGGGGACGTCCCGGCCGGCGACCTGCAGCCCGACCGGCCGGCCGTCGGCGGTGGACCCGCACGGGACGCTGACGACGGCGGACCCGCACCAGCTGAACGGTCCGCACAGCCGCATGAGGGTGCCCACGACCGGCGAGCGCCCGGCGTCCCCCGGCCGGAAGGCGCACTCCTCGACGGTCGGCGCGGGCACCGCCGTGGTGGGCAGGACCAGCACGTCGACGTCCTCCAGCGCCGCACGCAGCCGCGACTCCAGGCCCTCGAGCGTCCGGACGGCGGCCTCCCGTTCGCGCTGCGTGATCCGCTCGGCGAGGGCGAGGTAGGAGGCCACCTCCTCGCCGTAGTGCTCCCGACGGCCGGGGTACCAGCCCGCCGCCCGGTGCACGGCGAGGAAGTCCGACAGCACGTACACCGTGCGCGGCGCGCTCCACGACGGGAAGGGCGGGACGTCCACCGGCACGGGGACGGCCCCGTCCTCCTCCAGCACCCCGACCGCCGCCTCGACCGCGGCCAGCACCTCGGGGTCGACGTCCCCGAGCGCCGCAGGCGGCACCGTGCCGACGCGCAGTCCGGTCACCGACCCGGTCAGCGGGCACGGCGTCGCCCCGAGCACCGAGAAGAGGACGGCGAGGTCCTCGGCGTCGCCCGCGATGGGCCCGCAGGTGTCGAGCCTGGGGGAGAACGGCAGGCACCCGCCGGTGGGGACGTCGGCCGGCCGCGGCCGGAGCCCCGACACCCCGCACAGTGCCGCCGGGACGCGGATCGAGCCGCCGGTGTCACTGCCCAGTGCGGCCGGGACCTGCCCCGACGCCACCGCCGCCGCGGAGCCGCCGCTGGAGCCGCCGGGGATCCGGGAGAGGTCCCACGGGTTGCGCGTGGGCGGGGTCGTGACACCGTGCGCGAACTCGTGGGTGGTCGTCTTGCCGAGCACGAGCGCGCCTGCCGCACGCAGCCGGTGCACCGCCGGGGCGTCGCGGGGCGCCGGCCGGTCGTCGGTCACCAGCGAGCCGCCGCGGGTGGGGTGCCCGCGCACGTCGATGAGGTCCTTGACCGCGATCGGCACGCCGTGCAGCGGCCCCCGGAACCGGCCGCGGGCCGCCTCCTCGGTGAGGGCCGCGGCCTCCTCCCGCGCCCGCTCCTCGTCGACCGAGACGAACGCCCGGACGGCCGGGTCGACGGCCCGCACCCGGGCCAGCGACGTCTCGAGCACCTCCAGCGGCGACACCCGCCCGGCACGGACGTCCCGGGCGGTGCCGCGGACCGTCGCCCGGCTCACCAGATCACCGCGGCGACGACGACGCTGAGGACCAGGCCGGTCACGACGGGGACGAAGAGCTTCCTCGCCAGCGTGGTGACCGGGACCCCGGTGAGGCCGGCGACCGCGATCAACGACGACCAGATGATCAGCGTGCCGCCGCCGGTCCACCCCGCTGCGTTCTGCGCGATGGCCGCGAGGGTCGCGGCGTCCGCGCCGGTCGAGGCGGCGAACGCGTCGGCCATGGACCCGGTGAACGGCAGCCCGGCCCAGCCGGAGCCGTCGAGGCCGATGAGCATGCCGGCGATCAGCATCGCGAACATGACCACCACGGAGTTGTCCGGGATGAAGCGCTCGCCGCTGGAGATGACGTCGAAGAGGAAGCCCGGGGCCTCGGCGTCCTCGGGCAGCAGCATGATCCGACCGGCGAAGTCGGAGATGCCCACGAGCACGAACCCGGCCACCGGGATCACCACGCCCATCGCGCGGAAGGCGAAGAGCAGGCCGTCGACGAAGTGCTCACCGGCCCGCTCCAGGCCGTTGCCGCCCGAGGAGGTCGTGACGCCGAGCATGAGCAGCAGGGCCAGGCCACCGACCAGCGCGGCACCCCAGCCGGGCTCGACCTCGGGCACCAGGTCGGTGACCTTGCCGAGCAGCAGGTAGGCCACCAGGGCCGCGAACGCCAGCGGGACGGCGACCGCGTACAGGCGGGCGTGCCGGGTCCGCAGCGGGGCGGCGGTGCCGCCGTCGTCGTCCCCGGCGGAGTCGCTGCCGCCGAGCGGCCCGTGCCCGTTGCCGCTCGCGGGGCCGTGCCCGTTGCCGCCGAGCATCCCGTGCCCGTTGCCGCCCGCCGGCCCCGGACCGTTGCCCGAGCCGGTGCCGCCGACGACGTCCGTCGCGGTGGCCGTGCCGCCCGAGGCCACCCGCAGCGGCTCCCCCTTGGTCGTGAGGGCGGCCCCGACGGTCGCCGGGATCTCGGCGAGGCTGACCGTCCGGGTCCTCGGCGTCGTCGCCGTCGGGCTCCCGGCCGCCCCGTCACCGGGCAGCACGCCGCTCCGGGAACCGCGACGCACGTGCAGGAACCAGGTCATCGTGAGGGCCACGACGCCGACGACCAGGCTGAGCACGAGCGCCTTGTCGGCGATGTCGCCGGCGGGTACCCCGGCGCCGCCGGCCGACAGGCTCGGTGCGACGCCGATGACGTAGTCGGAGGCGAGCGCCATGCCCTGCCCGGCGATCGCGATCGCCATCGCCGCGCCCAGCGGGGAGAGCCCGGCGGCGATCGCCGCGGGCAGCAGGGTGGCGGCGACGAGGGCCAGCGTCGGCGTCGGCCAGAAGACCAACGAGAGCAGGTAGGTGACGACGAACAGGGCGACGTAGGAGACCGGCCCGTTCTTCATGAGCCGGGCCAGCGGCGCGATCATCCGCCGGTCGGCCCCGACCGCCCGCAGCGCGCCGAGCAGCGCGGTCACGACGGTCAGCACCAGGAAGATGCTCAGCAGCTCGGTGGTCGCCACCATGCTGGCGCTGAACACCGAGCCGAGGCCGTTGAGGAAGTCCCCGGTGAACAGCCAGGTCGTCACGAACGTGGCGATGATCGCGGGGACGATCACGTTCTTCCGCAGCAGCATCACGACGATCAGTGACGCGACTCCCGCCATGTAGACCCAGTGAGCGGCCGTCAGCTGCATGGTGCCTCCCGGTTCGTGCACGAGGCCCGGCCGCCTGGAGTGGCCGACCGTGCCGGACGGTGGACAGGGCCACCGCGACTCCGGTGACCGTTCGCCGAAAGCTAGCGGCGTCCGTGACCTAGATCACCAGCACGGTGCCCAGCGCTGACCACGCAATTTGTGCAGGGTGCCCACCCGGAGCGCCCGGCGGCGTCAGCCTGCGGTGAGCTGCGGAGCCGGTCGGCCGGCGGGCGCGTCGGGTACCTCTCGTCCGGCGAAGCTGAGCGCCAACCCGGCCACGGCGACCGCCGCGCAGCCCCCGAACAGCCAGCCGAGCGCGTGGGGGTAGGTGGCGGCGACCCCGGCCGCGCCGACCGAGGCCCCGACGAACCGCATCATGTTGAACAGCCCGAGTCCGGCACCCCGCTGGCCGGCCGGCGAGCGCGTGGCGCCGCTCAGCGACGGCGTCTGCACCAGCGCGACCCCGAGTCCGGCCACCACCAGGACGACCGCGATCGGCGGCACCGCCGTCGCGCCCGCGCCCAGGAGCACGCCGAGGACGACGGAGACGGCGAACAGCACGCCCAGACCGGTCCGCAGCACCGGTCGTGGACCGATCCGGTCGGCCAGCAGGCCGACCAGTGGTGCCGAGGCCGCCCACACCACCGGCAGCAGGAAGACCAGCAGACCGGTCGCGGTGCCCGACAGCCCGGCGACGCCGGTCAGGTGCAGCGGCACGGCCACGAGGACGGAGAACAGCGTCACCTGCTGGACGAAGACACCGGTGGCGCTGCGCAGCCAGCGGATCTCGACGAGCAGCCGCGGGTCGATGAACGGCTGCGCACGGCGCAGCCCGGAGACGACGAAGGCGGCCAGCGCCGCGACCCCGAGGGCGACCCCGGCCAGCGGCACCCACCCCGGGACGCCGTCCTGGGGAGCCGCGGTGACCGCCGCCATCAGCGCGGCCACGCCGAGGGTGAGCGAGCCGACCCCGGGGACGTCGATGGGGGCGCGCGCCCCGCCGTCCCGGGGGACGACGCTGACGGCGAGGACCAGCACCGCCACGGTCACCGGCACCAGCGCCCAGAAGATCGACCGCCAGCCCCACGCGTCGGCGAGCAGGCCACCGACCGGCGGCCCCACGGCCTGGCCGATGCCGTTGGCCGTGCCCCACGCGCCCATCACCCGGTTGCGCCGACTGGCCGGCCAGCACCGGGCGAGGGTGCCCATGACCGCGGTGGGGACGGCGGCGCAGCCGAGTCCCTGCACTGCCCGGCTGGCCACGAGCGTGGGCAGCGTGGGCGCGAGCGCGGCGCCGACGGTGCCGACGAGGAGCACCGCCAGGGCGAGCACCAGGGTGCGGCGGCGGCCGAGCCGGTCACTGATCCAGCCGGTCAGCGGCATGGCCACGGCCAGCACCAGCACCGACGCGGAGGCGACCAGCACGCCCTGGCTGACCGGGGCGCCGTAGTCGTCGGTGATCTGGCGCAGCGGCACGTTGACCACGTTGTTGCTGACGGTGCCGAGGAACGTGGCGCCGAGCAGCGCGGCGAGCAGCCAGCCGGCCCGTGGGGGTGCCTCGGACCCGGCTGCCGCGGTTCGGTCGTGCTGCGTCGCGGTGCCGGTCACAGACGTCCTCCCCGTTCACGTACGGGGAACAGCCTGCCAACGTGCCTTGAACGCGGCCACGGCAGGCTGCACATTCGGAGGTGGGGCGAGTGTGCACTTCGTTCATGGACGGCGTCTGCGCGGTCGGGGAGCTTTTCCCACCAACACATTGGGCTCACCCGTAGGGGCGTCGATGCAACTCACAGCAGCGCACTGGGTCTTCCTGGCCGGGGTGGTCGTCATCCTCGCCACGATGATCATGCGCAAGAACATCGTGGTGCCGGCAGTGGTGGCCACGTTCCTCACCGCCCTCGTGTGGTCGGGGAGCCTCGCGACCGGTCTGTCGTCGGTCTTCAACGCCAGCCTCACCGCAGCCACCAGCCTGTTCAACATCTTCCTGATCATCGCCATGGTCACCGCGATGCTGCGGTCCCTGGAGGGGCTCGGGTCGGACAAGCGGATGGTCACGCCCTTCCGCCGGGTCATGCGCAACGCGCACCTGTCCTGGTGGACGCTGGTGATCGTCACGTACTTCATCTCGCTGTTCTTCTGGCCCACCCCCGCGGTGCCGCTGGTCGGGGCCGTGCTGGTGCCGGTCGCCATCCGTGCCGGCCTGCGGCCGCTCGCGGTCGGCTTCACCATCGCGATCGCCGGGCAGGGCATGGCCCTGTCGTCCGACTACGTCATCGGGGTCGCGCCGCAGCTGTCGGCGACGGCGGCCAACGCCGACCCGATGGTCGTGGCCGACCGGGCCTTCGTGCTGTCGTTGATCGTCGGCGGTGTCGCGCTGGCCATCGGCTACGCGATGGAGATCCGCAAGATGCGGCGGCCCTCCGACGAGCTGCTCGCCGAGTGGGAGAGCACGGCAGACCGGCGCAGCGGCACGGCCGACGCCGAGGCGGTCGAGGCCGCCGCTGAGGGGGGCCCGGCTGACGGCGCCGGCGGACCCGGTGGTGGGCTGCCGACGGACGGCACCGGTGGCGGCGGACCGTCGAGCGGCGGTCAGCGGGAGCTCGTCGGCGTCGGCGGCACCGCGCCCACGGCGCCGCGGGATGAGGCCCAGGTCATCGCCCAGCGGCTGAGCAAGGGGCGGGCGCTGATCGGCACCCCGGCCGGGGGCCCGGTTCCGCCCGAGCAGCACACCATCACCCCGGTCGAGAGGCCGCTGGCGTCCAAGGCGTTCGCCCTGCTGGTCCCGCTGGCGTACCTGACCCTGATCGTCTACCTGGTCGTGGCCAGCGTCTCGGAGTCCGTGCCGGATCTCCAGGGTGGTGACGCGGCGGCCCTGGTCGGCGGTATCGCGCTGCTGGTCATGTTCGGCGCGGCGTACGCCCGCAGCGGGAACAAGTTCCTGGAGACCTCGGCCGACCACATCGTCGACGGCCTGGTGTTCGCCTTCAAGGCGATGGGCGTCGTCCTCCCCATCGCCGGCTTCTTCTTCCTCGGCAACAGCGAGTTCGCCGCCTCCATCCTGAGCATCCCGGAGGGCCAGACCGCGCCGAACCTGCTGTTCGACCTCGTGGTGGCCGGTCAGGACCAGCTGCCGGCGAACGCCCTCCTCACCGCGTTCGGCGTCATGGTCGTCGGCGTCGTCGCCGGTCTGGACGGCTCGGGCTTCTCCGGCCTGCCGCTCACCGGCGCGCTGGCCGGCTCCCTCGCCGAGGGGGCGGGGGTCAGCAGCCCGACGCTGGCGGCCATCGGGCAGATGGGCAACATCTGGTCCGGCGGCGGCACACTGGTCGCATGGTCGTCCCTGCTCGCGGTCGCCGGCTTCGTCCGGGTACCCGCGGTGGAGCTGGCCCGCCGCTGCTTCCTGCCCGTCATGGCCGGCCTGGCGGTCGCGACGGTGCTCGGGGTGCTCGTCTTCGGCTAGCGCCCGGCCGCACAGCAGCCCCGGACCGCACGCGGTCCGGGGCTGCCGTGCGTCCCGGGGTCAGGCGTGCAGGTGTCGCGACGAGGTGCTGAAGACCTGCCGCCACACCACGGCGAGCGCGCGGACGGCGTAGACCGCGGCCACCAGCGGGCCGAGCACCTCCCACACGAGGGGGGCGTCCCACACGAGGGGGAGCACCCCGAGCACCGCGACGATCAGGGCGGGGCCGGCGAGCGTCTTCGCCAGGGGCGTGCGTTCCTGCATGACCGCAGTGTTCCCCGGCGGTGACCGGCGTGTTGCCGCGGAGGCCGCTCTCCCGCCCGGCTGTGGGCACTCTCACGCCCGCGCGGGCAGCAGCCCCGTCAGCGATGCCCCGCTCGCTAGCCTGCGGACACCGAGCCCCGGTGAGGGGAGGGGACGCTCCGTGCACACCCCAGCGCTCGTCGGTCCCGCGGTGGTCTCGGCGGTCGAGCTACCGGCCCTGACGTTCGACCGGAGCGTCGACGTGGGTGCCTTCCTCGCCTTCGTGACGTTGGTCGCGGGCTTCCTCGCCTGGGTCTACAAGACCGTGAAGGAGTGGCGGAGGGACGCCATGAGGGAGGCGCAGAACGGAGCCCTGAGACTGCTGCTGAAGATCCTCAGGGAGCGCTACGCGCGCGACGGCGAGCCGGTCACCTTCCTCGAGCTCCGGGCGGACTTCGAGCGGCCGGAGCGGAAGGCCGAGCGCAAGGCGTACACGGGTCGGGACTTCCGGTTCACCGGCGATCCCCACTTCGAACAGGCCGTCTACGCGCTGCACTGGGAGTTCAAGGTCGACTTCGCCCCCGGAGACAGGATCCTCTTCCGTGCCCATCGGGACGAGCCCGTGGCGCACCCCCGCCTGGAGGTGCAGCTGCCTGCGACCACCGTCCTGCAGACCTTCGAGAACGCGCTGGCGGACCCGGGCGTGAGCGGGTTCGAGCTCGAGACCCTCGGGCGCCTGGCCGCTGCGGCCGATCCGGATCGCACGGTCCGGGTCATCCGGGACGAGATCGCGGCAGCCGACGGTGACGCCGGACGATGCCGGCACCTGCTCGGCCTCACGGCGCGTCTCCGGGGGTGGTGACGGGCCGGACCCGGAGGTCGAGCCGGCCGTCACGCCTGCGCGGGCAGCAGCTCCGTCAGCAGTGCCCGCACCCGGTCCTCGATCTCGTCCCGGATGGGCCGGACGGCGTCGACCCCCTTGCCGGCCGGGTCCGCCAGCTGCCAGTCGAGGTAGCGCTTGCCGGGGAAGACCGGGCAGACGTCGCCGCAGCCCATGGTGATGACGACGTCGGAGGCCTCCACCGCCGCAGGTGTCAGCACCTTCGGCCGCTGGTCGGTGATGTCGATGCCGACCTCCGCCATGGCCGCGACGGCCGCGGGGTTGACCTGCTCGGCGGGCAGCGACCCGGCCGAGCGGACCTCGACGGCGTCCCCGGCGAGGTGCCGCAGCCAGCCGGCGGCCATCTGGGACCGGCCGGCGTTGTGCACGCAGACGAACAGGACCGACGGCGTCATGGGGTGACCTCGGGGGGAACGGTTCCGGCGGAGGAGGAGGTGATCTCGGCGAGCAGGCCGCGCACCCGGGCGTCGAGGTCGTCGCGGATCGCGCGGACCTCGTCGAGGGGTCGGCCGGCGGGGTCGTGGACCTGCCAGTCCAGGTAGCGCTTGCCGGGGTACACCGGGCAGGCGTCGCCGCAGCCCATGGTCACCACCACGTCGGCGGCGCGGACGACGTCGTCGGTGAGCGGCTTGGGGAAGGCGTCGGCCAGGTCGACGCCGACCTCCGCCATGGCCGCGACGACGGCATCGTCGATGTCGGGGGCCGGTCGCGACCCGGCGGACCGGACGTGCACCTGGTCGCCGCCGTGGTGCGCCATGAGGCCGGCGGCCATCTGGGAGCGCCCCGCGTTGTGCACGCAGACGAACAGGACCTCCCAGACGTCGCGGGCGATGGCGCCCTCCGCCTGGGCGAGCGCGGTGAGGCGCTCGGTGGCCAGGCGCGCGGTGAGCAGTGGCAGGTGCGCGCCCACGGTGGCGGTGGCCGCCAGGGCGACGAAGGACTCGTGGACGTAGCGGTCGATCGTCTCCCGGGTGAAGACGCCGGTGAGGCGATCGGCCAGCTCGTCGGTCAGCCGGGTCAACGTGGCGTCCGCGGCGAGCAGGCCGCGCAGCCCGTGGAGGTGGCTGGTCATGCAGGGGTCCGATCGGGTCGAGTGGGCTCGTGGCCGGGGGGGAAGCGGCGCGCGGCCCACAGGGCCACGTAGACGAGGGCGACCAGGACCGGCACCTCGATGAGCGGCCCGACGACGCCGGCCAGCGCCTGGCCGGACGTGACGCCGAAGGTGCCGATGGCCACCGCGATGGCCAGCTCGAAGTTGTTGCCGGCGGCGGTGAACGCCAGCGTGGCCGTCTTGGCGTAACCCAGGCGCAGCCGCATCCCGAGCAGGAAGGAGCCGCCGAACATCAGCGCGAAGTACGCCAGCAGGGGGAGGGCGATGCGGGCGACGTCCCACGGCCGGGAGGTGATCGCCTCGCCCTGCAGGGCGAAGAGCATGACGATCGTGAACAGCAGTCCGTAGAGCGCGACCGGCCCGATGCGCGGGAGGAAGCGGCCCTCGTACCAGTCCCGGCCCTTCCGGCGCTCGCCGACCGTCCGCGTGAGGAAGCCCGCCAGCAGCGGGATGCCGAGGAAGACCAGCACCGACAGCACGATCGCCCAGACGCTGAACTCCGCGGACGTCGTCGGCAGGCCCAGCCAGCCGGGCAGCACCTGCAGGTAGAACCAGCCCAGCGCGGCGAAGGCCAGGATCTGGAACACCGAGTTGACCGCCACCAGCACCGCGGCGGCCTCGCGGTCGCCGCAGGACAGGTCGTTCCAGATCAGCACCATGGCGATGCAGCGGGCCAGGCCGACGACCACCAGGCCGGTGCGGTACTCGGGCAGGTCGGGCAGCAGCAGCCACGCCAGCGCGAACATCAGCGCCGGGCCCACCAGCCAGTTGAGCACCAGGCTGGCGGCCATCAGCCGCCGGTCGCCGGTCACCCGGTCCAGCTCGGAGTACCGGACCTTCGCCAGCACCGGGTACATCATCAGGACCAGCCCGACGGCGATCGGCAGGCTGACGTTGCCCACCTCCACCGCCGACAGCGCGTCGTCCAGGCCCGGCACCCAGCGGCCGAGCAGCAGGCCGAGCGCCATCGCCGCCACGATCCAGACCGGCAGGAACCGGTCGAGGGTGGACAGCCGCCGCAGCACCGGCGCCTCGGGCGGCGCCACTGCGGTCTCGCCGACGACGTCGCTCACGCCGGCACCGCCGCGGTGTCGAACAGCCCGGCGACGGCGGCCAGCGCCTCGCGGCGCACGGCGTAGTAGACCCACACGCCGCGCTTCTCGCGGTCGAGCAACCCGGCGGAGTGCAGCACCTTGAGGTGGTGGCTGATGGTCGCCTGGGTCAGGTCGAAGGCGTCGTTGAGGTCGCACACGCAGGCCTCGCCGGTGGCGCTCGAGGCAATCAGGCTGACCAGGCGCAGCCGCACGGGGTCGGCCAGTGCCTTCAGCAGGGGGGCGACCTGCTCGGCCTGCTCGGCGGACATGGCCGTACCGGTGAGCGGCGTGCAGCACGCCAGGCCGGGGTCACTCATCGGGTCTCCTCCGGTGGACATCGCCGCCCATCGTAACGACATCCGTCATATTGACAAACGTCGATGTCTGGTGGTCCCCTGGACCGGGACATCGACACCTGTCGATGTCCGCGCCTTGAGGAGGTCTCCCGTGTCCCGTGTCCAGCTCGCCCTCCGCGTCGCCGACCTCGACGCCGCCGTCGACTTCTACTCGCGGCTGTTCGGCACCACCCCAGCCAAGCGTCGCCCCGGGTACGCGAACTTCGCCGTCGCCGAGCCGCCGCTGAAGCTGGTGCTCCTCGAGGGCGCCGCCGGTGAGCCCACCCGCATGGACCACCTGGGCGTCGAGGTCGCCTCGACGGAGGAGGTCTCCGCGGCCACCACGCGGCTGGCCGGGGCGGGACTGGCCACGCGGGTCGAGGACCGGACCACCTGCTGCTACGCCGTCCAGGACAAGGTGTGGGTGACCGGACCCGGCGGCGAGCCCTGGGAGGTCTACACGGTCACCGGTGACGCCCGCCCGGACCTGGAGGGGGAGAAGGCCCTCGAGCTCTCCGCCGTCGGCGGCGACGGCAGTTGCTGCGTGCCCGGCGAGGACGGAGCCGGCGTCGCCACGTGCTGTTGACCGGCCACCCCCCGGGGCCGGCCGTGGCAGGGTCGGCCCCGTGGACCTCGACGACGTCGCCGACGAGCTCTACGAGGTGCCGCCCGAGGAGTTCACCGCGCTGCGCAGGCAACGCCAGCACCGGGCGAGGGACGACGGCGACCGCCCGCTGGCCAAGGCGATCGGCGCGCTGCCCAAGCCCTCGGCGGCGGCCTGGGTGTGCAACCTGCTCGTGCGCGAGCACCGCGCGGAGATCGAGGGCCTGGTCGAGCTCGGCGGGATGCTGCGGGTGGCGCAGGAGAACCTCGCCGGCGACTCGCTGAAGGCGCTCAACCGGCAGCGTTCCCAGCTGCTCACCGCCCTCACCCGGCAGGCCAGTGCCCTGGCCCGGGAGCGCGGCCACCGGGTCAGCAGCTCCGTCGAGGCCCAGGTCGAGGACACGCTGCGCGCGGCCATGGCCGACCCCGAGGCCGGGGAGGCGCTGCTGTCCGGCCGGCTCACCGCACCGATGTCCTACAGCGGCATGGGGACGACGGGCGTGCGGCCGGCACTGCGGCTGGTCGCCCCACCCCGCCCGGAGACGCCGGCCGCGCCGACCCGGGCCCGCGGGGGAGACGCCGCCGAGCGTCGGCGGCAGCGGGAGGAGGCCACCGCGGTCGCCGCGGAGACGCGCGCCGCCGCCGAGGAGCAACGGCACCGGGTCGACGACCTCGACGCCCGCCGGGCCGACCTGCAGGCGCGCGTCCAGGAGCTCGCCGACGAGCTGGCCCGGCTCGAGCGCGAGGCGGCGGAGACCGGCGAGGAGCTCCAGCGCGCCGAGCGGCACCGCCGGACCGCCGAGCGCCGGGCGACCGAGGCCGCCGCCGCCCGTGACCGCGCGCTGGACCACGTCGCCGAGCTGGAGGCGGAGGGCTGAGTTCCCCCGTGCCGCCGTCCGGGAGGACCCGCCGAGACGGGCGGGCCGGCGCTGTCAGCCCATCGTCTTCTGGCCGTCGAGGGACTCCCGCAGGATGTCGGCGTGCCCGGCGTGCTGGGCGGTCTCCGCCACGATGTGCAGGAGGACCCGGCGGGCCGACCGGACCGCGCCCGGCTGGAACCACGGCGCCTCCGGGAGCGGGTGGGTGGCGTCGAGGTCGGGCAGCGTGCGCACCAGCTCGTCGGTGCGCCGGGCCACCTCCTCGTAGTGGGCGAGGAGCCCCTCCAGCGTCTCGTCCGGCCCCATCCGGAACTGCTCGGCCCACGCCGCCATCTGCTCCGCGTCGTCCGGACCGGGCATGGACGAGGGGCCCTCCAGGACGAACCGCACCCAGCCCGCCTCCTGCGCGGCGACGTGCTTGACCAGCCCGCCGAGGGTGAGCTCGCTGGCCGTCGTCCGCTGCCGGGCCTGCTCGTCGGTGAGCCCTCGGACCGTGTGGCGCAGGAAGTGCCGGTGGGCGGCGAGGGTCTCCAGCAGGTCCGCCCGCTCGCCGGTGAGGGTGCCCGTCGTGCTGGTCATGGTGTCCGCCTTCCGTCTCGGGTCGTCGGTCACGGACGACGTTAGGGACCATCGGTGCCAGTTCCTGTCCGCGATCGACGGGATCCTGGCGGCATGGCGGACACCGGGAACCGCACCCTGCGGCTGCTCTCCCTCATGCAGAACCGGCGGCACTGGGCCGGCGCCGAGCTGGCCGAGCGGCTCGGGGTCTCGCTGCGCACCCTGCGGCGCGACGTCGACCGGCTGCGCGACCTCGGCCACCCGGTCGAGGCCCGGCCGGGGGTCGACGGCGGCTACCGGCTCGCGCCCGGCGCGGCGCTGCCGCCGCTGGTCCTCGACGACGAGGAGGCCGTCGCGCTCGTGGTCGGCCTGCAGGCGGCGGCGCAGAGCGCGATCGCGGGGACGGCGGAGTCGTCGGTGCGCGCGCTGACCAAGGTGGTGCAGGTGCTGCCGCCCCGGCTGCGCCGCCGAGCCGACGCGCTGCGGGCGGTCACCGAGCCGGCCGGGTGGCGGGACACCCCGGCGGTCATCGACCCGGAGGTGCTGACCACCGTCGCGCAGGCCTGCCGCGACACCGAGCGGCTCGCGTTCGGCTACACCGCGGCGGACGGGACCCCGACCGAGCGCGAGGTGGAGCCCGCCCGGCTGGTCCCGCTCGGGCGGCGCTGGTACCTGGTCGCCTACGACCTCGACCGCGGCGGCTGGCGGAGCTTCCGGCTGGACCGGCTGAGCGGGCCGCGGCCCACCGGGGCCCGTTTCGCGCCGCGGCGGCTGCCGGCCGAGGACGCCGCCGCCTTCGTGCGGGCCGGGATGGGGCCGTGGGCCGCGCCGGTGGCCGTGGAGGCGGTGGTCGCGGCCCCGGCCGACCGCGTGCGGGCCCGCATCGGCCGCTGGGCGCGGGTGGTCGAGGAGGGGCCCGCGCGCAGCCGGGTGCACCTGGAGACCGACAGCCTGGACTGGCCGGCGTTCGCCCTCGGCTCGCTGGGGGCGGAGTTCACCGTGGTCACCCCGCCCGAGCTGCGCGGACTCCTGGGGGAGTGGGCGGACCGGTTCGGCCGGGCAGCGGTCGGTATCGATTCGGTCTCGGCTGGCCCCGGTGTCGAGGGCCCCGTGACACGGGGCTGACAGGCTCCCTCAACCCGACCGTGCGACCGAGGATGGTGCCCGTCCATGCGACCCGCCCGCGTGCTGCTCCGCTCCACCGCCCTGTGCTCCGCCCTGCTGCTGACCGTGACCGCCTGTGGTGGTGGCGACGACGGCGGCGGTGGCGGTGGCGGAGGCGGCACCGACGGCGAGGCGCCCCGGATCGCCGCGGTCTTCTCCGGGACGACGACCGACGCCGACTACACCTTCCTGGGCCTCGAGGCGCTGCAGGCGGCCGAGGCCGAGTACGGCGCGGAGACCACCTACTCGGAGAGCGTGGCGGTGCCCGACGCGCAGCGGGTCCTGCGCGAGTACGTCGCCGACGGCTACACAGTCATCTGGACCCACGGCAGCCAGTTCTACGACGCCACCGTCGCGGTCGCCGAGGAGGCGCCGGACGTCGTCTTCATCGCCGAGCAGGACACCCAGCCCGAGGACGTCCCCGAGAACGTGTGGGTGCTCGACCGGAACTTCCACCTGGCCTTCTACCCGCTGGGCGTGCTGGCCGCGGCGACCACGCAGAGCCAGCAGATCGCCTACCTGGGCGGGGCCACCCTGCCGTTCAGCTACTCCGAGGTGCACGCCGTCGAGCAGGCGTTGGAGGACGTCGGGTCCACCGCGACGCTCACCCCCGTGTGGACCGGTGACCTCAACGACCCGACCCGCGGCCAGCAGTTCACCAGCCAGCTGATCGCCGGCGGCGCCGACGTCGTCCTCGGCTCGCTGAACCTCGGCATGGTCGGCGCCTTCGAGGCGGTCAAGGCCGAGCCCGCCGGCGCGGTCCGGATCACCGCGAAGTACACCGACAAGTCCGACCTGGCCCCCGACCACTACCTCACCTCGGTGCTCTACGACTTCAAGGTGATGCTCGACGAGATCCTCGGCCAGGTGCAGGACGGCGAGACCGGCGGCTACCTCGGCATGACCTTCGAGCAGGGCATCTCGCTGCAGCCGCCGGCCGGCGTCGACCAGGCCGTGGTGGACCAGGTCGACGAGGTGATCGCGGGCCTGAGCAGCGGCGAGATCGAGGTCGAGCGCGACGTGACCCCGGTCGAGTGACGACGGCGGAGCAGTCGCGGGCGGGGGGACCACCCCCGCCCGCGGGACGGGTGCCGCTGTCGATGAGCGGCGTGACCAAGTCGTTCGGGTCGGTCCAGGCGCTGGTCGACGCGGACTTCGAGCTCGCCGCCGGTGAGGTGCACGGCCTCGTCGGCGGCAACGGCGCCGGCAAGACCACCCTCATGAACGTCCTGTACGGCCTGTACCGGCCCGACGCGGGGACCATCCGGGTCGACGGGCAGGAGGTGCACGTCCGCTCACCGCGCGACGCGATCGGGCTGGGCATCGGCATGGTGCACCAGCACCTGCTCCAGGTGCCCGCGTACACGGTGGTGGAGAACGTCGTCGTCGGCACCAGCGGTGGCTCGGGCGGGCTGCGCGGGGCCAGCCGGCGGATCGCCGAGCTCTCCGACCGCTTCGGCCTGGCCGTCGACCCGCGGGCGCGCACCGACCGGCTGTCGGTGGGGGCGCGGCAGCGGGTCGAGATCCTCAAGGTGCTGTACCGCGGGGCGCGGATCCTCGTCCTCGACGAGCCCACGACCAACCTGACGCCCCAGGAGGTCGACGCGCTGTTCGCCTCGCTGCGCGAGATCGTCGCCGAGGGCACCAGCGTCGTGTTCATCTCGCACAAGGTGCGCGAGGTGCTGGCCATCTGCGACCGCATCTCCGTCATGCGCGACGGCCGCCGGCTCACCACGGTCCGCCGGGAGGAGACCGACGCCGCGGGCGTGGCCGGCCTCATGGTCGGGGAGCTGGCCGACGAGCAGTCCACGGAGGTCGCCGCCGCGCTGGGCCTGTCCCCGGTGGGGACCGCCGTGGCGGACGCGCCGGAGCACCCGGCCACCGGGTCGGCGGTGCGGCTGGCCGTCTCGGCGCTGGAGGTCGACAACGACCACGGGGTGCCGGCGCTCCACGGACTGGACATCGCCGTCCGGTCGGGGGAGGTCCTCGGCGTGGCCGGCGTCGCCGGCAACGGCCAGGTCGAGCTGGCCGAGGCGCTCGCCGGCGTCCGCCCGGTGCGCTCCGGCAGCGTGACCGTCGACGGCACCGAGCTAGCCGGGCGGCCGACGTCGCGCTGGCTGGCCGCCGGCGTCGCCTACGTCCCCGAGGACCGCCACCGCGACGGCATCCTCGGCGCGGCGTCGGTCACCGACAACCTGCTGCTGGGCTCCCAGCGCGACCCCGCGTTCCGCCGTGCCGGGCTCATCGACTGGCGGGGCGTGCGCGAGCACGCCCGGCGCACCATCGAGCGCTACTCGATCCGGACACCGGGGCCCGACGCCCCCGCGGCCAACCTCTCCGGCGGCAACATCCAGCGGCTGGTGCTGGCCCGGGCGTTCGAGCGGGAGCCGTCGGTGCTGGTCCTGCAGAACCCCACCCGCGGGCTGGACCTCCGCTCCACCCGCTTCGTCTACGACCGTGTCGAGGAGGCCCGCGACCGCGGCTGCGCCGTCGTGCTCATCTCCGAGGACCTCGACGAGCTGAGCCTGCTCGCCGACCGCATGGTGGTCCTCTACTCCGGCCAGGTGGTCGGTGAGCGCGCCCGCGGGGACTTCGACGCCTACGCACTCGGCCGGCTGATGGCCGGCGTCCGGGAGGACGCATGAACGCACCCCGTCACGGCGCCCCGCCGGCGCTCCGCGTCCCCGCGGGGGGCCCGGCATGAGCACCCCCACCGTCCCGGTGCAGACCGACGCACCACCTGTCCCGCTGCACGGCGGCCTGCGGGTGCTGCGGGACCTGCTGCCCTACGTGCTCGCCCTGGTCCTGGCCTTCGTGGTCTCCGGGGTGGTCATGGCGGTGCTCGGGTACGACGCGTTCGGCGCGTTCACCACGATCCTGTCGACGTCGTTCAAGACGACGTTCGGCTTCACCGAGACCCTCACCAAGTGGGTCACCGTCGTCCTGCTGGCGCTGGCGTTCACCATCCCGCTGGCCGTGGGGCGGTTCAACATCGGCGGCGAGGGCCAGCTGCTCGTCGGCGGCACCGCCGCGGCCGGCGTCGGCATCGTCTACGCGGACCTGCCGGCGGCGGTGCTGCTGCCGCTCGTGCTGGTCGCCGGCGTGCTCGCCGGGCTGGTGTGGGCGGGCATCGCCGCGCTGCTCATGGGCCGGTTCGGGGTCAACGAGATCCTCAGCACGGTGCTGCTGAACTTCGTCTCCTTCCAGGTGCTCGACTACGCCGCCACCGAGGTGTGGGCCGACCCGGCCGCCGGCGTCGCGGCCACCCAGACGGTCGGGGAGCCGGCCGAGCTGCCGGTGCTGGGCGGCCCGCCCGGCGTGCACGCCGGCATCCTGCTGGCACTGGTGGTGAGCCTGGCGAGCATCGTCGTCACCCGGCGGACGGCGGCCGGCTTCGAGCTCCGTGCCGCGGGCACCAACCCGCGGGCAGCGGCCATCAACGGCATCCGCGTCGGCCGCGTGGCGGTGGTCGCCCTCGTGGTCGGCGGCGCGCTGGCCGGGCTGGCCGGTGCCATCGAGGTCTCGGGCGTCCACGGCCGGGCGATCGAGGGCATGCAGGCCAACTACCTGCTGCTGGGCATCATCGTCGGGCTCATCGCCCGGGGGAACGCGCTGTGGGTGCCCGTCGTTGCCTTCGGGATCTCGATCCTGGAGGTCGGCGCGAGCTCCATGCAGCGCACGGTCGGGGTGCCGGCCGAGATGGTCCTCATCATCGAGGCCCTGATCCTGATCTTCCTGCTCCTGTCCGACGTCATCGCCGGGCGACTCGCGCGGAGGGCCGCGGCATGACCGAGTTCGAGACCCTGGCCCAGCTCACCGTGATCGCCACGGTGCCCTACCTGCTGGCCTCGCTCGGCACGATGCTGGGCGGGCTGGCCGGCGTCTTCAGCGTGTCGCAGGAGGGCGTCATGGTGCTGGGCGCCTCGGTGGGCTTCCTCGTCAGCTACGGCGTCGGCAGCAACACGGTCGGCATCCTCTGCGCCGCGGCCGTGGGCGCGTTGTTCGGGCTCGTGCTCGGCTGGGCGACGACGTCCCTGCGACTGGACCAGTTCGTCATCGGCCTCGCGCTGTTCTTCGCTGCGACCGGACTGGCGGGGCTGCTGTTCCGCGTGGTCGTCGGGGAGACGGGGTCGCAGCCGCTGATCCAGACGCTGCCCCGGCTGGAGATCCCGCTGCTGAGCCAGATCCCGGTGCTCGGCACCGTGCTGTTCTCGCACAACGTGCTGGTCTACCTCGCCGCGCTGGTCGCCGTCGGGCTGTACGTCTTCCTGTACCGCACCCGCGCCGGCCTGGACCTCCGTGCGGTGGGGGAGAACCCCAAGGCGGCCGACAGCCTCGGCATCGCGGTGGCGCGCACGCGCATCTGGACGGCGACCGCCGGGGGTGCGCTCATGGCCGTGGCGGGCGCCTACCTGCCGATGGTCTTCACCGGGACGTTCACCGAGGGGATCATCGGCGGCCGCGGCTGGCTGGCCATCGCGCTGACCTTCTTCGGCGGGTGGCGTCCGCAGTTCATCGCCGCGGGTGCGCTGTTCTTCGCCGCGATGGACGTCATCGCACTGCGGGCCGAGGTGGGCGACGTCGGCATCCCGAGCCAGGTGCTGCTCGTGGTGCCGTACGTGGCGACCCTGCTGGTGATGATCTTCGCGTTCCGCTGGGCGCGGGTGCCGGCGTTCCTGGGTCGCAACTACGACCGGGAGAGCCGTACCGCCTGAGCCCGACGTCCGGCCCGGCCACCCTCCCGGTGCGCCGGGCCGGACCGGCGGGGAGTGTCGTACCCCCGGCCTAGCGTGCGAGGCGTTCCAGCACAGAGGGAGCGTCCCGGGGAGGCCGCCATGACCCGCACCGTCACCGACCTCGACGACCTCGACCTGGCGATCGCCGTCGCCTCCATCGCCCTCGGCGTGGCCCGCAGCGCGGAGGCGCACTGCCCGTCGGCGGAGAACGCCCGGCTGGTCGAGGAGGCCCGGGCGTCGGTGGACGCGCTGCTCGACGAGCGCCTCGCCACCGCCGCCTGACCCGCCGTGCCCGGCGTGTGCCCACCGGACCGGGGAGCGTGAGCGCCGCACCGGGTCCTGGGCCCGTGCCCACACGCCCGTCGCGGTCGCCCCGCGCGCTGCGGCCCGAGCCGGCTGTTCCTAGCCTCGGGCCATGAGCGAGAGCGCGAGCACGTCCAGGGTCGCCATCATCACCGGTTCCGAGTCCGGCATCGGCCGGGCGACCGCGGTCGCGCTCGCGCAGGCGGGCTGCGACGTCGGCGTCACCTGGTACCGCGAGGAGGCCGCCGCGGAGGCGACCGCCGAGGAGGTCCGGGGCCTGGGCCGGCGGGCCGAGGTCCGGCACCTCGACCTCACCCGGCTGCCCGGGGCCGCCGACGTCGTCGACGACCTGGCCGAGGCCCTCGGCGGGGTCGACGTCCTGGTGAACGACGCCGGCACCGGCCACATGTCGACCGTCCTCGACACCGACTTCGCCACCTGGCGCGAGGTGCTGGCCACCGACCTCGACGGCGCGTTCCTCTGCCTGCAGCGGGCCGCGCGCCGGATGGTGGCCGCCGGCCGCGGCGGGCGGATCGTCAACATCACCAGCGTGCACGAGCACCAGCCCCGGGTCGGGGCGGCCGCCTACTGCGCGGCCAAGGGCGGCCTCGGCCTGCTCACCCGGGTGGCCGCGATCGAGCTGGCCGAGCACGGCATCACCGTCAACGCCGTCGCCCCCGGCGAGATCGCCACCCCGATGACCGGCCAGGAGGACGAGGACCCGACCGCGCCCGGGCACGAGCGCCCCGGTGTCCCGCTCCGGCGTCCCGGCGACGCCCGCGAGGTCGCCGCCGTCGTCGCCTTCCTCGCCTCGCCGGCGGCCGGGTACGTCACCGGCGCCTCGTGGGCCGTGGACGGCGGCATGCTGCAGATGGGCCCGATGGCCGGTTCACACATGGACGGCGACGACTGGCGCCGCCCCTGACGCTCACCCGGCGAGCAGGTCCATCAGCTGTCGCCGGTCCGGGCCCGGCGCCGGCGGGGGCGGTGGCGCGTCCGCGTACCGCGAGAGCCGCTCCTGCATGCCGGGCCGTGACAGCACCTCCTGCGGGAGCGCGAGACAGGTGACGATCTCCACGAGTCCCCGGAACACGTCGGCATCGTGCATGGCGGCGGTGGTCAACAGCAGCTGCCGGGGGTCGGGAGGCGGGGGTTCCTGGCCCTGACGGAGGGCGTCCATCTCGGCGATGCGCGCCCGGTCGGCGGCGATCTGGTTGCGGTAGAACGGGGTGACCTGCCGCTCGGTGGTCGTGTCGAAGGCGCGCACCAGGCCACCGGGGTCGTCGAGGTGGTCACGGACCGCGGCGCGGAGCACCTGGGCGTGCACCGAGCCGACCGACAGGCCCCGGCCCGCGGAGGGGTTGGTGCAGGCCCACGCGTCGCCCACGGCGACGAAGCCGGTCACCACCGGCTCGTCGTCGAGGACGAAGCGGCGGTAGCAGTCGAGGACGCCGGCCATCGCCAGCACGTCGGTGATCGGCCGTCCGTCCAGCCAGTGGGCCTGGAGCGGGCAGGCGGCCACCACCCGGGTGAACGCGGCCGGGTCGCGGAGCGCCTTGAGCGCGGCGTCGCGGGTCGCGGAGAACACCGTCACCGACCAGGTGTCGTTGTCCCCGGGGAGGGTGAGCAGCGAGACGCTGCCCAGAGGCACGAGCGCGCGGCCGATCCGCCGCGGCCGTTCCGGGCCGGTGAAGTACCGCGTGTAGTAGACGAAACCGCTGTCCTCGCGCTCCAGGTACGGAGGACGAGCGCCGACCTCGGCCAGCCAGTCCGCGCTCGGCGTCCGGCGTCCCATCGCGTCGACGACCAGGTCGGCGTGGATCTCGTCCCCGGCCGACGTGCGCACGCCCGCCGCGTGGGGGACGCCGGGCAGCGCGGAGGGACCGGGCAGCAGGCCGGTGGCCCGGACGCCGCGGCGCACGGCGACGCCGGGGTGCTCCCGGCCGGCTGTCGCGACGGTCGCCTCGATCACGGGGCGCCGGCCGGTCACAAAGCGGATCCGCTCGTCGTCCTCCCGCGGGGTGCGGTCGTCGATCGACGGGGGGAGCGGGTCGAGGTAGTCCTCCCACGTGCACCCGGCCGCCAGCAGCCGGTCGGTCAAGCCGGGCAGCTCGGCGTCGGCGACTGCCCGGAACCGGGAGAACAGGTTGTGCGGCTGGCGGAACTGGGCGACGCCCGTGCGGCGCCAGTCGTCCCAGGCGTCGACCGGCGTCTCCGGCGGATCGCGGGGATCGGCCTCCAGGACGGTCACCTCGTGGCCGTCGTCGGCGAGCATCATCGCCGTCGACAGGCCGATGACGCCTCCGCCACAGACCACGATCGCTGCCATGCCGGCCTCCCAGGACGGACCCGGCCACCGTCTCCCGCAGGCGGCGGGATCGACAGGGCCGGAGGGCCCCGAGCCGGGGCTGCCTCAGGCGGAGCGGCGGCTGCGCCGCTTGTGCCGGTAGAGGTCCGCGTCGGCGCGCAGGAGGAGCTCCGAGAGGGTGTCGCCGGGGCCCGCGGTCGCCGTGCCGGCCGACCAGGACGCCGGGTGGCTGGCCTGCAGGCGGGCGATGAGCTCGGCGGCAGAGCCGGCATCGGTCGAGGGGAGGCACAGCACGAACTCGTCACCGCCGTAGCGGCCGAGGAGGTCGGCGGTGCGCAGTTCGCTGCTCCATGCCCTGGCCAGCGACTGCAGCAGGGCGTCGCCGGCGCTGTGCCCCTCCTCGTCGTTGACGGTCTTGAACCCGTCGAGGTCGAGGACGGCGATCGTCAGCGGCTCGTCGGTGCGCTGGGCGTGGGCCAGGCTCCGCTCGGCGCCGGCCACCCACGCGCGCCGGTTGGCCAGCCCGGTGAGCGGGTCGGTGCCGGCGGCCCGGTGCAGCGTCGCGGAGATCCGGGTCTGGGCCTCCACGAGGGCGGCGACGGTGACCATGGTGGTCAGCCACGGCAGGACGATGCCCGACGGCGCGGCCGCGACCGCGCCGGTGGTGGTGACCACCAGCAGGTACAGCGCGTGCGCGCGGGCGGCGTTGCGCGGCAGGTAGTGGGCCGTGTAGACGGCGAGCGCGACCATCGACGGGCCCAGCCCGACGACGCCCACGGCGGTCACCGACCGCCACGCCAGGACGGCGATGAGGGTGGCCATGACCGCCACCGCGAGGTGCACCTCAGCGGCGCCCAGGCGCCGGCGGCCGAACCACAGCAGACCCGAGCCCCCGCACCCGACGGCGGCGAGCGCCCAGAGCAGCCCGACCGGTGTCTCGGTGGTCAGCGGGTGCACCGCACCCAGGAGGCACAGCACGCCGCTGACCCCGTACAGCAACGACAGCAGAGCCGTCCCCACCGGTCGGTCCGCGAGCATGTCAGTCCCCCGTTCGTCCCGGTCAGCATCGGCGCGGACGGTGACGTTCCGCAGTGCGACGGCAGGACGTGCCCCGATCGGGGGAGACCGGCGGGCACCCGGCCGGGGGACCGGGGCCGCCGGAGGTCACCCGCCGGTGAGCTCGGTGGGCACCGTGACCACGTCGACCATCGCCCCGCGCCGGGAGACGGTGACCGGCAGCGGCTGCCCGATGGCGTCCTCGAACAACAGTCGCTGCAGGCTCTGCGCCTCCGCGACAGGACGGCGGCCGGCCTCGAGCACCAGGTCGCCGGCCTTGAGTCCGGCCCGGTCGGCGGGGGAGCCGGGGACGACGTCGACGATCCGCAGCCCCCGCCGGCGTCCCGTCCGCTCGGCCAGCGGAGCCGGCAGGGGCGCGGGGGTGCTGACCAGGCCCAGGTAGGCCCGGCGCACCCGGCCGTCCCGGACCAGCGCACCGACGATCCGCCGGGTGGTGTCGTTCACCGGCACCGCCAGACCCAGGCCCCAGCCCGCGACGGCGGTGTTGATCCCCACGACGCGGCCCGCGGAGTCGGCCAGCGCGCCGCCGGAGTTGCCGGGGTTGAGCGCGGCGTCGGTCTGGATCACGTCCTCGACCACGCGCGCGGTCCGCCCGTCGCGGGTGGGCAGCGACCGGCCCAGCCCGCTCACCACCCCCGCGGTCACCGAGCCGGCCAGTCCCAGCGGATTGCCCACCGCGACGACGAGCTGGCCCACGCGCAGCTCGGTGGCGTCGCCCAGCTCCGCCGGGGGAGGGGTCGCCGTCCGGGCGCGGACCACGGCGAGGTCGGACAGCGGATCGGCGCCGACGACGTCGACGTCGGCCTCGCTCCCGTCGGCGAACACCGCCCGGCCGTGCCGGGCGCCGCCGACGACGTGGGCGTTGGTGAGCAGGAGTCCGTCCCCGGGGACGACGACCGCGGAGCCCGCGCCGCCGCGGCCGCCGGGCGCGGTGACCTGCAGGGCCGCCACGTGCGGGGTGAGCTCGGCGGCGACGGCGGTGACGATGCGGGAGTAGGCGTCGAGCGCCGCGGTGTCGGGATCGGGGGCCAGGGACATGTGGCCACCTCCTTGCTTACGCGATTACAGCTCCAGTGAACTCCTCCGCGGGGTCGTTCCGCAGCGGTCATGCCGTGGGCGGACAGCGCCCCGATACTGGGCCGGTGACGGTCTCGGCGGCCGCGCGCCGGGAGGCGGCGGAGCAGGCGTGGGCGGGGCTGCGGCCCCGGGTGGGGCAGGACGCGGTCGCGGCGCTGGGGGAGGCCGGGGCCGACGCGTTCCTCGCCCGCGCCGACCTGGCGGTGTACGACGTCCACGAACCCCTGGCGATCCTCTACGGGCCGGCGGCCGACGAGCTGTTCGCGCGCTCGCTGCGCGTCGTCCTCGCCGCCGCGGCGGAGCGGCCCGAGCCGCTGCGCCGGCTGGACCGGCGGCGGGAGATCGACCCCGCGTGGTTCCAGCGCGCCGGGGTGCAGGGCTACGTCTGCTACGTCGACCGCTTCTGCGGCACGCTGGACCGGCTGCCCGGGCACCTGGACCACCTGGCCGAGCTCGGCACCACCTACCTGCACCTCATGCCACTGCTGCGGCCGCGTCAGGGCGAGAACGACGGCGGGTACGCCGTCGCCGACTACCGGTCGGTCGACCCCCGGCTGGGGACCATGGCCGACCTCGAGGCGGTCGCCGCGGCCCTGCACGAGCGCGACATGAGCCTGTGCATCGACCTCGTGCTCAACCACACCGCGCGGGAGCACCCCTGGGCGCAGGCCTGGCTGGCCGGCGACCCCGCCCGCGCCGGCTTCTACACGGCCTTCCCCGACCGCACGATGCCCGACGCGTACGACGCGACGATCCCCGCGGTCTTCCCCGACCGGGCGCCGGGCTCGTTCAGCTGGGTGCCCGAGGCCTGCGGCGGGGCCGGCGGCTGGGTGTGGACGACGTTCTGGCCGTACCAGTGGGACCTCGACTACACCAACCCCGAGGTCACCCTCGCGATGCTCGGCGAGATCGTCTGGCTGGCCAACCGCGGGGTCGACGTCTTCCGCATGGACGCCGTGCCGTTCATGTGGAAGCGGCTGGGCACCAACTGCCAGAACCAGCCGGAGGGGCACAGCCTCCTGCAGCTGCTGCACGCGCTGACCCGGGTGGCCGCCCCCGCCGTGGTGTTCAAGGCCGAGGCGATCGTGTCGCCCGACGACCTGGTGCCCTACCTCGGCGGCCACGACCGCTTCCGGCCCGAGTGCGAGCTGGCCTACCACAACCAGCTCATGGTGCTGCTGTGGAGCAGCCTGGCCACCCGGGACGCGCGGCTGGCCCGCACCGCGCTGCGCCGGATGCAGCCCATCCCGCCGACCTCGACGTGGTGCACCTACGTGCGCGGGCACGACGACATCGGGTGGGCGGTCGCCGACGAGGACGCCGCGGCGATCGGCGTCGACGGCTCCGGCCACCGACGCTTCCTCAACGACTTCTACTCCGGCCGCTTCCCCGGGTCGTTCGCCCGCGGCGCGCTGTTCCAGGAGAACGAGGCGACCGGCGACGCCCGGGTGTCGGGGTCGGCGGCCTCGCTGTGCGGCATCGAGGCCGCGCTGGAGGCCGGCGACGACGCCGCGCTCGACGCCGGGATCCGCCGGCTGGTGCTCCTGTACTCGGTGGCCTACGCCTTCGGGGGGATCCCGCTGCTGTACATGGGCGACGAGCTCGCGCAGCGCAACGACACCGGCTACCTCGACGACCCCGCGCGGGCGCCGGACAACCGCTGGATGCACCGCCCGCCCATGGACTGGGCCGCCGCCGCGCGCCGCGACGACCCGGCCACGCTCGAGGGGTGCGTGTTCGCGGCCCTGCGCCGGCTCGGCGAGGTGCGGCGCTCGCTGCTGGCGCTGCGCGGCGGCGTCGAGTCGGTCGTGCTGGACGCCGGCGACGACGCGGTGCTGGCCTGGTCGAGGCGGCATCCGCGCAGCGGCACCTTCGTGGGGTTGGCGAACTTCTCCCCGGAGCCGCGGACCGTGGACGCCGACACCGTCACCGGGTTCGGCACCTTCGACCAGGTGCACGGCAGCGACGGTCCGCTGCAGGTGGTCGAGGGCCGGTTGGTGGTCCCCGGCCTCGGCTTCGCCTGGTTCGCCGAGCCGTGACCGGCCCGGGGGGCCAGGAGACCGCCGCGCCCGCCCACCCGGCGCCCGCCCACCCGACACCGGCGGGGGCGACCGTCGGCGTCGAGGAGGAGTTCCACCTCGTCGACCCGGACACCTACGCCCTCGCCCCGGCGCCGGAGGTCGCCGCCGCGGCCCTGGCCGGGACGGCCGGTGCCCACGTCCACGCCGAGATCGCCACCACGCAGCTGGAGACGGCGACCGGCGTCTGCACCACCCTCGCCGGCCTGCGGGACGAACTGGCCGCGACCCGCGCCGAGGCCGCGGCGGCCGCCGCCCGTGCCGGGGTCCTGGTCCTGGCCGCCTCCACCCACCCGTTCGGCTCCTGGCGTGACCAGCCGATGACCCCCGAGGCGCGGTACGACGAGATGGTCCGCCGCTGGGCCGTCCTCGCCCGCCAGCAGGACATCTGCGGCTGTCACGTGCACGTCGGCGTCCCGGACCTGGACACGGCGGTGGCCGTGATCGACCGGGCCCGGCCGTACCTCCCGGTGCTGCTGGCGATGACCGGCAGCTCGCCGTTCCACGACGGCGTGGACACCGGCTACGAGAGCTTCCGCACCCCGTGGTGGTCGCGCTGGCCGAACTCCGGGCCGCCCGAGCACCTGGGCACTGCCCAGCGCTACCTCGCGCTCGTCGAGGCCATGGTGCGCGGCGGCGTCATCGGCGACGGCCGGCACCTGTACTGGGACCTGCGTCCCTCGACCCGCTACCCCACGGTCGAGTTCCGCCTCGCCGACGTGTGCACCTCGCTCGACGACGCCGTCCTGCACGCGGGCCTGGCCCGCTCACTGGTGCGGGTGCTGGCCGGCCGGGCCGAGCGCGGCGAGCCCTTCCCCGAGGTGCGCCCGGAGCTGCTCCGCGCCGCGCGCTGGCGGGCGGCCAAGGACGGCCTCACCGGGGAGCTGTTCGACCCCGCGCGCGGCGAACCGGTGCCGGCACGGGCCGCCGTCGACGCGTTCGTCGCCGAGCTCGCCGACGACCTGCGGGCGCACGGCGAGGAGGACGAGGTGGCCACCCTGCTCGACCGGCTGTGGGCGCGTGGCACCTCCGCCGTCCGCCAGCGGCGCACGTGGGAGCGCACCGGTGACCTGCGCGCGGTGGCGGCCGGGGTCGTGCGCGAGGGCGCCGCCGGAGGCGGTGCCGCGGCCGGCTCCTGAGCGCATGAGTGGCCGCGGGGTGCCCGGGTACCGGCACGCCCATGACCGAACCCCGACCCCTCGCCCTCGTGACCGGAGCGTCCAGCGGGATCGGCCTGGAGCTGGCGAGGCAGTTCGCCGGCGCGGGCTTCGACCTCATCGTCAACGCGGAGGACGCCGAGCTGACCACCGCCGCCCAGCAGCTGCGCGAGAGCGGGACGACGGTCCAGGCGGTGCAGGCCGACCTGCGCACCGCCACCGGGGTCGAGGCGCTCTGGGCCACGGCACAGGCCGCCGGGCGGCCGGTCGCGGCCGCCGCGCTCAACGCCGGCGTCGGCAAGGGCGGGGCCTTCGTCGACAACCCGATCGAGGACGAGCTGGCCATCATCGACCTCAACGTCACCTCGACCGTCCGCCTGGCCAAGCTGGTGCTGCGCGACATGGTCGCCCGCGGCGAGGGCCGGGTGCTGTTCACCTCCTCGATCGCCTCGACGATGCCCGGGCCCTACCAGGCGGTCTACAACGCCTCGAAGTCCTTCGTGCAGTCGTTCGCCGAGGCGCTGGCCACCGAGCTCCGCGACACCGGGGTCACCGTGACGTCGCTGATGCCCGGCCCCACCGACACCGAGTTCTTCGAGCGCGGAGACCTGCTGGACACCAAGCTCGGCCAGGGCCCCAAGGACGATCCCGCCCAGGTGGCCGAGCAGGGCTTCAAGGCCCTCATGAAGGGCGAGGAGAAGGTGGTCGCCGGCTCGCTGCTGACCAAGGCGCAGGCCGCGGCGAACGCGGTGCTGCCGGACAAGCTGAAGTCCGCCGGCCACGCGAAGATGGCCGAGCCCGGGAGCGCGGAGTAGCCCGGTGGTCCAGGACCTCCGCGGGCTGGCCCGCCCGCTGCGGGACCCCTCGGATCTCGACCCGCTGCTCGAGCGGGTGGGGGACGCGCGGATCGTGGCCGTCGGCGAGGCCAGCCACGGCACGCACGAGTACTACGCGTGGCGGGCGGCGCTGACCCGCCGGCTGGTCGAGGAGCGTGGCTTCGGCCTGGTCGCGGTCGAGGGCGACTGGCCCGACTGCTACCGGGTCAACCGCAGCGTCAAGCTCCGCCCCGGGGCCGACGAGGACCCCCGCGACACCCTGGACACCTTCGCGCGCTGGCCGACGTGGATGTGGGCCAACGACGACGTCGTCGACTTCTGCCGCTGGCTGCGCGGGGTGAACGCGACCCGCCCGGAGGACCAGCGGGTCGGGTTCTACGGCCTCGACGTCTACAGCCTCTGGGACTCGATGCACGAGCTGGTCGGCTGGCTGCGCGAGCACGAGCCCGAGCACGTGGCGAAGGCGACGCAGGCGCTGGCCTGCTTCGAGCCCTTCGGTGAGGACGGCGCCGAGTACGCCTTCGCCGCCCGCTTCGCGCCCACCACGTACGAGCAGACGGTCGTCGAGCTGCTGCAGCACCTGTGCGAGGAACGCGGCCGGCAGGCGCCCGCCGGCGATCCCGAGGCCCACCTGTCCGCCGAGATGAACGCCGCGGTCGTGGCCGGGGCCGAGCGCTACTACCGGGCGATGGTCGGCGGCCGGGCGGAGTCGTGGAACGTCCGCGACGTGCACATGGCCGACACCCTCGACCGCCTCCTGGAGCACACCGGCGGGAAGGCCGTCGTCTGGGAGCACAACACCCACGTCGGCGACGCCCGGGCCACCGACATGGCCGGTGCCGGGATGGTGAACGTCGGGCAGCTGCTGCGCGAGCGGCACGGCACCGACGACGTCGTCCTCGTGGGGTTCGGGAGCCACCGAGGTGGTGTCATCGCCGGCTCGGAGTGGGGCGCGCAGATGCAACGGATGGAGGTGCCCCCGGCCCGGGCCGGCAGCCTGGAGGCGCTGCTGCACCAGGAGCTGGGGGAGGACGCGCTGCTGGTCTGGTCGCCGGGCGGACCGCTCCCGGCAGCACTGGACCGGCGGCTGGACCACCGGGCCATCGGGGTGGTCTACCGGCCCGAGCGCGAGCGGTGGGGCAACTACGTGCCCACCGTGCTCGGGCAGCGCTACGACGCGTTCCTGTACCTGGACACCAGCCGGGCCCTGGACCCGCTGCACCTCGAGCGCCCCGGCGAGCACGTGCCGCCGGCCGCACACGCGGTCTGATGGCCGGCGTGCGCCGCGCCGCGGACGGCCGGCTGGACAGCAGGCCCGTGGCCCGGCCGGCGGCGAGGGCGTACCCGGAGGGCGTCCGCACGCTGGACCTGGGCCCGCACGCGGAGGCGCGGCTCGTCGTCCCCGCCGGTGACCACCGCCCCAGACCGCTGCTGGTGTTCTTCCACGGCGCCGGCGGGACGTCGGCCCAGAGCCTCGCCGCCGTCGGCGACCTCGCCGCCGCGCGGGGGGCGCTGGTGCTGGCCCCGTCGTCGGTCGCCGCCACCTGGGACCTCATCGCCGGGGGCCTCGGTCGCGACGTCGCCGTGCTGGACGCCGCGCTCGAGCAGGTCTTCGCGCGACACCCGGTCACCGGGGTGGCGGTCGCCGGTTTCTCCGACGGCGCCTCCTACGCGCTGTCCCTCGGGCTGGCCAACGGCGACCTCGTCGACGCCGTCCTGGCCTTCTCCCCGGGCTTCGTCGCCGCCCCCGCGCACCGGGGCACCCCGCGCATCTGGATCTCCCACGGCACCGGCGACCGCGTGCTCCCGGTCGACCGCTGCGGCCGGCGGGTCTCCCGGGAGCTGTCCGCCGCGGGGTACGACGTCACCTACGAGGAGTTCGACGGCGGCCACGTCGTGACCCCCGACCTGGTGACCGCCGCCCTCGGCTGCTGGCTCGGTCCCCCGGGGTGAACCGGACCCGCTAGGCGGAGCGGCGCTCGGTGAGGTCCTCGGTGGTGTGCTCGACGTCCTTGGGACCGCCGGTCTTCGACACCGCGAAGTCCGCGCCGAGGTGTTCGAGGGCCAGCCGGCCGTAGACCTGCTGCTGGGTGGCGACCCGCTCGGCGCGGCCGCGGCCGAGGAAGCTCACGATCCAGTGCAGGACGGCGGTGAGGCGGCTCTTGAACCCGACGATGTAGGCCAGGTGCACGACCAGCCACATCAGCCAGGCGAGGAAGCCCTCCATCTTGATCTTGCCGACGTCCGCCACGGCGGAGAACCGGGAGATCGTGGCCATCGAGCCCTTGTCCCGGTAGCGGAACGGGCCCTTGGGGGCGCGGCCCTCGAGCCGGCGGACGATCGCGTCCGCGGCGTACCGCCCGCCCTGGATGGCGACCTGGGCGACGCCGGGCAGCCGGTCCAGGCTCATCATGTCGCCGACCACGTGCACCTCGGGGTGGCCGGGCAGGGTCAGGTCGGGCTGCACGGAGACCCGGCCGGCGCGGTCGATCTCGGCGCCGGACTGCTCGGCCAGCTGCTTCCCCAGCGGGCTGGCCTGGACACCGGCGGCCCAGATCTTGGTGGCGGCCCGGATGCGGCGCACCTGGCCGTCGCCGTCCTTGACCTCGATGCCGTTGGCGTCGACGTCGGTGACCATGGCGCCCAGCTGCACCTCGACGCCGATCTTGTTCAGCTGGCGGCGGGCCCGGTCACCCAGCTTCTCGCCGAACGACGGGAGCACGGCGGGGGCGGCGTCGAGCAGGATCACCCGCGCCTGGGTCGGGTCGATGGAGCGGAAGTCGCGGCGCAGCGTGCGGTGGGCCAGCTCGGCGATCTGGCCGGCCATCTCCACGCCGGTGGGCCCGGCGCCGACGACGACGAAGGTCAGCAGCCGGTCGATCTCGGCCTGGTCGGTGGCCAGCTCGGCCAGCTCGAAGGCGCCGAAGATGCGGCCGCGCAGCTCCAGGGCGTCGTCGACGCTCTTCATGCCGGGGGCGAACTCGGCGAACCGGTCGTTGCCGAAGTAGGACTGCCCGGCGCCGGCGGCGACGATCAGCTCGTCGTACGGGTGCACCGTGGTGCGTCCCAGGATGGTCGAGGTGACGGTGCGGGCGGCCAGGTCGATCTTAGTGACCTCACCGAGGACGACCCGGGCGTTCTTCTGACCGCGCAGGACCTCGCGGGTGGGCGGGGCGATCTCGCCCTCGCTGAGGATGCCGGTGGCGACCTGGTACAGCAGCGGCTGGAACAGGTGGTGACTGGTCTTGCCCACCAGCGTGATGTCGACCGGGGCCCTCTTCAGCGCCTGGGCGGCGAACAGGCCACCGAACCCGGACCCGACGATGACGACCCGAGGCCGGCCGGAGGTGGTGGTGCCGACGGGTGCGGTCTCAGGTGATGTCGTCATGATGAATCAGTCTCCCACTCCGGCTCTCCTGACCGTGCGCGGCTCCACGCGACGCGGGCCACAGTCTGGCGCACTACCCGCCGGTCGGCGCCCCACGCGGGGAACCGGTAGACCGTTGCGGTGTCCACCCCCGCCCCCCGGCTCGTGTTCGTGCCCGGCCTCGGGCTCGACGCGCGCTCCTCCGCGCGGCTGCGCGCACGGCTGCCCGGTGACGTCGTCGTCCTCCCCGGCACGGGCCTGCCCGGTCCGGTGCCCCCGGTCGACGAGCTGGCCGCGCGGCTGCGCGCCCGGCTCGGCGCCGGTCCGGTGCTGCTGGTCGGGCACTCGCAGGGCTGCCAGGTGGTGGCCGCGGCGGCGCGGGACCCGAGGGTCGCCGGGGTGGTCCTGCTCGGGCCCACGACGGACCCACGGCTGCGGGCGTGGCCGGTGCTGGTCGGACGCTGGCTGCGGACGGCGGCGCGCGAGCCGTGGGCGCAGGTGCCGCTGGTGCTCGCCCAGTGGCTGCACACCGGTCCGCGCGCGATGTGGCGGCTGTGGCGGGTCGCGGCGCCGGACCGGATCGAGGTCCGGGTGCGTGCCCTGCGCGTCCCGGTGACCGTCGTCCGCGGCACCCGCGACCGGCTGTGCCCGCACGACTGGGCGGCTGCCGTGGCCGCTGCCGCGCCGGTGGGCCGGCTGGTCGAGCTGCCCGGTGCCGCGCACATGACCGTGCACACCCACTGGGAGGCGGTCGCCGCCGTCATCGAGGGGGAGAGTGGCGTGCTCGTGTCACGATGACGGCGTGGCGCACACATCTGCATCCGCCGGGGCGCTGCTGCGTCACGTGCGGACGGGCCGTGCGCGCAGCCGGGCGGACCTCGTGGCCCTCACCGGCGCGTCGCGCAACACGGTGAGCGCGCGGGTGGACCAGCTGATCGCGGCCAACCTCCTGGCGGAGGGGGGTCCGGGGTGGAGCACCGGCGGGCGGCCCCCCACGCTGCTGCACTTCAACAGCCGGGCGGGGTGCGTGCTGGCCGTGGACCTGGGGGTGACCAGCGTCGACGTCGCGGTCACCGACCTGTCCGCACAGATCCTGGCCACCGCCGGCCACCCGATCGACATCGCCGAGGGGCCGGTCCCCGTGCTGGCCGAGGTCGACCGGCTCAGCCAGAAGGTCCTCGCCGAGGCCGGCCTGACCCCGGCCGACGTGTGCGCCGTGGGCGTCGGGGTGCCCGGGCCCGTCGAGTTCTCCAGTGGGCGCCCGTTCCACCCGCCGATCATGCCGGGCTGGCACGACCACCCGATCCCGGACGCCTTCCGCCGGTACGAGTGCCCGGTCTTCGTCGACAACGACGTCAACGTCATGGCTCTGGGCGAGATGGGCGTCGGCGGGTCGGTCCAGGACGCACTCGTCGTCAAGGTCGGCACGGGCATCGGCTGCGGCGTCATCGTCGACGGGCGCGTGTACCGCGGGGCGCAGGGCAGCGCCGGGGACATCGGGCACATCTACGTCGCCCAGCCCGACGGTCGCACCGTGGTGTGCCGGTGTGGCAACGAGAACTGCCTCGAGGCGATCGCCGGGGGTGGCGCACTGCTCCGCGACGCCCTCGCGGCCGGGCTCCCGGTGCGCAGCACACGCGAGGTCGTCGAACGGGCGGCGCAGGGTGACGGCCCGGCGCTGGAGCTGGTCCGCAACGCCGGCCGGACGATCGGCACGGTGCTCGCCGCGCTGGTCAACTTCTTCAACCCGCACCGGATCGTCATGACCGGTGGTGTCGCGCAGGCCGGCGCCCCGCTGCTGGCCGGGATCCGCGAGGCGGTGTACCGCCGGTCGATGCCGCTGGCCGCGCGGAACCTGGAGATCACGGTCAGCGACGCCCCCGACCTCTCGGGCCGCCTGGGCGCGGCGCTGATGGCGATCGAGGGCTTCCTCGACGAGGACGCCGTCCACCAGGTCCTCGCCCCGTAGGACCGCCGGCACCCCGTCGCGCCGGGGAGCCGCAGGGGGGCCGCGTCGGGGGCGCATGCCCGGCGCCCGGTCGTGCGGCGGTCACCCGATCGGCGCAGCCGTCCGAGCAGACCCGTGTTGCGGTTCGGTAACTCCGCGTCGCGTGCTTGACCGGAGGTGACCCGCCTCATAAGTTCTCGCCTGACCCGACTAATGGTCAATGGTGAGCAAAAGTCCGGAGGTGGCGTGGTGGCCCTCGTGCGCGCCGTGGCCCGTACCGCCGTGGGAGGTCCGTGGTGACCACCCCGCTGCTGGAGATGCACGGCATCGTCAAGACCTTCCCGGGCGTCCGCGCCCTCGACGGCGTCGACCTCGACGTCCGGGCGGGTGAGGTGCACTGCCTGCTCGGCCAGAACGGCGCCGGGAAGTCGACCCTCATCAAGGTCCTCGCCGGCGCCCACCAGCCCGACGCCGGGCACATCACATGGCAGGGCGAGCCGGTCTCCCTGAGCACGCCCCAGGCCGCGATGTCGCTGGGCATCGCGACCATCTACCAGGAGCTGGACCTGGTGGCCGGCCTGACCGTCGCCGACAACATCTTCCTGGGCCGGGAGTTCTCGCGGCTGGGCATCACCCGGCCCGCGGAGGGCAACCGGCGGGCCACCGCGCTGCTCACCCGGCTCGGGCACCCGGAGATCCGGCCCACCGCCGAGGTCGGGTCGCTGTCGGCCGCGTCGCAGCAGATGGTCAGCATGGCCCGGGCGCTGTCCCAGGACGCGAAGCTGATCGTCATGGACGAGCCCTCGGCGGTCCTGGACAACGAGGAGGTCGAGCGGCTGTTCACGGTCATCCGCGACCTCACCGCCCACGACGTCGCGGTCGTCTACATCTCCCACCGGCTGGAGGAGATCCGCGCGATCGGTGACCGGATCACGGTGCTGAAGGACGGCCGCACGGTGGCCACCGGCCTGCCGGCACGGGACACCCCGACCCGCGACGTCATCACGCTCATGACCGGCCGGACCATCGAGTACGTCTTCCCGGAGCGACGCACCCGGCCCCACCTCGACGAGGCCCCCGTCCTCGAGGTGGAGGGGCTGGGTCTCGCCGGCAGCTTCGCCGACGTCTCCTTCGCCGTCCGGCCGGGGGAGGTCGTCGGGCTCGCCGGCCTCGTCGGCTCCGGGCGCTCGGAGATCCTCGAGACCGTCTTCGGCGCCCGGCACGCGACCGCCGGCACCGTCCGCGTCCACGGCCGCCGGCTGCGGCCGGGGGACGTCGGCGGCGCGGTGGCCGCGGGCGTGGGCCTGGCCCCGGAGGAGCGCAAGAGCCAGGCGCTGCTGCTCGGCGAGTCGGTCTACCGGAACATCAGCATCTCGAGCCTGGCCCGCTTCGCCCGGGGCGGTTTCCTCGCCGGCGCCGCGGAGAAGGCGGCCGCGCGGGAGCAGGTCCAGGCGCTGGACGTGCGCCCCGCCGACGTCGACCGCGAGGTCCGCACGCTGTCCGGCGGGAACCAGCAGAAGGTCGTCCTGGCCCGCTGGCTGCTGCGCGACTGCCGGGTGCTGCTGCTCGACGAGCCCACCCGCGGCGTCGACGTCGGGGCCCGGTCGGAGATCTACGCGCTGGTCCGCGAGCTGGCCGACCGCGGGGTCGCCGTCGTGGTGGTGTCCAGCGAGATCCCCGAGGTCCTGGGCCTGGCCGACCGCGTGCTGGTGATCGCCGACGGCGCGGTCGTCACCGAGCAGCCCGCCGACGCACTCGACGAGCACCGGGTGCTCGACCTGATCATGGAGGGCACGGGCCACACCGGCCTGCCCGTGCCCGGTGGAGCACAGTCCGAAGGGGACGTGGCATGAGCGGAAGCACGACTGCGACGACCGGTGGGGTGGACAGCACGGCCCCCGGGCCCGCCGGCGCGGCACCGGGGGGCCCGGCCGGGAAGGGCCCGGGCTTCATGGCCGGACCGGTCGGCCGCAACCTCGGCCTGGTGGTCGCCCTGGCGGTCCTCTGCATCGTCGGGGTGGTCACCGCCGGCGACCGCTTCGCCGACGTCGACAACCTGCTGACCATCCTGCGGCTGGCCGCCGTCATCGGCGTGGTCAGCATCGGGATGACGTTCGTGATCATCGGCGGCGGCATCGACCTGTCGGTCGGCGCGCTGGCGGCGCTGTCCTCGGTCTGGGCCACCACCCTGGCCACCCAGCAGATGGCCGAGGACACCCACTGGATCGTCATGGTGTTCACGGCGATCGTCGTCGGCACCGTCGCCGGGCTGGTCAACGGCGTGGTCATCGCCTACGGCAAGCTCGCCGCCTTCATCGCCACCCTGGCCATGCTGGCCGCGGCCCGCGGCCTGGCCGAGATCATCTCCAACCGGCGGACGCAGATCATCCAGGACCGCGACTTCCTGGCGTTCTTCTCCGGTGACGTCCTCGGCATCCCGACCCTGGTGATCATCTTCGCGCTCGTCGCCGTGGCCGGCTGGGTGCTGCTCAACCGGACGACGTTCGGCCGGCGCACCTTCGCCGTCGGCGGCAACGCCGAGGCAGCCCGGCTGGCCGGCATCCGCGTGCAGCGGCACACCGTCAAGCTCTACGTCCTGTCCGGCATCACCTGCGGCATCGCCGCCGTCATGATCATGGCGCGGACGACGACCGGCAGCTCCACCCACGGCACGCTCTGGGAGCTGGACGCGATCGCCGCCGTCGTCATCGGCGGAACGCTCCTGATCGGGGGCCGCGGCACCATCGTCGGCACCGTCCTCGGCGTCCTGATCTTCACGACGCTGGGCAACGTCTTCACCCTCAACAACCTGTCCAGCTCGGCGCAGGCGGTGGCCCGCGGCGTGATCATCGTCGCCGCCGTCCTGCTCCAGCAGCGCCTGGCCACCGGCGGCTTCAGCTTCCGCCGGCCGACGGCGGGCAGATCGCCGGGCGCACCCGTCGCCGCCGGCTCCCCGGCCGGCGCCGTGTCGGGCGCGACCACCGCGGACGGCGGCCCGGGCGGAGCGCGCCCCGGGGATCCCGGCACGCGCCCGTGAGACCCCCGGCGCGCGCCGCCCACGGCGTCGCGCGCCGGCCCCGCACCACCAGCACCACAGCCCCAGAGACCACCTGGCCGTCCTGAGCCAGGGAGGCGATACCCGAGGAGAGAGCATGTCTGCAGCGAGGCTGCGCCCGTACCGTCGCCTGTCCCACGCCGCCGTCGCCCTGGTCGGCGCCGGTGCCCTGGCGGCCGGCTGCACCAGCAACACCCCGGAGGAGAGCTCCGGCGGCGGGGGCAACAACGTCGCCAGCTCGAACGACGAGACCGGCGACACCGTCACCATCGGCTTCTCCGCACCGGCCGCCGACCACGGCTGGATGGCCGGCATCACCGAGGCCGCCCGCGCGGCGGCCGAGCAGTACGAGGACGTCGAGCTCACCGTCGCCGAGGGCACCAACGACGTCGGCACGCAGATCAGCCAGGTCGAGACGTTCATCAACCAGGGTGTCGACGCCATCGTGCTGCTGCCCTTCGACGGCGCCGCGCTGACCCCGGTCGCGCTGCAGGCGATGGAGGCCGGCATCCCGGTCATCAACGTCGACCGCGAGTTCAACAGCCCGTTCGCCGCCCGCGCCACGATCCTCGGTGACAACTACGGCATGGGCGTCTCGGCCGGCACGTACGTCTGCGAGCAGGTGGGGGACAACCCCAACGCCGTGGTCGCCGAGATCGCCGGCATCGACTCCCTGCCGCTGACCCAGGACCGCAGCCAGGGCTTCGCCGACGCGCTCAGCGAGTGCGGTCTGTCCGTCGCCAACCGCGTCGCGGCCGACTTCACCGTCGAGGGCGGTGAGGAGGCGGCGGCCAACCTGCTCCAGGCCGCCCCGCAGATCGACGCCCTGTGGAACCACGACGACGACCAGGGCGTCGGCGTCCTGGCCGCGATCCAGAACGCCGGCCGCGACGAGTTCGTCATGGTCGGCGGTGCGGGCTCGGCCAACGCCATGCGTGAGATCCAGTCCGGCGAGTCCGTGCTGCAGGCGACCGTCATCTACCCGCACACCCAGGCCGCCGACGGCATCCGTCTGGCCCGGCTGATCGCGCAGGACAAGTCGTTCTCCGACCTGGTCTCCCCGGAGGTCCCGCGCCAGATCGTGCTGAACGCCCCGGTCGTGACGGCGGAGAACGTCGACCAGTACATCGACCGCGCCTTCGAGTCCTGACCGACGTGGGGTCGCCGGGTGGGCACCGTGCCCACCCGGCGACCCCGCTCACCCGAGGAGCCCCCGGATGACCCCCACCCTCGGCGTCGGCCTCATCGGCTACGCCTTCATGGGCGCCGCGCACTCGCAGGCCTGGCGCACCGCCCCCCACTTCTTCGACCTGCCGCTCCACCCGGAGCTGGCCGTGCTGGCCGGCCGGGACCCCGCCCGCGTCGCCGCGGCCGCCGAGCGGCTCGGCTGGGCCGCCACCGAGACCGACTGGCGCCGGGTGCTGGAGCGGGAGGACGTCGACCTCGTCGACGTCTGCACCCCCGGCGACACCCACGCCGAGATCGCGATCGCCGCCCTCGAGGCCGGCAAGCACGTCCTGTGCGAGAAGCCGCTGGCCAACACCGTCGCCGAGGCCGAGGCGATGGCCGAGGCCGCCGCCCGCGCCGCCGAGCGCGGGGTGCGGTCGATGGTCGGCTTCACCTACCGGCGGGTGCCGGCGATCGGGCTGGCCCGGCAGCTGGTGGCCGAGGGCCGGCTCGGGCAGATCCGCCACGTCCGCGCGCAGTACCTGCAGGACTGGATCGCCGACCCCGCCGCGCCGATGTCCTGGCGACTGGAGAAGGACAAGGCCGGCTCGGGAGCGCTGGGCGACATCGGCGCGCACGTCGTCGACCTCACGCAGTACATCACCGGTGAGCGCGTCACCGGCGTGAGCGCCCTGCTGGAGACCTTCGTCAAGGAGCGGCCGCTGCCGGCGGCCGCCGGCTCGCTCTCCGGTGTCGCCGGGGAGGGCATGGGCACGGTCACCGTCGACGACGCGGCGCTGTTCCTCGGCCGGTTCAGCGGCGGGGCGCTGGCCAGCTTCGAGGCCACCCGGTTCGCCCTCGGCCGCAAGAACGCGATCCGGATCGAGGTCAACGGGTCGGCCGGCAGCCTGGCCTTCGACTTCGAGGACATGAACGTCCTGGAGTTCTTCGACGGCACCGAGCCCGCCGAGGTCGCCGGCTTCCGCCGCATCCTCGTCACCGAGCCCGGCCACCCCTACGTCGGCGCCTGGTGGCCTGCCGGGCACGGGCTGGGCTACGAGCACGGCTTCACCCACCAGGTCGTCGACCTGGTCGCCGCCATCGCCAAGGGGGAGGACCCCACCCCCTCGTTCGCCGACGGCCTCCAGGTCCAGCGGGTCCTCGACGCGGTCGAGCGCAGTGCCGCCGCGGGCTCCGCCTGGACCGGGATCCCCCAGTGACCACCGACCCGCGAGGAGAGACCTGATGCCCCGCCCCGTCACCCTGTTCACCGGCCAGTGGGCCGACCTGCCGTTCGAGGAGGTGTGCCGGCTGGCCTCCGAGTGGGGCTACGACGGCCTGGAGATCGCCTGCTGGGGCGACCACCTCGACGTCGAGCGCGCCGCGAACGACGACTCCTACGTCGCCGACCGCAAGGCGCTGCTGGAGAAGTACGGGCTGCAGGTCTTCGCGATCTCCAACCACCTCAACGGTCAGGCGGTCTGCGACGACCCCATCGACGAGCGGCACCGCGGCATGGTGCACCCGCGCGTGTGGGGCGACGGCGACCCCGAGGGGGTCCGCCGGCGGGCCGCGGAGGAGATGAAGGCCACCGCCCGCGCCGCCGCCAAGCTCGGGGTCGAGACGGTCGTCGGCTTCACCGGGTCGAAGATCTGGAAGACCGTGGCGATGTTCCCGCCGGTGCCCGAGTCGATGATCGAGGACGGCTACGCCGACTTCGCCGCCCGCTGGAACCCGATCCTCGACGTCTTCGACGAGGTCGGCGTCCGGTTCGCGCACGAGGTGCACCCGTCGGAGATCGCCTACGACTACTGGACGACGGTCCGCGCCCTGGAGGCGATCGGCCACCGGGAGGCCTTCGGGCTCAACTGGGACCCGAGCCACTTCGTCTGGCAGGACCTCGACCCGGTCGGCTTCATCTGGGACTTCAAGGACCGGATCTACCACGTCGACTGCAAGGACGCGAAGCGCCAGGTGGGCAACGGCCGCAACGGCCGGCTCAGCTCGCACCTGCCCTGGGCCGACCCGCGGCGCGGCTGGGACTTCGTCTCCACCGGGCACGGGGACGTCCCGTGGGAGGCCTGCTTCCGGATGCTCAACACCATCGGCTACGACGGGCCGATCTCGGTGGAGTGGGAGGACGCCGGCATGGACCGGCTGGTCGGCGCCCCGGAGGCGTTGGCGTTCGTGCGCCGGCTGGCCTTCGACCCGCCCGCGGCCGCGTTCGACGCCGCGTTCTCCAGCGGGAACTGAGGAAGGACCTGCTGCCCCCACCGCCGGCAGGCCCGCGGTGGGAACTGCAGGACGGTCCGGGGGCCGGACGGCGAGCGGGGGGTCCCGCCGTCCGCCCCCCGGACCTCACCTCCGGCCCGGCCGACGGGGGGCGGCCGGGCCGGAGGCTGTCTGTCAGGCGGTGACCGTCACCGCCGTCTCCATGCCGTTGGCCCGGTGCTGGCCGACGCTGCAGTAGAAGACGTAGTCGCCCTCCTCGAGGGTCACCTCGAGGGTCGCGGTGCCGCCCGGCTGGAGGACCTCGGTGCCCGCGACGTCCTCGCCGTCCCGCTCGACGATGAAGTCGTGCGGCATGGCGCCGGTGTTGGTCACCTCGAAGGTGTAGGTGCCGGCGGAGTAGGAGTCCTCCGACAGCTCGAAGTCGAGGTCGACCGCGTTCACCGTCACCGTCTCGGAGCCGGACTCGGCCGGCGCCGAGGACCCCGGCGAGCCGGGGGCCGCGGCGGTGGAACTGGTCTCGGCGGCGCTGCTGGTCGTGCTCTCGGCCGCGCTGTCGGTGCCGCCGTCGTCCCCTCCGCAGGCGCTGAGTCCCAGGCCGAGGGCGAGCACGAGGGCGGCGGGGCGGCGGGGGCCGGTGGTGTGGGGCACGGGGAGTCTCCTCGGGGCCGGCGGTGGCCCCCGCTCGGGGGGCGGGAGTCGTCGTGGCGCAGATACTGCAACGTTGTAGGACCCGCGGGAACCCCCTCACTGGGGGTTCACAGATCTCCCGAAGGCGGCCGTGACCCCACGGTGCGACCGCACCAGTCCACGACGGTGCGCAGGACGTCGGCGTCGACCGGGTGGCGCAGCTCCGCCCGGTAGGACCGCAGCGAGGCGGGACCCGGCTGTCGCCGCAGCGTGTGGGTGAGGTCCGGCACGCGGTGCACCTCCACCGGGCCGGGCACCGTCGCCGCCACGACGTCGAGGTCGGCGGCCGGCACCTGGAGGTCCTTCTCCCCGGTGATCGCGAGGACCGGCAGGTGCAGCCGGGCGAGGTCGGCGCGCGGGTCGTGGGCGAGGAACTCCCGGTGCCAGCGCGCGTTGATGCGGGCGCCGCCGAGCCGGGCGACGTCGGTCGTCGTCGCCCGGATGCGCGCGTGGTTGGCGGCGACCCTCGCCTCCAGGTCGGTGCGGAACAGCCGCAGCAGCGCCCGCACCGGAGCCGGCAGCGTCGGGGCGATCTGCCGGGCCTGCCAGCGCAGCAGCTCGTCGCCGGGGGTGGCGCTCCCCGACAGCAGGACCACCCCGGCGATGCCGTGCCCCGCCCGCCCACCGCGAGCGGCCAGCGCGGCGGCGAGCAGGCTGCGCGTCGTCCAGGCCTTCCTCGGCGACCGCACGCTCACCACGACCGACCTGCGGGCGGTGCTGCCCGACGTCCCGCCCGCGACGCTCTACCGGCACGTCGGCGTGCTCGCCGACGCCGGCGTCCTGACGGTGGTGGGGGAGCGGAAGGTGCGCGGTGCGGCCGAGCGCAGCTACCGCCTGGTGACGGAGGCGGCCTCGGTGGACGCCGAGGCGGCCGCGGAGATGGGTCCCGAGGAGCACCGCCGCGCGTTCGCGACCTTCGTGGCGGCGCTGCTGGCCGACTTCGACCGGTACGTCGACGGGGCGGGCAGCGAGCGGCTCGACCTCGCCCGGGACGGCGTCGGCTACCGGCAGGTGGCGCTGTGGCTCAGTGACGAGGAGTTCGCCGGACTGGTCACCGACCTGCGCGCGGTCCTCACCGCGCGGGCGGCGCTGGAGCCCGGTGGCGACCGGCGGCGGCGGATCGTCAGCCAGGTGTTCCTGCCCGGCTGAACGGCGGGGGCGGCCGGTGCCGGCCGCCCCCGCCGGGGTCACTCGGCCCGGCGGGCGGCGCGGGTGGCCTTCCGGTTGGCCCTGGCCAGCGTCTTGGCGGCCTTGCGCACCCGGCGCGGCTCCCGGTCGATGGTGCCGCGGGTGAGCAGGCCGACGCCGATGCCGAGCAGCCAGACGTCCTTGGCGACGGCCAGGCCCTCCTGGGTGGGGGCGAGGCTGCCGGGTTTCCGCATGCCCGGGGTGTTCAGGTACAGCCCCAGTAGCCCGCCGGAGAACGCGGTGAGCGCGGCGCCGGCCACCGCCGTCGGCACGAACGGGGCCAGCAGCAGGCCACCGATCGCCATCTCGCCGTAGGCCAGGGCCTTGGCGAACTGCTGCGGCGGGACGTCCTTGAGGAACGGGTAGGTGCCGGCCGCGAACCCGTGCAGGCCGGCCGCGGTGCCCTCGTCGGCGCCTCGCTTGCCCAAGCCGCTGTTGAGGATGAAGGCGCCGGCCGAGATGCGGGGGCCGATCTCGGACAGGGTGATGGGCAGACGCATGGTGTACCTCGCTGATCAGGGCGGACAGGGTTCGACCACACTCTGGACGACCCCTGCTGTGCCCACCACCGCGGGGGCCAATCGTGCCCGGCCGGCCCCCCCGGGGGTCGGGTCAGCGCCCGCCGCGGCGGGTGCGGCCGCTGAAGCCCGCGGCCGAGTGCGTCCCGGCGCGCGCGGCGAGCTCGGCGCGGGTGCGCGCCGGGCCGGCCGGACGACCGGAGCCGCCGCGGGTCCCGCTGGACCCGGTGCCCGACGCCGCGGTGCGCCCACCGGCGGCCGCGGCGGCGGTGCGCCCACCGGTGGGGGCGCCGGTGGTGCCGCCGCCACCCCGGCGACGCCGGCCGCCGCCCTGCCCCTGGGGCTGCGGCGCCGGCGCGGGGGCCGGCTCGACGTAGGGCGCCGCCGGGCCGGTCAGCGCGGTGATCTCGCGGGCGCCCGGCGTGACCACCGACACCTCGGGGGTGATGCCGGCCTGGCGGGCCAGGGTGCGCACCTCCCCGGCCTGGTCGGGCGTGGCGATGGTGACCACGGTGCCACCCGCCCCGGCGCGCGCCGTGCGGCCGGACCGGTGCAGGTAGGCCTTGTGCTCGGCCGGCGGGTCGACGTGCACGACCAGCGAGACGTCGTCGACGTGGATGCCGCGGGCGGCGATGTCGGTTGCGCACAGCACCCGCGTCGCCCCGCTGCTGAAGGCCTCGAGGTTGCGCTCGCGGGCGTTCTGGCTGAGGTTGCCGTGCAGGTCGACCGCGGGCACGCCCGCGGCGGTCAGCTGCTTGGCCAGCTTCTTGGCCTGGTGCTTGGTGCGGGTGAACAGCACGCTGCGGCCCAGACCGGAGGCCAGCTCCTTGACGACCTGCGCCTTGTCGCCGGCGTCCACCCGGAACACGTGGTGGGTCATGGTGGCCACCGGCGCGACGGCGGGGTCCACCGAGTGCGTCGTCGGGCTCGACAGGTAGCGCTTGACCAGGACGTCGACGCCGTTGTCCAGGGTGGCGGAGAACAGCAGTCGCTGGCCGGCCTTCGGGGTGCGGTCGAGCAGCCGCTTGACGCCGGGGAGGAAGCCGAGGTCGGCCATGTGGTCGGCCTCGTCGAGGATGGTGACCTCCACGGCGCCGAGGTCGGCGTGGCCCTGGCCGATCAGGTCCTCGAGCCGGCCGGGGCAGGCGATGAGCACGTCGATGCCGCCGGCGAGCGCCTGGACCTGCGGGTTCTGGCCGACGCCGCCGAAGACCGTCGTCGTCCTCATGCCCAGGGCGCGGGCGAGCGGCTCGACGACGGCGGCGACCTGGTTGGCCAGCTCGCGGGTCGGCACCAGGACGAGCGCGCGGGGCCGCCTGGGCTGCCGGCGGGTCGTGGAGGCGGCCAGGCGGGCGACCAGCGGGAGGCTGAAGGCGAGGGTCTTGCCGGATCCGGTGCGGCCCCGGCCGAGGACGTCGCGCCCGGCGAGGGTGTCCGGCAGCGTGGCCACCTGGATCGGGAAGGGCGCGGTGATGCCACTGGCGGTGAGCACCTCGACCAGCGGGGCGGGCACGCCGAGGGCGGCGAACGTGGTGTCGGTGGGGACCACGGTGGCGTCGTCCCCGGCGGGGACGACGGCGGCGGGCACCGGGTCCGGCTGCGGGTGGGTCCGCGGGCCGGCGTCCTGGGCGCCGGCCGGCTGCGTGCCGGCGGGGCGGCCGCGACCGCGGCTGCCGCGGCGGCGGGAGCGCGGGGCGCCGTCGGCGGTGGGCGTGGACTGGTCGTGCGAGGTCATTCGGGCTTCCTGACGCTCGGTGTGGCTGCCCGTGCGGCCCGGCGACCGCGAGCACGGGCGCACCTGCGCGGGCAGGGCGGGCTCACGTCGTCAGCGGGACGTCGGACAGCCGGGCGCGCCTGGGTGGCGCAGCCTCGGCCCGACGTCGAGTCCTGCAGCTCCGGATGAGCGGAGGGCGGCGCCGGTACGTCGTACTCAACCAGACGCGGACGGTGTCTGTGCCCTCACCCCTGGGAGTGTCCGGTCACACCGCTGCCGCGGTAGGCCCGCCGGTACGTGCCGGGGGCGACCCCGATGCTGGCCCGCAGGTGCTGGCGCAGCGAGGCGGGGGTGCCGAACCCGGCGTCGACGGCGACGCGGTCGATCGGGGCGTCGGTGGACTCGAGCAGCTGGCGGGCCAGCGCCAGCCGCTGCCCGGCCAGCCAGCGCAGCGGCGAGAGTCCGGTCTCCTCGCGGAACCGGCGGGTGAACGTGCGCACGCTCATCCGGGCGTGCCCGGCGAGGTCGGCCAGGGTGAGCGGGGTGGCCAGCCGGTCGGCGGCCCAGGCGCGGGTCGCGGCGGTGCCGCTCTCGCCGGTCTCGGGCAGGGGGCGCTCGACGAACTGCGACTGGCCGCCCTCCCGCCACGGGGCGACGACGTTGCGCCGGGCCGCCCGGTTGGCCACCTCGCTGCCGTGGTCGCGGCGGACCAGGTGCAGCAGCAGGTCGATGCCGGCCGCGTTGCCGGCCGAGGTGAGCACGTCGCCGTCGTCGACGAAGAGCACCCCGGGGTCCAGGTGCACCGCGGGGAACAGCCGCCGGAAGGCCGCGGCGTGCATCCAGTGCGTGGTGGCCGGCCGGTCGTCGAGCAGGCCGGCGGCGGCCAGCACGAAGGCGCCGGTGCAGATCGACACCAGCCGGGCGTGCCCGGCGGCCGCCTGCAGCGCCTCCGCGAGCTCCGGCGGGAGCGTGCCGTCGCGCATCGCCGGCCCGCCGTACACCCCGGGGACGACGACGGTGGCGGCCTCGGCCAGCAGGGAGACGTCGTGCTGCGGCAGCACGTCGAACCCGGCCGAGGTGCGCACGGGGCCGCCGTCGAGGGTGGCCACGCGCACGCGGTAGAGCCGCCGGTCGTCGGCGTCGACGGCGGACTCCAGCAGCCGGTGGGGGAGGCCGAGCTCGAACGCGATGGTGTTCGGCAGGGCGAGGACGGCGACCTCGTGCCGCGGGGCGTGGGCCGGACCGGGACCCTGCGTCATGGCCGGATCGTTGCACATGTTGGCCTCCGGGCCACTGTCGGGCGCCGGCGGCCGTCGGTCATGCTCCTCGTCGTGACGACGACCGACCGTCCCCGTGCCGTGACCGGCCGCCGCATCCACCCCGCGTGGTGGGTCGCCGCCGTCACCTTCCTGGCGCTCGTCGGCGCCGCCGCGTTCCGGGCGGTGCCCGGGGTGCTGATCGACCCGCTGCGGGCGGAGTTCGGCTGGTCGGTGTCGACCATCTCGGCCGCCGTGGCGGTGAACATGGCGCTGTACGGGCTCACCGCGCCGTTCGCCGCGGCGCTGATGGAGCGGTTCGGGATCCGCCGGGTCGTCGTCGCCGCCCTGCTGCTGACGGCCACCGGCAGCGGCCTGACCGTGTTCATGACGGCGAGCTGGCAGCTGGTCCTGCTGTGGGGCTTCCTCGTGGGGCTGGGCACCGGGTCGATGGCGCTGTCCCTGGTCGCCACGGTGACCGGCCGCTGGTTCGTCGCCCGCCGCGGGCTGGTCTCGGGCATCCTCACCGCCGGCGGCGCGACGGGGCAGCTGGTGTTCCTCCCCCTGGTGGCGTGGGCGGACCAGAACTGGGGCTGGCGCTCGGCCTCCCTGGGCACGACGGCCGCCGCGCTCGCCGTCGTCCCCCTGGTGCTGTGGCTGCTGCGTAACCGGCCGCGCGACCTCGGCGTCGTCCCCTACGGCGGGACGGCGGCCGACGAGGTGCCGGCGGTGCGCACCGGCGCCGCGCGGACGGCGGTGCGCGGTCTGCTCGACGCCGTCCGCAGCCGGCCGTTCTGGCTGCTCGCCGGCGGCTTCTTCATCTGCGGGCTGTCGACCAACGGGCTGGTGCAGCCGCACTTCATCCCGGCGGCCCACGACCACGGCATGCCGGTGACCACCGCGGCCGGGCTGCTCGCCGTCGTCGGGGTCTTCGACATCGCCGGCACGGTGTTCTCCGGCTGGCTGACCGACCGTGTCGACCCGCGGGTGCTGCTGCTGGCCTACTACGGGCTGCGCGGCTTCTCGCTGTTCCTGCTGCCGCCCCTGTTCGGGCCGGAGCTGCACGTCAGCATGATCGCGTTCATCGTCTTCTACGGCCTGGACTGGGTGGCGACGGTGCCCCCGACGCTGGCCCTGTGCCGCGAGCACTTCGGCGCGCGGGCCCCGGTGGTGTTCGGCTGGGTCTTCGCCTCCCACCAGGTCGGGGCGGCGGTCGCGGCCTACGGCGGTGGCGTCATCCGCGACGTCACCGGCTCCTACGACCTCGCCTGGTTCGGCGCCGGGGCGCTGTGCCTGCTGGCCGCGGTCATGTCCCTCTCGATCCGCCGCCGGCCGGCGCCGGGCCCGTCCGGTGACGAGGTCGGGCTGCCGCCGTCCCCGGCCCAGGCCGCGGCCGGCCAGGCGCACGGCTGAGGACGGGGTCCTCGGCCGGGTGCTCGAGGGTGGGCCGCACGGTCGGCACGCGGACGAGGTCGCCCTGGGAGACGGAGGTGTCGACGCCCTCGGCCCGGGCCTGATCGCGTCAGCGGGCGGGGTGCCCGAGCATGCTCCCGACCGGCGGTGCTGCACAGACCCCGTGGTGGCACGGCGCCGCGGCGGGGGAGAACAGCGCCGAGGAGCAGACCGCGACGCCGCAGAGCAGGAGGGCGAACCCGACCGGCCGGACCAGCCGCGCCCCCCAGCGCGCGGTCTTCTCCGCCACCATCACGGCGGTGAGGACGAGCATCCACGCGAGGCTGGCGGCGCCGGTGGCGAACAGCACCAGCATCAGCGCCCAACAGCAGCCCAGGCACCACAGCCCGGCCCGGACGCCGAGGCGGGCGGCGCCGCCGAACCCGCGTCGGTAGGACTGCCACAGGAAGGACGCCGGTGACCGGCACGTGGTCAGGCAGGCGTCCTTGAACCTGCTGTACTGGTAGGCCCCGGCCAGGAGGAGCGCCCCGCCGAGGACCAGCCCGTCGCGCGCGGCGAGCGCCGGCCAGGCCGCGACCAGCCGGTCCAGCCCCCAGGCGGCGGCCAGCGCGACCGGTGCGACGGCGGTCCAGGTGGCCAGGTAGCCGACGTAGAGGCCGGCCCGGGCGGTGCGGGGACGCGGCCCGCGCGCGCTGACCGCCGCGAACAGGCGGGCCAGCGGCACGAGGGTCGGCAGCATCATCGCGCCGAGCATCACCGTCCAGGCGGCCAGGAACACGGCCGCCTGCACCGCCCACGGCGAGCCGCCGTCGACCGGCGCGTGGTCGTGCCCGGCCACCCCGGTGAGCACGAGTGCGGAGGTGGCCGCCCAGCACGCGCCCGCGACGCCCCACAGGAACGGCGCGGGGTCGTGCAGGCGGCGCGTGGCCGGCGCCGCCCGCGACACCGTCGTCACGCCGCCTGCTCAGCCGGTGAACCGGAAGTGGCCCTGGAGGGCGTTCTTGCCCGAGATGTCGATGTCCGGGCGGCCGAGCATGCGCCCGGCCTGCCGGTAGACCGTGGCCTTGCCGGGCCAGGCGGGGGAGCCGGGGATCGTGCTGAACACCGTCTCGGTCAGCGTGGTCGTGCGGCCCGTGGCGCCCTGGAAGGGGGACAGCTGGGCCTCCACGACGTCCCCGACCCGGAGCGTCCCCGCGCCCTCCTCGACGGTGAACGTCAGGGGCGCCCGCTGCACGGAGACCACCTCGCCGATCAGCGCGGCGAGGTCGGCGATCGGACCGCCGAGCTGCCCGGTGAACACGTCGAGGAGGGCCTTCTCCTGCTCCTCGGTGCAGCGGTCGTCCACGTAGAGGGCGACGCGCCAGTTCCCGGCCAGGACGTTGCCGGGGATGTGGGTGACCGACGCCAGCGCGCGGTCGGAGACGTCGACCCCGCGCACGGTGCCCGAGTCGACGTACCAGGCCAGCGCGGAGTCGCAGACGCCCCCGTCGGGGTCCTCGCCGACCCAGCAGGGGCAGATGGCGTCACACGTGCAGACCTCCAGGAGGCGTCCCTCGAGGGTGTAGGTCGTGCCCTCGGCGGTCGGGGTGGGGGCGGTGGCGGTCATGGCAGTCCTCCCTCGTCGCGAGCCGTCGCCCGGCAGCGTGCGGGGGAGGCCGCCGAGGTGAGCGCCTCCGCCGAGCGCGCCGTTCTCCGGGCACGGCCATCGCAGCACCGCGGGCCCGGCCGGGGCAGGGTCGGCGGTCCCTGCCGCGGCGGGGACCGACCTCTCCGAGGGGTCAGGCGGTCCCGGCGAGGGCCGGGTCGACGGTGCGGCCGGCGACCAGGTCGGCCGCCCGCTCGGCGATCATGATCGTCGGGGCGTTGGTGGTGCCCCGCACCAGCGTCGGCATGACCGAGGCGTCGACCACGCGCAGCCCGTCGAGGCCGTGGACCCGCAGTCGCGGGTCGACCACCGCGTCGTCGTCGGTGCCCATCCGGCAGGAGGAGACCGGGTGGGACAACGACTCGAGGGTGCCGCGCACCGCGCGGCGCAGCCCGTCCGGGTCGTGCACCGGGGCCCCGGGCGACCACTCCTCGGCGAGGACGGCGGACAGGGGGCCGGTCGCGGCGATCTCCCGGGCCCGCTCCACGCCGCACACCAGGGCGTCGAGGTCGCGGGAGTCGGTGAGGTGGCCCGGGTCCACCGCCGGCGCCCACGTCGGGTCGGCCGAGCGCAGCCGCACCGTGCCGCGGGAGTGCACCCGCACCAGCACCGTGGCGACGGTGAACGCGTCGACGTGGGGGTCGACCTCCGCCTGCGGCCAGAACTCGACCGGCAGGAAGTGGTACTGCAGGTCCGGGGCGTCCAGGCCCGGTCGCGAGCGGGCGAACAGCCCCGCCTCGGCGAGGTTGGACGACAGCGGGCCCCGGCGGGCGGCGAACCAGCGCGCGTAGCCCGACGGTGACCCGTCGCCCCGCAGCGACCGGCCTGAGCGGGTGCGCCAGACGCCCGGCACCAGCGGGTGGTCCTGCAGTCCGCCGCCGACCCCGGGCAGGTCGTGGACGACGTCGACGCCGACCTCGCGCAGGTGCGCGGCCGGGCCGATGCCCGACAGCATCAGCAGCTGCGGGGAGTTGACCGCCCCGCCGGCGAGGACCACCTCGGCGGCGGAGGCGGTGTGCGCGCGGCCGCCGCGCCGGTACTCGACGCCGGTGGCCCGCCCGCCGGAGACCAGCACCCGGGTGGTGAGGGCGCCGGTCCGGACGGTCAGGTTCGGCCGGCCCGTGGCCGGGTGCAGGTAGGCGTCGGCGGCCGACCAGCGCCGGCCCCGCCGCTGGGTCAGCTGGTAGAGGCCGGCGCCGTCCTGCGTGGCGCCGTTGAAGTCGTCGTTGCGCGGGTACCCGGCGGCGACCGCGGCCTGGACGGCGGCCCGCGACCACGGGTGCGGGGAGCGGGGGTCCTCCACCCGCAGGGGACCGCCCGTGCCGTGGAACCGGTCGGCGCCGCGGGCGTTGTCCTCCGACCGCCGGAACAGCGGGAGCACGTGCTCGTACGACCACGACGCGTCGCCGGTGAGCGCGGCCCACTCGTCGTAGTCGGCCGGGCCCCCGCGCACGTAGATCATCGCGTTGATCGACGACGAGCCGCCGAGCAGCTTGCCGCGCGGCCAGGACAGCCGACGTCCGCCGAGGCCCGGCTGAGGCTCGGTGGTGTAGCCCCAGTCACGCCGGGTGCGCCAGTTCCGGTACAGCGCCGCGGGGACCCGCACCTCGAGGACGTCGTCGGAGCCCCCCGCCTCGAGCAGCAGCACCCGCAGCGACGGGTCCTCGGTGAGCCGCCCGGCCAGCGTGCAGCCGGCCGAGCCGGCCCCCACGACGACGACGTCGAAGGCCCCGCCGTCCTCCTCCGTCGAGGGGGCGGTGTGGCTGACCCGGCCCCTCACCGGTGGCGTCCGTGCACCAGCCCCATGACCCGGGCCAGCGCGTCGGCGGCCGCGGCCGGCCGCCCGAAGCTCATCAGGTCCACCGGCAACGGCACGCGCTGGCGGGTGATCGCCTTGGCCCGGGTGAACTCCTTGAGCCCGTCCTCACCGTGGATCCGCCCGAAGCCGCTCTCGCCCACGCCACCGAAGGGCAGGGCCGGCACCGAGGCGAAGGTGAGCACCGAGTTCACCGAGGTCATGCCGGTGCGCATCCGGCGGGCGAGGTCCATCGCGCGCGCCCGCGACCGGGAGAACACCGCGCCGGCCAGGCCGTGGGCGTTGGCGTTGGCGCGTTCCAGCGCCTCCTCGGCGTCGCGCACGCGGGTGATGGTCATGGTCGGGCCGAAGGTCTCCTCGCACACCGCCATCGACGTCTCGGGGACGTCGACCAGGACCGTCGGCGCGACGTACCGGCCGTCGACCGTCCCGCCGGCGAGCACCCGCCCTCCGGCGGCGACGGCGTCGGCCACGTGCCGGCGGACGACGTCGGCCTGGGTCGGCATCGTCATCGGCCCGTACGCGGCGGCGTCGTCCGACCCCGGGCGCAGGGCGCGCACCGTGGCGTCGACCTCGGCGACGAAGGCGTCGTACACCCGCTCGGTGGCGTAGACCCGCTCGATGCCGATGCACGTCTGCCCGGCGTTGCTCATCGCGCCCCAGACGGCGGCGTCGGCGGCGGCGGCCACGTCGGCGTCGTCGTCGACGATCATCGCGTCCTTGCCGCCGAGCTCCATGAGCACCGGGGTGAGGGTCTCGGCGCAGGCGGCCATCACCTTCCGGCCGGTCGGGGCCGAGCCGGTGAAGGCGAGCTTGCCGACCCCGGCCCGGCACAGCGCCGCGCCGGTCTCCCCGAGGCCGGTGACGACCTGCAGGACGTCGGCGGCGTCCGGGACGGCGGCCCGCCACGCGGCGGCCAGCCACGCGCCGACGGCGGGGGTGTGCTCCGAGGGCTTGAAGACCACGGCGTTGCCCGCGGCCAGCGCGTAGGCGATCGAGCCCATCGGCGTGAACACGGGGTAGTTCCACGGCCCGATCACGCCGACCACGCCGAGCGGCTGGTACTCGACGGTGGCGGCGTGGTTGACCGCGAGCAGCCCCGGGTTGACCCGGCGGGGACCGAGCACCTTCCGCGCGTGCCCGCCGGCCCACGCCAGGTGGTCGACGGCGAGGGCGATCTCGAGGATCGCGTCGGCGTGCGGCTTGCCGTTCTCCCGGTGCACCAGGTCGGCCAGCTCGTGCACCCGCCGGGCGAGGTGGCCGCGGTAGGCGGCCAGCCGCCGCCGGCGGCCGTCGAAACCGAGGCCGGCCCACTGCGCCGCGGCGGGGCGGGCCCGCTCGACCGCGGCGCGGACCGTGGCCGCGTCGTGCACGGGGAAGACGCCGACGACCGCACCCGAGGCCGGGTCGGTCGACTCGAACGTCGGGACGTCGGACGCGGTGTCGGCGTCCGGCGGCTGCGCGAGCGACATGGCCACGGAGGTTACCCGCGGGTAGCGCGCTCACTCCTCGCCGCGCGCCACCCGCCCGGCCCAGCGCAGGTCCGCCTTCCCGGCGGGGGAGCGGCGCACCTCCGACACGAAGACGACCTCGCGCGGCCGCTTGTAGTCGGCCAGCTCCGCACCGACGGCGGCCCGCAGCTCCTCGGCGGTCGGCTCGGCGCCCTCCTCCAGCGCCACCACGGCGGTGATCCGCTGGCCGAAGCGCGCGTCGGGGACGCCGACCACGATCGCGTCACGGACGGCGGGGTGGCGCACGAGCACCTGCTCCACCTCCTCGGGCTGGACCTTCTCGCCGCCGGTGTTGACCACCCGGCTGCCGCGGCCCTGGAAGACCAGGGAGCCGTCGGCCTCCAGCCGCGCGAGGTCGCCCGGCACGGAGTACCGCACGCCGTCGACGACCCGGAACGTGCCGCTGCTGGCCGCGGCGTCTCCGGCGTAGTGCACCTCCGGTGGCGCGGGGGCGGCCAGCACGCCCACCCGGCCCGAGCCCGGGACGACGTCCCGGCCGTCGTCGTCGAGGAGCCGGGCGCCGGGTGCGAGGACGAACCGCGACGTGGGGCTCACCTCGCCGCGGCGGGTGAGGGACAGGGCGTACGGCCCGCCCTCGGAGGCCACGACGACGTCGGTGATGTCCACGTCGGCGTGCCGCAGCAGGGCCTCCTTGTTCTCCGCGCTGAACACGGCGCCGACCGAGACCACCCGGCGCAGGCTGGACAGGTCGTACGGGCGCCCGGCCTCGGCCGCGGCTTCGAGGGCGGTGACCAGCGGCCCGGCGAAGACGTCACCCACGATGACGACGTCGGTGACCCGGTGCCGGGCCACGGCGCCGGCCAGCTCGTCGGGGTCGAAGGAGCGCGAGGCCGGGAAGACGATGCGGCCGCCGGCGACCAGCGTGCCGAGGGTCGTGTAGATGCCGGTGCCGTGCATGAGCGGCGTCGGCGTGCAGGTGACCAGCCGGTCGGGCTCGGCGCGCGACTCGCGGGCGCGCCGGGCGAGCTCCTCGAGGGTCCGGGGCGCCGGGATGCCGAACTTCGCGAACCCGTTGGGCACGCAGCTGACCGAGAAGACCGTCGACTGTCGGGTGAGGACGCCCTTGGGCAGGCCGGTGGTCCCGCCGGTGTAGAGCAGCCAGTCACCGTCGGGCCGGGAGGTGCGGGGGAGCGCGGCGGTGCCGGCGAGGAGCTGCTCGAGGTCCTCGCCCACGGCGCCGGCGTCCTCGGCGGCCGGGCCGACGCGCACCAGGGCCGGCAGCCCGGGCGCGACCTCGGCGACCACGGCGGCGGTCGACCCGTCGAAGACCAGCGCCGCCGCGTCGGCGTCGGCCAGCACGTGGCGGAGTTCCGTGGCGCGGTAGCGGTAGTTGACGTTGAAGGGCACCGCGCCGACCTTGCAGGCGGCGAGGACCGCCTCGACGTACTCGGGGCTGCTCCACAGGCCGATGCCGACCCGGTCGCCGGCGGTCACGCCGCGGGCGGCGAGGGCGGCGGCGAGCCGGGCGGCGCGGTCGTCCAGCTCGGCCCAGGTGCGGACCCGGTCGCCGTGCACGACGGCCACCGCGTCGCCCAGCTGGTCGGCCACCGTCTCGAGGACCGTGGCCAGATTCTCCTCCATGAGAGGCACACTACTGGCGGCCGTCACGATCCTGCGTATCTTGTTCTCCACCGTCGCGGAGGTTGGGACGGGCGTGCCGCCCCGCGGGAGGCGGGGTCGACCGGCGCGGCCGCCATCCTCCGCGCACACCGTCCCGCAACGGCAGGAGTGCACGATGAGGAGCGCGTCCGCACCGGCGTCGGGGAGCCCGGCGCCGTGACCACCGTGGCGCAGACGCCGCCCGGTGACGACGACCTCGCGTCCGACGTCCACGAGGCGCTCCCCGGCCTGGGCGGGACCGACCCCCTCGCGCCGGCCCCCGTGCGCCCGCAGACGCACGTGCTCATGTTCTGCGGCGTCCACCTGACCGAGCCCGGTCTCGCCGTCCCGACCCTCGGTCTCATCGACGCCCTCGCCCGCGTCGGCGTCGGCGAGCACGCCGCGCGGTCCACCGTGAGCCGCATGCTGCGCCGCGGCACCCTCGAGCGGCACCGCCGCGGCAAGCGCATCTTCCTGTCGCCGACGCCGCGGGCCCGTGCCGAGCTGGCCGAGGGCGGCGAGCGCGCCTGGCGCTCGCCGGTGAACCGGACCTGGGACGGGCAGTGGACGCTGCTCGGCTTCTCCCTCCCCGAGAGCCGCCGGGCCGACCGGCACCTGCTGCGGTCCCGCCTGCAGTGGGCCGGCTTCGGCATGCTGCAGAACGGCCTGTGGGTGGCCCCCCGCCAGGTCGACGTCGAGGCCCTGGTGCGCAAGCTCGACGTCCTGGACCACCTCAAGGTCTTCCGCGCCTCCGTCGCCGCGCCCACCCAGGTGCCCGACCTCATCGACGACGCCTGGGACGTCGCCACCATCGCCCGGGGCTACGAGCAGTTCCTCGCCCGGTGGGACCGGCCCGACCCCCTGCCCGACGCGCCCGACGACCTCGCCCGCCAGTTGTGGCTGCTCGGTGAGTGGACGCTGCTGGGCCGCCACGACCCCGGCCTGCCGGTGGAGTACCTGCCCGCCGACTGGCCGGCCGTCCGCGCCGAGCACGTCGCCCTGCGGCTGCGGACCCGCTACGAGCACGGCGCGGCCGCCATCGCCGCCGGCCTCGTGGAGCGTCTCGGCGGCGCCGACGCCGACCGCGGCTGAGCGCTCCGCGGGCCGGTCCGGCGCGCCTTCCGCTTTCTGCGACCGCGCGTTGACGTCCGCCACGAAAGTGAATAACTTGCCGGAGGCGGCAGGTGCCCGGCGCGTGCCGCCCGGTCACCCGTGCGCCACCGTGCCACGCTCTCGAGAGGACTCCCATGCAGCTGAACGGCAAGGTCGCCGTCGTCACCGGGGCCGGTCGCGGCCTCGGCCAGGCCTACGCCAAGGCGCTCGCCGCGGCCGGTGCCGCCGTCGTGGTCAACGACCTCGACGTCGAGCTCGCCGAGGAGACCGTCAAGGCCATCCAGGACGCGGGTGGCTCCGCCGTCGCCGAGGGCTCGGCCATCGGCTCCACCGAGGCGGCCGACGCCCTCGTGGCCAAGGCGGTCGAGGAGTTCGGCCGGCTGGACGTCATGGTCACCAACGCCGGCGTCCTCCGGGACCGCACGCTGCTGAAGATGGCCGACGAGGACTTCGACCTCGTGGTCGAGACCCACCTGCGCGGCACCTTCACCTGTGGCCGGGCCGCGGCCAGGCAGTTCAAGGAGCAGGGCGGCAACGGCCGGCTCATCCTCATCGGCTCCCCGGCCGGTCAGCGCGCCAGCTTCGGCCAGACCGGCTACACCGCCTCCAAGGCCGGCATCGTCGGCCTGGTCCGCACCTGGGCCGCCGAGCTGGAGCGCAGCGGCACCACGGTCAACGCCGTCATCCCCGTCGCCCTGACCCGCATGGTCGCCACCATCCCGGGCATGGCCGAGCTGGTGGAGATGGCCGACCGCGGCGAGCAGTTGCCGGCCGACGTCCGCGCCAGCGGCCTGGGCACCCCCGACGACGTCGCCGGGCTCGTGGTCTTCCTCGCCTCCGACGAGGCCGCCGGCGTCACCGGCCAGGCCATCGGCGCCGGCGGTGACCGGATCGCGATCTGGTCGCACCCGACCGAGGTCGCCGTCGAGGTCCGCGAGGGCGGCTGGAGCGCCGACGCGCTGGCCGAGGCCTTCCCGACGACCTTCGCCCCGCGCCTGCAGCCCTTCAAGCCGGACACCGTCCCCGGCCAGCCCGAGGGGAAGTGACCGGCATGGGGATCGACCTGGACGGCATCGTCGCCATCGACGTGCACACCCACGTGCACAAGTCGGTGAAGGGCGCCGCGTACACCGCGGACGCCGAGGACATGGGCGAGTACTTCGGCATCGGCAAGATGCCGCAGTACTCGGTCCCGGAGGTGGCCGACTACTACCGCGAGCGCAAGATGGCCGCGGTCGTGTTCGGCGTCGACAGCGTGTCGCAGACCGGCGAGGACCCGGTGCCCACCAACGAGGAGGTCGCCGAGCTCGCCGCCGAGCACGGCGACGTGTTGATCCCGTTCGGCAGCATCGACCCCGCCCGCGGCGCGGCCGGGGTGCGCGCGGCCCGCCGGCTGGTCACCGAGTACGGGGTGAAGGGCTTCAAGTTCCACCCCAACACCCAGGCGTTCTTCCCGAACGACCGGATGGCCTACCCGCTCTACGAGGTCATCGCCGAGCACAACCTGGTGGCGCTGTTCCACACCGGCCAGACCGGTGTGGGCGCCGGCCAGCGCGCCGGCGGTGGCATCCGGTTGAAGTACTCCAACCCGATGCACGTCGACGACGTCGCCGTCGACTTCCCCGACATGAAGATCATCCTGGCCCACCCCTCCTTCCCGTGGCAGGACGAGGCGCTGTCGGTGGCCACGCACAAGCCGCAGGTCTACATCGACCTGTCCGGCTGGTCGCCGAAGTACTTCCCGCCGCAGCTGGTGCAGTACGCCAACTCGCTGCTGAAGAACAAGGTGCTCTTCGGCTCCGACTTCCCGGTCATCACGCCCGAGCGGTGGATGAAGGACTTCGACTCGATCGCGATCAAGGACGAGGTGCGACCGAAGATCATGAAGGAGAACGCGGCCCGGCTGCTCGGCCTCGACGGTTCCGGGAACGGGGCGTGAAGGAGAGCCTGGCGACCGTCCTGGAGACGGTCGGGGACCTGCGGCGCGACCGGCTGGCGGTCAGCCACGGCGAGCGCACCCGCACCTGGGCCGAGCTCGACGAGCGGGCCGCCCGGCTGGCCGGCCACCTGGCCGCGCAGGGCATCGGCCCGGAGTCGCGGGTGGCGGTCGCCCTCTACAACGGCATCGAGTACCTCGAGAGCGTCTACGCGATCCTGAAGCTGCGCGCGGTGCCGCTGAACGTCAACTACCGGTACCGGCGGGACGAGATCGTCGGCCTGCTGGAGGACGCGCAGGCCGAGGCGGTCGTCTTCGACGCCGCCCTGGCCGAGCGCTTCGGCGAGGCGCGGCCGTCCCTCCCGCGGCTGCGCGCACTGGTCCAGGTCGGCGGTCCGGACGACGTGCCGGAGTGGGCCGCCGACTACGAGCAGGCGGTGGCCGCGGCCGAGCCGGCGCCGCGCACCCAGCGCGGCAACGACCACTGGCTGATGTACACCGGCGGCACCACGGGGCGGCCCAAGGGCGTGCTCTCCCGGCACTCCGGCCTGTTCGCCACGGTGTGCGCCAACGGCCTGCTGCTGCTCGGCGAGCCGGTCCCGCAGTCGCTCGACGAGCTGCGGGCCGCGCTGGAGCGGCTCGGTCTCGACCGGGACGCGATGGTGTGCCTGCCGGCGCCGCCGCTCATGCACGCGACCGGCATGTACACCACGCTGGGCGCCCTGCTGGCCGGCGGTCGGGTGGTCTACCTGGCGTCGCGGTCCTACGACCCCGACGAGCTGGCGGCCACCGTGCAGCGGGAGGGGGTCGACACCGTCTCGATCGTCGGCGACGTCTTCGCCCGGCCGCTGGCCGACGCGCTGGACGCCGCCGAGGCGGCCGGCCGTCCCCACGACCTGTCCGGCCTGAAGCTGATGATCAGCGTGGGGGTGACCTGGAGCGCGGACGTCAAGGAGCGGCTGCTGCGGCACGCCCCCGACATGGTCTGCCGCGACCTGGTCGCCTCCTCGGAGGGCGGGCCCTACGCCGTCCAGGAGACCCGCCGCGGCGACCCCACCGAGACCGCGCGCTTCCGGCTCTTCCCGGGCGCGCAGGTCATCGACGACGCGGGCCGGCCCGTGGCGCCGGGCTCCGGCGAGATCGGGCTGATGGCCGCGCCGGTCGACGAGCACATCCGCTACCAGGGCGACGACGAGGCGACGGCGAAGACCTTCCGCGAGATCGGCGGGCGGCGCTGGGTCGTCCCCGGCGACATGGCCAGCCTCGAGGCCGACGGCACCGTGGTCTTCCACGGCCGCGGGAGCCGGGTGATCAACACCGGCGGCGAGAAGGTCTTCGCCGAGGAGGTCGAGCAGGTGTTGCTCACCCACCCGGCCGTCCGGGACGCCATGGTCGTCGGCGCCCCCGACCCCCGGTGGGGCTCGCGGATCGTCGCCGTCGTCGCGCTGCGCCCCGGTGCGCAGCTCACCGACGCCGAGGCCCGCGACCACGTCGGCGAGCGGCTGGCCGACCACAAGCGGCCCCGCGAACTGGTCGTCGTCGACGAGCTCAAGCGCAGCCCGTCCGGCAAGGCCGACCTGTCCTGGGCTCGGCGCATGGCCGAGTCCGCCCAGTAGCAGTCCCCTCACAGCAGCCCCCACCGAGCGAGGAGAACCCCATGACCACCCCCATCACCGCTGACGGCATCGAGGGCGTCAAGAGCCTGGTCGGCCAGGAGGTCGGCCCCACCGACTGGGTCGAGATCACCCAGGAGATGGTCAACCTCTTCGCCGACGCCACCGGTGACCACCAGTGGATCCACGTCGACGTGGAGCGCGCCAAGAAGGAGAGCCCCTTCGGCGGCCCGATCGCGCACGGCTTCCTGACCCTGTCGCTGATCCCGCGCTTCCTGCCGCAGCTGTACGCGTTCACCGGCTTCACCATGGGCGTGAACTACGGCCTCGAGAAGGTGCGCTTCCCCTCCCCGGTGCCGGTGGGCGCCAAGCTGCGCGCCAAGGCCGTCATCGACGAGGTGACCGACATCAAGGGCGGCATCCAGGTGCTGACCACGGTGACCTTCGAGGTCGAGGGCTCGCCGAAGCCGGCGTGCGTCGCGGCCAGCGTCGTCCGTCAGCTGGTCTGATGAGCGGCTCGCCGGCCGGGCCGGCCTCGCTGCCGGCCCGGCTGGCGGCCCTCGACACCTGCGCGCTGTCCGACGCCCTCGACGGCTACGGGCGCGCGGGGGTCCTCTCCGGGGTGCGGCCGTTGTGGCCGGTGCCCCGGGTGGTCGTCGGCCGCGTCCGGACCCTGCGGGTCGGGCCCCGGGAGCCCGGGTCCGGGCCCACGGTCCACCTCGGCACCCAGCTGATCGAGACCGCCGAGCGCGGGGACGTCGTCCTCGTCGACGCCGGCGGCCGCACCGACGTCTCCTCCTGGGGCGGCATCCTGAGCACCGCCGCCACCCAGGTCGGGATCGCCGGGATCGTCATCGACGGCGCCTGCCGCGACATCGGGGAGAGCGAGCAGCTCGGTCTGCCGGTGTTCGGGAAGGCCGTCGTCCCCACCAGTGCCCGCGGCCGCATCGTGCAGCTCGGCATGGACGAGGAGATCACCGTCTGCGGCGTCCCCGCACGGACCGGCGACCTGCTCGTCGCCGACGTCTGCGGCGCCGTGGTCGTCCCCGCCGACCTCGCCGAGCAGGTGGTCGAGCTCGCCGAGCGGATCGCCGCCCGCGAGCGGGACATGGTCGCCGCGGTGCGCTCCGGGCGCTCCGTCGTCGACGTCATGCACGACTCGCAGTTCCCCAGCCCCCAGTGACCTGCCCCCAGGAGCGCCCCACCCCATGAGCGAGCTGCTGCCCGCCACCGAGTTCGCCGGGCTGCCCACCGCCGCGCTGTCCGACGCCATGGACCGCCTGGCCCTGCCCACCGCCTGCCAGGGCGTCAAGCCCCTGGCCCCCGGGCAGCGACTGCTCGGCCGCGCCTTCACGGTCCGGTACGTGGCCACCGGCCGACCGCCGGGCACCGTCGGCGACTTCATCGACGACGTCCCGCCGGGGGACGTCGTGGTGATCGACAACGGCGGCCGCGAGGACTGCACCGTGTGGGGGGACATCCTCACCGCGGTCGCCTCCTCCCGCGGCGTGGCCGGCACGGTCATCGACGGCGTCTGCCGCGACGTGCACCGCGCCCGCGACATCGGCTACCCCGTCTACAGCCGGGGCTGGTTCATGCGCACCGGCAAGGACCGCGTGACCGTCTCCGACGTCGGGACCCCGGTCAGCGTCGCGGGCATCCGCGTCCGCGCCGGAGACCTGCTGGTCGGCGACGACGACGGCGTGGTCGTGATCCCGGTCGAGTACGAGCAGGAGGTGCTCGCCGTCGCCCGGGAGATCGAGGAGCGCGAGGGCGCCATCCTCGCCGCCGCGCTCGCCGGCAGCAGCCTGCGCGACGCCCGGGCCGCGCAGGGGTACCACGAGCTGCAGCGCGCGAGCGGGGACCGGTGAGCGCCTGGAGCGCGGACCTGGTCCCGCGGGCGGCGCACCTGGGCGCCTCCACCGTGCACGAGGCCGCCGGCCGCGTCGGCGCGCTGCCGTCGTCGATCAGCGCCCTGTACCGGGAGCAGCCGCCGGTCGCCGGCCCCGCCGCGACCGTGCTCTGCCCCGACGGCGACAACCTGTGGCTGCACCGTGCCCTCTACAGCGCCGCCCCGGGCGAGGTGCTGGTCGTCGAGGTCGGGACGGGGGAGGACTTCGGCTACTGGGGCGAGGTCATGGCCACCGCCGCCCAGGCGCGCGGCCTCGCCGGCCTGGTCATCAGCGGCTGCGTGCGCGACGCGGTGCAGATGCAGCGGCTCGGCTTCCCGGTGTTCAGCACCGGCACCTGCATCCGCGGCACGCTCAAGGACCCGCTGCGGCCCGGCGCGATCGGCGGCCGGCTGCGGCTGGGCGACGTCCTGGTCTCGCCCGGTGACCTCGTCGTCGGTGACGCCGACGGGGTGGTCGTCGTCCCGGCGGACGCCGCCGAGGCGGCCGTCGCCGCCGGGGAGGCGCGGGAGCGCAAGGAGGCCGACGCGATGGACCAGCTGCGCGCCGGTGCGACCACGCTGGAGCTGTTCGGCCTGCCGGGAGGCGCGCGGTGAGACGGTCGGTCGAGGTCGAGGGCCTGCACCACGGCGGCGTCCCCATCCCGATGGCGAGCCGGGTGGGGCCGCTGCTGGTCTCCAGCAGCATCCTCGGCCAGGACCCCGCCACCGGCGAGCTCCCCGACGACGTCGCCGCCCAGGTGGCGCTGGTCTTCGCCAACCTGCGGCGGGTGCTCGCGGCCGGCGGTGCGACCACCGACCACGTCGCCAAGCTGACCTTCCACGTGCGCGACCGCTCGGCGCGCGCCGCCATCGACGAGCACTGGCTCGCGATGTTCCCCGACCCCGCCGCCCGCCCCGCGCGGCACACCGTCCCCGGTGACCTGCCGCCGGCCTTCCACGTCCAGTGCGAGGTCATCGCCTACGTGACCGAGGAGAGCTCGTGATCATCGACGCCCACGCCCACGTCGTCGCGCCCGAGGTGTTCTACGCCTACCGGGCCCAGCTGCTCGGCAGCGGGGGTTACCACCAGGACCCGCCGAAGACCACCGACGAGTCCCTCGCCCAGGCGGCGGCGGGCAACGTGGCGATCATGGACGGCGTCGGCACCGACGTGCAGTTCATCTCGCCGCGGCCGTTCCAGCAAATGCACTCGGCCAAGCCGGCCGAGATCGTGCACCGCTGGATCCGCGCCAACAACGACGTCATCGCCCGCTCCGTGGCGCTGCACCCCGACCGGCTGGCCGGGGTGGCCGGGCTCCCCCTGTGCGCCGGGGCGCCGGTGGAGTCCTGCTTCGACGAGCTGACCCGCGCCGTGGAGGACCTCGGCTTCATCGGCGTGAGCCTCAACCCCGACCCGTACGAGGGCACCGGCGGGGACACCCCAACCCTCGGCGACGAGTTCTGGTACCCGCTGTGGGAGAAGCTGGTCGAGTTCGACGTCCCGGCGCTGATCCACTCCGCGGGCTGCTACAACGGCCGCGAGGTCTACAGCGACCACTTCATCACCGAGGAGTCGATCGCCGTCCTCTCGCTGATGCGCTCCCGGACGCTGCTCGACTTCCCCGACCTCAAGATCATCGTCGGGCACGGCGGCGGGTCGATCCCGTACCAGATCGGCCGCTGGAAGGCCGCCCGCCAGGCGCCCGGCCTGGGCAGGGACGTCCTGGAGGAGCGGTTCGAGGTCTCCCTGCGGCGGCTGTGGTTCGACACGGTCCTGTACGACCAGGCGTCGCTGGCCTACCTGTTCGCCACCGTCGGCCCCGACCGCTGCCTGTTCGGCACCGAGCGGCCGGGCAGTGGCTCGGTGACCGACCCGGACACCGGGCGGCCCTTCGACGACCTCAAGCCGGTCATCGAGGGGATCGACACGCTGACCGACGCCGACCGCGCGGCCGTCTTCGAGCACAACGCGCGCACGGTGTTCAGCCGCTGGAAGGGACCGCAGGGGGCATGACGGCGCTCGCCGTCGAGGAGCTCGCGGACCTGCGGGCCACCGTCGCCGGCGCGCTGCAGCGAGCCTGGGACGCCCCGCAGGCCGCGGGGCGCCCGGACGCCGGGGACGCCGCGCTGCGGGCCGCCTGGGACGTCGCCGTCCGGCAGGGCTGGACCGAGCTCGGCGGCGAGGGGGCCCTCGACGCGCTGCTCGCGCTCACCGGTGAGCTGGGCCGGCTGGCCTGCCCGTTGCCGCTGGCCGACGTCTACGTCGCCACCCGACTCCTCGGGGCCGACCTGGCCGCCGACGTCGCCGAGGGGCGGGTCCGCCCGGTGGTCGCGGCCGCGGAGTCGGCGACGGGCACCGTGCGGTTCGTCGAGGCCGCGACGGCCGCGACGCACGTCCTGCTGGTCCCGGCAGCCGACGGCGAGGCCCGGCTGGTGCCGATCGCCGCCGTCCGCCCCACCGAGGGGACGCCGGCGCCGGCGTGGTCCGACGTCGACCTGGCCCCCGGCGGGGTGGCCGTGCCGGTGACCGCCGCCGAGGCGGAGGCGGCCCGGACGGTGCTGCGGCTGGCGCTGGCCGCCCGCGCGTACGGCGCGGCCGGGCGCTCGGCGGAGCTGGCGCTCGCGCACGCCGGCCTCCGGCACCAGTTCGGCAGGCCGATCGGTGCCTTCCAGGCGGTCTCGCACCGGTGCGTGGACGGCGCCATCGACGCAGCCGCCTTCGCGGCGCTGGCCGAGGAGGCGGTGCGCCTGGGCCTGGCCGGGGACCCGACCTGGGTGCTGGCCGCCGAGCTCGCCGTCGCGCACGCCACGGCCACCGCGGCCCGCGTGCAGTTCGGCGCGCACCACACCCTCGCCGCGGTCGGCTACTTCGAGGAGCACGAGGCGCCCTGGCTGTTCCGCCGCGTGCACGCCGACGTCGCCCGGCTCGCCGCCCTGCCGGCCGTCGGCGGGGAGCCGGCCGACGTGCTGCTGGCCTCCGGTGCCGGGCTGCCGCCGCTGGACCTGGGGGAGCAGGCCGAGGCCGCCCGCGCCGAGGTGCGTGCGTTCATCGCCGAGCGGGTGCCGGACGGGCTGACGGGGGAGGACCCCGCGCTGCTGGACCTGCTGGGGGACGCCGGCTACCTGGCACCCGGCCTGCCCCGGGAGTTCGGCGGCCGGGCGGCGGGCCCGGCCGAGCAGGTCGCGATCGGGGAGGAGCTCACCTACGCCGGCCTGGCGCGGGGCGCGCGGGTGGCCGCGGCGATGCTCGGCCCGTCGATCGCCGCGCACGGGACGCCGGAGCAGAAGCAGCGGTTCCTGCCCCTGATCAGCCGGGGCCGGATGCCGTTCTACCTGGGCTACTCCGAACCCGAGACCGGCTCGGACCTCGCCCACCTGCGCACCACCGCGCGCCGGGACGGCGGGGACTGGGTGGTCGACGGTCAGAAGATGTGGGGCACCGGCGCCCACCGGGCCGAGTGGGTCTGGCTGGCCGCGCGCACCGATCCCGAGGCCCGGGCGCACGCGGGCATCACGGTGTTCTGCTTCCCGGTCGGGCTGCCCGGCTGGAGCATCCAGGAGCACCGTTCCCTGGGCGGGGAGATCTCCTGCACCACGTTCCTCGACGAGGTCCGGGTGCCGGACTCCGCCCGGGTCGGCGAGCCGGGCGCGGGCTGGCGGGTGCTCACCGAGGCGCTGGCGCACGAGCGCATCCACATCGCGTCGGGGACGGCCCGCCTGCTGCGGCTGTTCGACGACCTGCTCGGCGTCCTGCGGGCCGACCCCGCGGTGGCCGGCGAGCGCGGCTCCGCGGCGCGGGCCACCCTCACCGGGCTCGCGGTCCGGCTGCAGGCGGCCCGGGCCCTGGTGGCGTCCAGCACGCGGCGTGCACTGGGGGCCGGCAGCGACCCGGCGGCCGCCGCGATGGCCAAGATCATCGGCAGTGAGCTCGAGGAGGACTTCGGCGAGGCCGTGCTCGGCCTGCTGGGCCCCGCCGCGGCGCTGGCCGACGGTCCCAACGCGGGGGCGCCGCAGACGTTCGAGGAGTCCCTGCGGCTGTCGATCATGATGGTGGTCTCGGGCGGGACCAACGACATCCAGCGCAACCTGGTCGCCCGCGCGCTCGGCCTGCCCCGCTGACCCCGCTCCGCTCGGCCCGCCCGGTCGGGGGCCCCGAGGGGCGGCGGTCGTGGCACCCCAGGGGGGGGGGGGGGGGGGGGGGGGCGCCGCGGGGGGGGGGGGGGGGGGGGGGGGGGGGGGGGGGGGGGGGGGGGGGGGGGGGGGGGCCCGCCGGGCGGCCGGGGGGGGCGGGGCCGCGGCCCGCAGCCCCCCCCCCCCCCCCCCCCCCCCCCCCCCCCCCCCCCCCCCCCCCCCCCCCCCCCCCCCCCCCCCCCCCCCCCCCCCGGGGGTGCCGGTCAGCGCCTGGCGCGACCGGTCACGGTGGCGACCACGCCGTCGGGGTCGTCGCACCGGTCCCCGGCCCAGGCGACGTACTGGTCGGGCCGGACCAGCACGAGGTCGGCGCCGTAGGCGTCGCGGACCGCCCGGTCGACGTCCACGACCCGCAGCGGGACCGCGGCGCGCTCCGCGGCGGCGACGAGCCCGTCCTGCTCCGGTGCGCCGCGGAGGAGCACGAAGGAGCCGTCGGTCAGCCGGTCGAACAGGTCGGTGCCCGTCCCCTCCGGCTGGGCCGCCAGGTGGTGCCCGGGACGGGCGCGGGTCTGGTGGCCGCCCTGGGCGCTGGGACTGCCGGTGCCGTCCCCGGCGACGACGGGGGAGCCCTCGTAGTGGGGCTCGTACGCGTCGACCTCCGCGGGCGCGCCCGTCGCGCGTGCCTCCCACGCCGCCTCGAAGCCGGGCCGGTCGGTGGCGGGATCGTGGGAGGCGAGGAACTCCCGGTCGACCTCGATGGACCGGGCGATGAAGTCGTCCCGCGTCGACGCGAAGACCGGCCGCCGCTCGGCGTCGTAGGAGTCGAGCAGGCCGGGACCCGCCCAGCCCTCGAGCGTGGCCCCGAGCTTCCAGGCGAGGTTGGCGGCGTCCTCGAAGCCGGTGTTGATGCCGTAGCCGCCGTAGGGCGGGTGGCTGTGCGCGGCGTCGCCGGCGATGAACACCCGGCCCGCGCGGTACCGGTCGGCGAGCGCGAACCGCATGTCCCAGAACCCGACGTGCTGCACCTCGACGTCGAACTCCGTACCGACGGTCCGCCAGACCAGCGGCCGGAAGTCGGTGGTGGGGTCGGCGACCGCGCGGTCGACCGGCGCGTGGAAGAACCACGTCTCCCGCGCGTCGACGCGGCCCAGGAACTGCCAGTAGCCCTCGAGCTCCGGGTTCAGGACGTTGAAGTAGGAGGTGCCCGGGAACCGCTCGAGCAGCCCGTCGAGCTGCGCGGACCGGAAGACGAGCAGGACCATCATCTGCTCGTGGTCGGTCCCGGTCTGGGTGATCCCGGCGGCCTCCCGGACCGTCGACCGGCTGCCGTCGCAGCCGACCACGTGCTCGGCGGCGACCTCCAGCACCTCGCCCGACGCCCCGCGGGCACGGACGACGACGCCCGCGTCGTCCTGCGTCACGTCCTCCGCGCGCCAGTCGTAGTGCACCGACACGGTGGGCAGCTCCGCGACGCGGGCCCGCAGCGCCCGCTCGGTGGCGTACTGCGGGAGGCGCTCGTTGTCGGCCGCGTAGAACCGGCGGACGGCGGCGCGCCGGTGCCACTCGTAGGAGTACTCGCCGAGCAGCGACCCGTAGGCGGTGATGCCGCCGATCGCCTGGCCCGCGGGGATGAGGCGGCCGGCCCGGACGCGGTCCTCGACCCCCCACGCCCGCATGTGCTCCATCGTCCGCTGGGTGAGGTTCTGGCCCTTCGGCACCGGCTGCGGCTCGGCGCGACGCTCGAGGACGGCGCACCGGATGCCGCGCTGGCCCAGCGCGATCGCCAGGCCCATCCCGACCGGCCCGCCGCCGACGACGGCGACCTGGGTCTCGATCCGACGCGTGCTCACCCCGGTCACCCGACCACGATCTCGTCGAGGTCGACCGGCGCCTCGATGAGGCCGTACTCGACCATGAGGCCCTGGATCAGCTCCAGGGACTCCGTGTCGGTGGCCCCCTGCCAGAGGTTGATCCGCACCTTCTCGGCCAGCTCCGGCGGGGTGTCGCTGATCTCGGTGAGGGCCGCGCGGAAGGCCTCCGGGTCCTCGCGGATGTCGTCGGCGGTGGCCTGCACGCCCGCGAGGAAGGCCTCGGCCACCTCCGGGCGCTCCTGGACCGCCTGGGCGCTCATCACGTAGGTGCCGATCTGGAGCCCCGGCCGCAGGTCGGAGTACGGGCGCCCGACGATCTGCAGGCCCTGCTGCTCGGCCGCGGTCACGAAGGGCTCGATGACCATCGCGGCCGCCACGTCGCCGTTCAGCACGGCCGCGGCCATGTCCGGGAAGGGCAGCTCGACGAACTCGACGCTGTCGTAGGCCAGCCCGGCCTCCTCGAGCATCGAGCCCAGGACGATGTCGTTGATGTTGCGCAGGGTGTTGACCGCGATGCGCTGACCCTCGAGGTCGCCGATCCCGGTGACCGGGCTGCCGGCGGGCACCATGAGCGCCGAGAAGTCCTGCTCGGGGTCCTCCGACGTGCTGGTGCCGCCGGCGACCATGCGCAGCGGCAGACCCTGCTCGGCCGCGACGAGGACCGACACCACGTTGGAGCCGGCGACGTCCAGGTCGCCCTGGACCAGCTGCGGGATGACGGTGGCGCCGCCGGTGGAGGCGCTGATGTCCAGCTCGAGGCCGGCGTCCTCGAAGTGGCCCTGCTGCTGCCCGTAGGTCAGGAAGTTCAGCGGGGCGCCGGCGGTGTCGGCGACCGTGATCGTGGTGAGGCCGCCCTCCCCGGTGGCCTGGGGCGTGTCGCCGTCGTCCCCGCCCCCGCAGGACGTGACGAGCAGGACGGCGCCGGTCAGGACGGCGGTGGTGCGGAGCCGGTGCGGCATCGGACGGGGTCTCCTCTCGGCGGACGGCGACCCACGACGCTGTGACGGGGCGCACCGTCCGGACCGAACGCTAACCGACGTCCCGCAGCGCGATCCAATGATCGCCGATCATTCCGTCATGTCGAACGGCTGCGCCGACAGGAGCCCGAGGGGGCGGGGATGGCCGCCCCCGCTCAGTGCAGGTAGCCGCCGCCGTCGCAGACGATCGTCTGGCCGGTGACCATGCGGGCGTCGGGCCCGCACAGGAACGACACGAGACCGGCGAGGTCCTCGGGCCGGACCCGCCGCCGGATGGCCTGCTGGGCCATCGTGCGGTCGAAGTCCTCCTCGGAGTTGTACTGCTCGGTCCCCGGGGTGGCGACCTGCCCCGGCATGACCGCGTTGACGGTGACGCCGTGCGGCCCCAGCTCCTTGGCCAGCACCCGCGTCATGCCCAGGACGGCGCCCTTGCTCGCCACGTAGGCCAGCTGTCCCGGGCTGCCGGTGAAGAACGTCCGCGAGGCCACGTTGACCACGCAGCCGCGGTCGCTGGCCACCAGGTGCGGGTGGGCGGCCTGGGTGGCGAGCGCGTACCCGACGGCGTTGACCGTCAGGTACCGCAGCAGCTCCTCCTTGCCCGACTCCAGGTACGGCCGGCGCGGGGAGATGAGCCCGGCGTTGTTCACCAGGACGTCGATGCCCCCGGCCCGGCCGGCCACGGTCGACATCGCCGCCTGCAACTGGTCGGGCTCGGTGACGTCGCAGCGGATCCAGTCGGTCGCCGCGTCGTCGTCGGGCTCGACCACGTCCAGGACGGTGACCCGGTGACCGTCGGCGTGCAGCCGCTCGGCCAGGGCCCGGCCGATGCCGCGGGCCCCGCCGGTGATGACTGCGGTGCTCACCAGGTCAGCCGCAGCGGCAGCGAGTGCGGCCCGCGGTTGACGAAGCTCGGCAGGTAGTCGATCGCGTCGGCGCCGACCGCCAGCTCGATCCGGCTGGTGCTGCCCAGCAGCGTCTCCAGCGCCACCCGGCTCTCCAGCCGGGCCAGGATGTTGCCCAGGCACGAGTGCACGCCCTTGCCGAAGGCCAGGTGGGCCGAGGGGGCCCGGCGGGCGAGGTCGAGCTCGTCGGGGCGCTCCACCAGTGCCGCGTCGCGGTTGCCCGAGCCGTACATCACCTGCACCCGCGAGCCGGCCGGGATGGGCACCCCGCCGACCTCGGTGTCCCGCGTGGTGATGCGGAACAGCCCCTGGATGGGCGACTCGAGCCGCAGCGACTCCTCGATGAAGTACGACAGCCGCGACGGGTCGGTGCGCAGCCGGTCGGCGAGCTCGGGGTCGCGGGCCAGCAGCACCATGCTGTTGCCGATGTGGTCGGTCGTGGTCACGTTGCCGGCGATCAGCAGCTCCATGACGAACCGGGTGGAGTCGTGCCGGGGCAGGCCCGCGGTGCGCTCGGCGGCGGCGATGGTGGACAGGATCGTGTCCTCCTCCTCGGCGGCCGCGGCGGCCTCGAGCGAGGGGGCGAGCAGTGTCGCGAACTCCTCGGCGATCCGCACGATGTCGGCGGGGTCGGCGGCGTGGTTGCCGACGGTGGCGGCCAGCTCCTCCGACAGCCGGCGGAAGGAGCCGGTCTCCTCACCGGGGACGCCGAGCACGGTGGTGATGACCGCGATCGGCAGCGGGACGGCGAACTCCGCCATGAACTCGACCTCGGTGCGCCCGCGCATCTGCTCCACGAGGTCGGTGCACAGCTCCCGGATGCGCGGCTCGAACCTCGCCAGCCGGCTCGGGGTGAAGGCACGCTGCACGAGCCTGCGGCGCTCGGAGTGCTCCGGCTCGTCGGACAGCAGCAGGAAGGGCACCCGCTTGGCCATCTCGCTGTCCGGCGGGATCGGCGGGGCGCCGATCGCGTTGCGCGAGCTGAAGGCCGAGTGGTCGCGCAGCACGGCGTCGATGTCCTCGGCCCGGGTGACCAGGTAGGCGTTGGCCGCCTCGACGAAGGTGACCCCCCGCTCGCGCAGCTCCGCGTAGGCGGGGAAGGGGCACCGCAGTGCCCCCGGCTCCAGCTTCGCGGCGGCGTCGATGAGCATGCGCGTTCCCCTTCCTCGGCCGGGCCCCGGTGCCCGTCGCCCGGGTTCGAGCCCGGTGCCGGCCCGCGGGCGCGCCGACGGCGCCGGCCGGCGGGCGGACCGGATGGGAGGCTGGCACCACGGATGCCTCCCGTCAAGGAAGCGCATCAAGTCGGCGTCGTCGCCCGATCGGGCGACACCGCGCGACCGGCACGTCGCTGACCTGCGATGTCGTGCTGATTCGGCGGTCGACGACGGCTCCGGGGGTGGTCCGTGGTCTTGCGCCTGGCGGAAACGTTTGTCGAATCGTTGACGGTGACCAGCATCACGCATACGTTGCCGCTTGCCCCCTCCGCGACCTGCGGCAGTGGCGGCGGACGACGCGGAGGAGCGAGATGACTGACCAGGTGGCCGCCCTCGAGGCGCGGATCGCGGATCTGGAGAACCGGCTCACCCGGGCCGAGGACATCGAGGCGATCCGGCGGCTGCAGTACACGTACGGCTACTACCTCGACAAGACCTACTACGAGGAGGTCGTCGAGCTCTTCGCCGACGAGGGCGCCGAGGTCCGCTTCCTGCACGGCGTCTTCCGCGGCAAGGAGGGCGTCAGGCGTCTCTACACCGGCCGCTTCATGACCAAGTTCGCCGACGGCCACAACGGTCCGCGCTACGGCCGCCTGCTCGACCACCCGCAGATGCAGGGCATCATCACGCTCTCCGAGGACGGCCGGTCGGCCAAGGCCCGGTTCCGCTCGGTCATGCAGGCCGGCACGCACGAGACCGTGCCCGGCTTCCGCCAGTGGTTCGAGGGCGGCATCTACGAGAACGAGTACGTCAAGCAGGACGGCGAGTGGCGGATCCGGCTGCTCAACATGCGGTCGTTCTGGCAGGGCGACTTCGACAAGGGCTGGTCACGCTGCCCGGTCGAGTACCAGGGCTACCTGACCGAGACCTACCCGACCGACCCGCACGGCCCCGACGAGATCGTCGCCGACTGGGCGATGTTCCCCAACACCGAGACGATGCCGTTCCACTACGTGCACCCGGTGACCGGCAAGCAGGTCGCCGACTGACCTCCGCCGCCCGGCCGGCCGCCGCACCGGCGGCCGGCCGCGGCGTGCCCGGTACCCCAACGCCCGGCGACGCCGGGCACCTCGACCCACCAAGGAGCGTTGATGGCCACCATCGTCGGGGCGATCGGCACCTCGCACAGCCCGATGCTGCTCACGAACCCGCGCCTGTGGCGGGAGCGGGCGGCGCAGGACCGCACCAACAAGGAGCTCCACGACAACGCCGGCCGGCACGTCACCTTCGACGAGCTGTCGGCCGCGGTGGGGGAGCGCTACGCCGCCGAGCTCACCGACGAGGTGTGGGAGCAGCGCTACACCGCCTGCCTGCAGGGCATGGACCGGCTGGCCGCCGACCTCGCGGAGCTGCGGCCCGACGTGCTCGTGGTCGTCGGTGACGACCAGGAGGAGGTCTTCGACGCGACCAACCAGCCCTCCATGGCGATCTTCTGGGGCGACACGTGGGAGACCGGCACGATGGAGGGCGCCCCGCCCGGGGAGTTCTTCGAGGCGGTGAAGACCGGCTACGCCATGGACGCCGTCCACAAGTTCGACGGACACCCGCAGCTGGCCCTCGACGCCATCACGGGTCTGGTCGCGCGCGAGTTCGACGTCGCCAGCGTCGCCAGCACCCCGCCCGGCCACGGCTTCGGCCACGCCTACGGCTTCATCATCCAGCGGCTGCTCGGTGAGCGGACCGACGTCCCCGTCGTGCCGGTCATGCTGAACACCTACTACCCGCCCAACCAGCCCTCGGCCAAGCGCTGCCACGACTTCGGCAGGGCGCTGGGCGCGGCCATCGAGGCCTCCCCGGTCCAGGCGCGGGTCGTCCTCGTCGCCTCCGGCGGGCTGTCGCACTTCGTCGTCGACGAGGAGCTGGACCGCCGCGTCCTCGACGGCATCGCCGCCCGGGACGCCGAGTCGCTGCGCAGCATCCCCGACGAGCTGCTGCACGCCGGCTCCTCGGAGATCCGCAACTGGGTGGCCGTCGCCGGCGCCATGCACGACCGCGAGGTCGCGTGGTCGGAGTACGCCCCGTGCTACCGCACGGCGGCGGGCACCGGCTGCGGCATGGGCTTCCTCCGCTGGCGGTGACGCGATGACCGGTGCGACCGCCGCCACGGCGGCTGCGCGGCGCGGCGAGGAGGACCTCCCGCTGCTCCGGGTCGAGGACGTCAGCGTCCGCTTCGGCGGCGTGGTCGCCCTCGACGGGCTGTCCTTCGACGTGCCCCGCGGCAGCATCTGCGGCCTGATCGGCCCCAACGGCGCGGGCAAGACGACGATGTTCAACGTCGTCAGCCGGGTCTACGAGGCCAGCTCCGGCCGGGTGCTGCTCGACGGCACCGACCTGCTCCGGCTGCCCCCCCACCGCATCGCCGAGGTCGGGGTGGCGCGCACGTTCCAGAACATCGCGCTGTTCCCGACCATGACGGTGCTGGACAACATCGCCGTCGGCGCGCACTCGCGCGGGCGGGGCGGCTGGATCCGGTCCGCGCTGCGGCTGGGCACCCGGCGCAACGACTCCGCGGCCCGCGCCGAGGCGATGGCGTTGCTGGAGCGGCTCGACCTCGCCCACCTCGCGCTGCGGCCGGTGGCCGGGCTGCCCTTCGGCACGATGAAGCGGATCGAGCTGGCCCGTGCCATGGCCGCCCGGCCCAAACTGCTGCTGCTCGACGAGCCCGCCAACGGCCTGACCCACTCCGAGGTCGACGAGCTCGCCGCGGTCATCCGCGGGCTGCGCGACGACTTCGGGCTGTCGGTGCTGCTGGTCGAGCACCACATGAAGATGGTCATGGGCATCAGCGACCGGGTCACCGTCCTGAACTTCGGACGGCGGATCGCCGACGGCACCCCCGCCCAGGTGCAGCGCGACCCCGCGGTCGTCGAGGCCTACCTGGGCAGCGACACCTCCGCCGGGGAGGGCGCCGGGGTGGGTGGGCAGCGACATGGCTGAGCCGCTGCTGCAGCTGTCCGGCGTCCACGCGTCCTACGGCCAGGTGGAGGTCCTCCGCGGCATCGACCTGACCGTCGGCGAGGGCGAGGTCGTCGTCCTGCTCGGCGCCAACGGTGCGGGCAAGACGACCACGCTGCGCTCGATCTGCGGCATGGTCGGCACCCGCGGCTCGGTCCGTCTCGGCGGCACCGAGCTCACCGGGAAGCCCACCGAGTGGATCGTGCGGCAGGGGATCTCGCACGTGCCCCAGGGCCGCGGCGTCTTCGGCGTCCTCTCGGTGGAGGAGAACCTCCGCGTCGGTGCCTGGAACCGCAAGGACACCAAGGGCATCGAGGCCGACATCGACCGCTGGTACGACGTCTTCCCCCGCCTGGCCGAGCGGCGCAGCCAGCTGGCCGGCGGGATGAGCGGCGGTGAGCAGCAGATGCTCGCCATCGCCCGGGGGCTGATGGCCCGCCCGCGGCTGCTGCTGCTCGACGAGCCCTCCCTGGGCCTGGCCCAGATCATCACCCGCGGGCTGTTCGCCCAGCTCGAGGCGATCAACCGCGAGGAGTCGGTGGCGATGCTCATCGTCGAGCAGAACGCCGAGCTCGCGCTCTCCTTCGCCACCCGCGGCCACGTGCTCGAGTCCGGGTCGATCGTGCTGTCCGGCAGCGCCGACGAGGTCCGCGGCAACGAGGACATGCGCCGCGCCTACCTGGGCTACTGAGGGGGTCCCGACGTGTCACCCAACATCGACAACCCCGCCTACCTGCTCACACTGCTCACCGGCGGGCTGACCAACGGCGCGCTCTACGCGCTGGTGGCCCTGGCGATCGTGCTGGTCTACAAGACGACCAGCCACATCAACCTGGCCCAGGGCGAGATGGCCACCCTCGGCGCCTTCGCCGTGTTCGAGCTCACCCGGCACGGCGTGAACGTGTGGCTGGCCATCGGCCTCGCGCTGGTGCTCTCGTTCGCCGTCGGCGCGGGCCTGGAGCGCGGGCTGATCCGGCCGCTGGAGCGGCGGGGCATCTTCCCCGTCATCCTGGCGACGCTGGCGCTGTTCCTCGTCATCAACGCCGGCGTCGCCATCATCTGGGGCACCTCCCCGGTGGCGCCGCCGCGACCGTTCCCCGGCGGCATCGAGGACAAGGTCGACGTCATCGACGGTGCTCCGCCGTTCTTCGTCACCCACGTGTCGATCGGCGTCCTCGCCGTCCTTGTCGTGCTGCTGCTGGGCCTGTGGCTGCTGCTGGAGAAGACCAAGCTGGGCCTGGGCTACCGGGCGGTCGCGGCCAACCGCGAGGCCGCGGAGGTCATGGGCATCCCGGTCGGCCGGATGTACATGTTCGGCTGGGGCATCGCCGCGGCCCTCGGCACCCTCGCGGCCGCGCTGGTCGCCGAGACCGCCGGCGCCCTGGACTTCAACTCGATGGGCGCGATCCTCATCTTCGGCCTGGCCGCGGCCACCCTCGGTGGGTTCGACAGCGTGCCGGGCGCCGCCGTCGGCGGGCTCGTGCTCGGCCTGGTCATGGCGTTCGTGCCCGGCCTGTTCACCGTCATCGAGGGCGACCTGAGCCTGGTCATCGCCCTGCTGGTGGTCCTCGTCGTCCTCCTCGTCCGGCCGCAGGGGCTGTTCGGGACCAAGACCCTGGAGCGGGTATGAGCGAGCTCGCGAGCTCATCGATCGGCAGAGCAGCCCTGCGCACGCCGGTGCCGAGCGCCGGCGAGGTGACGGTGTGAGCGCGAAGGTCGTCCTCGAGGGCTCACGGGCGCACCGGCTCTGGCAGGGCACCGGCCTGCTGCTGGCCGCGCTGGTGGTCCTGGCCCTGCCGCTGCTGGTCGGCGACTTCCGGATCGGCCAGTTCAGCCTGGTCATCGCCTACGCGGTGGCGGTGCTGGGGCTGAACCTGGTCACCGGCTTCACCGGCCAGGTCTCCCTCGGCCACGGTGCCTTCTTCGGCATCGGCGCCTACGCCACGGCCATCCTGGTCACCGACCACGGCTGGGCCTGGGCCGCGACCGTGCCGGTGGCCGCGCTGCTCGGCCTGGCGCTGGGGTTCGTCGTCGGCGTGCCGGCGCTGCGGCTGCACGGGCTGTACCTCGCGGTCATCACCCTCGCCGTCGGCGTCGCCTTCCCGGTCGTGGTCAGCCAGCCGGTCGGGATCGCCCTGGGCACCGGTGGCGTCGCCGGCAAGACGGTGCAGATCGCCTGGGACAAGCCGGCCTGGTTCGGCCTCGACGTCTCCGACCGCGGCTGGATGTTCCTCGTCATGGCCGCCGTCGCCGGGGTGCTGTTCTGGCTGGCGACCGGCCTGGTGCGCAGCCGGGTCGGCCGGGCGATGGTGGCGCTGCGGGACAACGGCACCGCCGCGGCGATCTCCGGTGTCTGGCCGGCGGAGGTCAAGACGGTGGCGTTCGCCGTCAGCGCGCTCTACGGCGCGGTCGGCGGCTCGCTCTACCTGCTGACCACGCCGATCGTCGGCCCCACGACGGTCGGGTTCACCATCACGCTGCTGTTCATCACCGCGATGGTGCTCGGCGGCGCGGCGACGGTCTCCGGGGCGTGGCTCGGCGGTCTGGCGATGGTGTTCCTGCCGTACTACACCGCCGAGTGGGCCGGGCAGATCCCGCTGCTGCGCAGCCTCACCGACCAGCCGGGGCTGTTCGCCAACGTGATCTACGGCGTCGTCCTCATCGTCTTCATCTACTTCGTCCCGTCGGGGCTGGTGCCGCTGCTGACGCGGCTGCGCACCCGCTACCTCGTCATCGTCCCGCCGGAGGCGGCCGCCGTCGCGCTGCCGCCGGCGACCGGAGCGCGCCAGCCCGGCAGCGACACCACGCCGGGTGCGCCCGACGGAGGACTGGCCGGCCCCACCCCGGCCATCGGCGGGCACCCGTCGCCCGCCGCCGAGCACGACCCGTCCGACGACCCCGGGCAGCCCGCCCGGGGCCTGACCCACGCCCGTGGCGCCAGCCAGGAGGAGAGAACTCGATGACGAGAAGGTCCCGTTCGATGGCGGTGGCCAGTGCCGGCCTGCTGCTGCTGGGGGTGGCCGCCTGTGGCGACAGCCGCAGCGAGGGCAACGCCGGGGGTGGCGGCGGGGGACAGACCAACGCCGAGGGCCAGTTCGTCGTGGACACCTCCGCCTGCCCGGAGGAGGCGACGACCGGGCTCGCCGACGGCGAGCCGATCCGGATCGGCACCAGCCAGCCGCTCAGCGGTCCGCTCGCCTCCGGCGGCGCGGCGAACGTCGCCGGCATCACCGCCTACTTCGAGAAGGTCAACGCCGCCGGTGGCATCGACGGCCACCAGCTGGAGCTCGTGGCCAAGGACGACGCCTACGACGCCGCCCGCGCGGTGACCAACGCGCAGGCCTTCGTCGGCGAGGACCAGGTGTTCGCCAACCTGGCCCAGGTCGGCACCCCGCAGATCAGCGCGACCCAGCCGATCTACGAGCAGGCTTGCGTGCCGCAGCTGTGGACCATCACCACCGGCCCGGCGTTCACCAACCCCACCGAGCACGAGTGGACGGTCAACGGCATCCCGCCGGCGCCGGTCGAGGCCAAGGCGATCGTCGACTACATCGCCGAGCAGGTGCCCGGCGGCTCGCTCGCCGAGATCAAGGGCTCCGACGCGCTGAGCGAGGACTTCCACGCGGCGCTGCCGGGCCTCGCCGAGGAGGCCGGGCTGACCGTGCAGCCGGACCAGACCATCCCGGCCGGCGCGACCAACATCGACGCGCAGATCTCCGCCGCCGTCGCCGGTCAGCCCGACGCGATCGTGCTCGAGGCCCTGCCCAACTACGCGCCCGGGTTCATCACCGGCCTGGCGCGGGCCGGCTACGAGGGCCTGGTCGTGCTCAACTCGTCGGCGAACGGCGCCGCGCAGTGGATCACGCCGTCCGACCCGGCCGGCGAGGGCGTCGTCGCCCCGCTGTTCCGCAAGGACCCGTCGGACACGCGCTGGGACTCGGACCCCGCCATGCAGGAGTACCTGGCCGACATGGAGGCCGCCGGTGAGGCCGACCTCGCCCGGTTCGGCAACGCCCTCGACGGCTACGGCTGGGCCCAGCTGATCGTCGCCAACCTCGAGGACGCCGCGGGGATGGAGGGCGGGCTGACCCGTGCCAACCTGATGTCCGCGGCCTGGAACACCGACCTCGAGCGGCCGCTGATGCTCAACCCGCAGGCCAGCACCAGCGGCCCCGACGACCCGTTCATCGCCGAGTCCGGCGAGATGGCCGCCTACTCGACGGCCACCAAGGGCTGGGAGTCGCGGATGGAGTGGGACTACTCCGGGGAGAGCGGGGACATCGTCGGTCAGCCCTGACCGACCACCCCTGACGGGGCCGTCGCCGGACTCCTCCCCGGCGGCGGCCCCGTCGTCGTCCGTGCTCAGCGCGCGGGCACGAGGTCCTCGCGCTCCAGGGCCTCCCGGTCGGACTCCAGGACGTCGGCGGCGGCGACGACGATGTTGGGGTCCGGCTGACCCACGACGGCCTCCTCCTTGCCCGCGTAGGGGAGCGAGCAGAGCACGTAGCGCAGCGCCTCGAGCCGCGCCCGCTTCTTGTCGTTGCTCTTGATGACCGTCCACGGGGCGTGCTCGGTGTCGGTGACGGCGAACATCGCCTCCTTGGCGGCGGTGTAGTCGTCCCACCGGTCCAGGGAGGCCAGGTCGGTGGGGGAGAGCTTCCACTGCCGCACGGGGTCGATCCGCCGCACGATGAACCGGGTCCGCTGTTCGCGCCGGGACACCGAGAACCAGAACTTGACCAGGTGGATGCCGCTGTCGACCAGCATCCGCTCGAACTCCGGCGTCTGGCGCATGAACCGCTGGTACTGCTCGTCGGTGCAGTAGCCCATCACCCGCTCGACGCCGGCGCGGTTGTACCAGGAGCGGTCGAACAGCACGATCTCGCCGGCGGCCGGCAGGTGCTGCACGTAGCGCTGGAAGTACCACTGCGTCTGCTCGCGCTCCGAGGGCTTGTCCAGCGCGACGACGGTGGCCCCGCGGGGGTTGAGGTGCTCGGTGAAGCGCTTGATCGTGCCGCCCTTGCCGGCCGCGTCGCGCCCCTCGAACAGGATCACCAGCTGCTGCCCGGTGTCCTTCACCCAGCCCTGCAGGCGCAGCAGCTGGATCTGCAGCCGGCGCTTCTCTCGCTCGTACTCCCGCCGCGGCAGCCGTTCGGTGTACGGGTAGCCCTCGCGCCAGGTCTCGACGCGGTTGCCGTCCGGGCCGAACAGCTCGCCGTCGTCGTCCCAGTCCTCGTCGGTGTCGTCGTCGGGGAGGGCCTGCAGCCGGTACCGGGAGACGTCGATCTCGCTCACGCATGCTCCTCGCTGACGCTCGTCGCCGCGTTCGCGGCGCTGCTGTGTCATCGCGTGAGCTCGCACGCTCGCTCACGCACGTGCGGTACCCGCTGGAGGGCCGGTCCCATGCCCCGCTGCCATGCTGACCGGCGTGTCCGACCCCTTCGCCACCGCCGGGCTCCGGCGGCGGGTGCTCGCCGCCTGGACCGACGCCCCGGCCCGCTTCCGCGAGGACGCCAACGCCGAGGAGGACCTCGTCCGCGGCGGCTACCGGGACCGCCTGCTGGTCGAGCTGGCCCAGAACGCGGCCGACGCCGCGCTGCGGGCCGGGTTCCCCGGCCGGCTGCGGCTGGAGCTCTCCGACGACGGTGCGGGCGGCGGGGTGCTGCGGGCGGCCAACACCGGGGCCCCGCTGGACGCCGTCGGGGTCGAGGGCCTGGCCTCGCTGCGCGCCTCGGCGAAGCGGGACGGGACGGGGACCACCGTCGGCCGGTCCGGGGTCGCGGGGAGGCCGACGTCCTGGACCACCGGCCGCTTCGGGGTGGGCTTCGCCGCCGTGCTGACGGTGTGCGACGAGCCGGAGCTGCACTCGACGACCGGGGGCGTCGCGTTCAGCGCCGCCCGCACGCGCGCGGAGGTGGCCCGCGTCCCGGCTCTGGCCGAGGAGGCGGCCCGGCGCGAGGGCGGGGTGCCGGTGCTGCGGCTGCCGTGGCCGGCGACCGGCTCCCCGCCGGAGGGGTTCGCGACCGAGGTGGTGCTGCCGCTGCGCGCCGGCTCCCGGGACGCCGTCCGCGCGGCCCTGGCGGAGCTGGACCCGGAGCTGCTGCTGGCCCTGCCCGGACTCGCCGCCGTCGACGTCGTCGTCGACGGGGCGACCCGCACCCTCGCGGTCCGGGACCGCGGCACGGAGGCCGACCTCACCGACGGCTCCCGGACGACGACGTGGCGGCTGATGCGGCGCACCGGCGAGCTCCCGGCGCCGCTGTTCGCCGACCGGCCGGTCGAGGAGCGCGCCCGCCGCGGTTACACGGTCACCTGGGCGGTCCCCCTGGACGACGAGGGGCGACCCCTGACGCTGCCCCTGCCGCAGCGGGTGCACGCACCCACCCCCAGCGACGAGCCGCTCACCCTCCCCGCCCGGCTGATCGCCCCCTTCCCGCTGGGGCCCGACCGGCGGCACGTGCTGCCCGGTCCGGTCACCGACGCCCTCGTCGACGTCGCCGCCGACGCCTACGCCGAGCTGCTGGCCGCGCTGCCGCCCGACGCGTCGGTGCTCGCCCTCGTGCCCCGGGTCGGACTGGCCGGCGCGGAGCTGGACGCGGCCCTGGGCACCGCGGTCCTGGACCGGCTGCGGACGGTCCCGTGGCTGCCGGTGGCCGGCCGCCGGGACGACCGGCAGCCGCCCGACCGCGCCGCGGTGCTGGCCGAGGCGACCGGCGCCCGGGTGGCCGCGCTGGCCGACGTCGTCCCGGGTCTGCTGCCCGCGGACTGGTCCCGCCGCACGGATGCCCCGGCGCTGGCGGCTCTGGGCGTGCGGCGGGTGGGGACGGCGGAGGCGGTGGAGGCGGTCCGCGGCGTGGACCGGCCGGCCCCGTGGTGGGCGCAGCTGTACGTGGCCCTCGACGGCGCCGAGCGGGAGGAGCTGGCCGCCCTGCCCGTGCCGCTCGCCGACGGCCGCACCGCGCACGGCCCCGCCGGGGTGCTCCTGCCCCACGCCGGCCTGCCGGTGCGGCAGCTGGGCCCGCTGGGGCTGCGGGTGGCCGACCCCCTCGCGGTGGAGCCGGCACCGGCCCGCCGGCTCCTGGAACGGCTGGGCGCCCGGCCCGCGACCGCCGCGGCGGTGCTCGCCGACCCGGGGGTGCGGGCCGCGGTCGAGGCGTCCGTCGACGCGGTGGAGGAGGGCTGGGACGCCGACGCCGACCCGGCCGCCTTCGCCACCGCCGTCCTCGCGCTGGTCGCGGCGGCCGGCACCGCTCCGGGGGAGCTGCCGTGGCTGGCCGAGCTGGCGCTGCCCGACGCCGACGGGGGCTGGGCGCCGGCGGGTGAGCTGGTGGTGTCCGGCTCGCCGTTCGCCGCCGTCCTCGCCGACGGGGCGCTGGGCACGCTGGACCCGGCCGTCGAGGCGGATCCCGCCGTGCTGCGGGCGGTCGGAGTGCTGGACGGCTTCGCGCTCGTTGCCGCCGAGGACCCCGACGACCTCGACGTCGACGGCGCCCAGGACTGGGTCGAGGCCGTCCTCGACCGGTTGCCGCCAGGGGCGCCGCCGCCGTCCTGGCCGGCGGTCACCGCCGTCCGCGACCTGGAGCTGGTCGCCGACTGGCCGCGGGCCCTGCCCCTGTCGGCGGCGCTGCCGGCCGGGGCCTGGGCCGACGTGCTGCTCGACGGCGTCGCGGTGCCCGGCTACCTGCGGTGGTGGCTGTCCACCCACCCGGTGCTCGACGGACGCCGTCCCGACCGCGTGCGGCACCCCGACAGCACGGAGCTACAGGGACTGTACGAACCGGCGTGGGTCGATGCGGCCCTGCTGGACCTGCTGCGGCCGCCGTCGACGCTGGCCGACGTGCTCGCCGACGTCGACGGGGCGCTGGACCTCCTCGACCGCCTGGGACACCCGCGGTGGACGGTGCCCGCGGCGGTCCTGCGGAGCGTGTACGCCCGCCTCGCCCAAGCCCTGGACGGGGTGGACGTCGACCCGCCGGACCGCGTGCGGGTGGCTCCGGACCGGGTGGTGCCGGCGGAGGACGCCGTGGTGCTGGACGTGCCGTGGCTACAGCCACTGGTCGACCGGCCGCTGGTGCCGGCCGGCGGTGCCCCGGGGCCGGTGGCCGACCTGCTGGACCTGCCGCTGGCCGGCGAGGTGGTACGCGCGGCGGTGCAGAGCCGCCCGGTGCGACGGGTGGCCTGGGCGGACGTGCCGGGGGCAGCGGTGGCCGCCGGTCGACTCGGCCGCGCCGGGCTGGACGCGGTCGGCAGCGAGGTGGCCGTCCACGACCCGCTGCGCGCCGGCGGCCGGGTGGTGTCGTGGTGGCCCGGAGCCGACGTCGACCACGTCGACGGGACGCCGGCCGCCCTCGGCCGGGCGCTGGCCTGGCGGGCCGGTGCCTGGCCGCTGCGGCAGGCGCTGGCCGAGGCGTTCGCCGACCCGGACCGCGCCGAGGTGCTCGCCGCCGAGGACGGTGTCGCGCCCTGACCGCCCCCGCGGGCTGCCGTGCCGGGCCGCGCCGAGCACGCCGCCGGCCCGGTTGCCGGACCGGCGGCGCGTCCCTCGGTAGCGGGTCCGTGGTCCCGTCCCGGGCCCCGGCCCGGGCCGGCGAAGGGAGGACGGGGCCGACCTACTGTCCCCAGCGCGGGACCGCCATCGCCCCGGGCGCGTGACCGTGGGCGGACGGCCGGCCCCCACCCCGTCCGGCCGGCACACCGGCGGTCGGCGCGTGCCGGGTGCCGGCCCAGCAGCGGTACAGGGACAGCCACTGCTCGGCGGTGAGGGCGCCGGCCCTCGCCGTCGGGGGCAGGCCCTCCTGGCGCAGCCAGCGGATGCCGGCCGTGCCGGGCAGCTGGGCGCGGAGCGTGGCCCCGAGCGCGGCACCGGGCAGGGCGAGGACGGCGGAGGCGAGGCGGTCGAAGCCGGCGGCCTCGGTCCCCGGGAGCTGGGCGCGGGCGGTGGCGGCCGCGCCGTCGAGGGGTCGGTGTGGGCGTGACAAGGCAGACCTCCGGAGGAGGGCAGGGCCGCGCCGGGTGGGCGCAGCCGTGTGCGAGGGGTGGGGTGCGCCCGCGGACGGCCGGCGCGACGGCGGGGAGCCCGGGGCTCGACCCGCGGTGCGTGTCGCTCAGGGCGAGATCAGGACCGCATGGGCGCAACGGTAGGGGAGGGTCGTCGGACCGTCGACCGGTTTTCCGGGCCGAGGGTCGGGCTCAGCGAGGGGAGCGGCCGGCCTTGCGCTGCTGGTGGGCCTCCCACCGGGCGCGATCGCGGGCGCGGGCGTCGGCGTTCTTCTCCCAGTGGGCCGCCCGCCGGCGGGCCCGGGCGAGCTCGCGCTGCTCGAAGGTGGCGTGGTGCTCCCAGTCCGAGGCCAGCAGCGCGACCACCCAGCCGCACAGACCGAGGATGGCGATGAAGGCGGCGAGCACGGGGTCGAGGAGGAGGAAGGCCGCCACCGAGACGACTGCCCAGACCCCGCCCCACACCATCAACCGCGTCGACACGACCCCCAGTATCCCCGTCGCCGCGCCCTCGCCGGTGGGGCGGTGCGGCCGCGTAGCCGCACCCGGCCCTTGATTCTCGGCGCGCGGATCCCTACGGTCGGTACAGCGGTTCAACAGTCAGCCGTGGCCCAGTGCCGGACTCCGCACCGTGCCCCGGCTGTTCGACCCCGGGGCTCTCCGTACGGGTTCGCTCTCCACCGAGAGGCGTACCGTGACCGCTACCTCCATCCCGCCCGGCGAGGAACTCGTCTCCATCGACGTCGCCGGCTCCGCCTCCTCCGTCCGCCTCACCGTGGCCGGTGAGGTCGACTCCTCGACCGCCCCCGCGCTCCGGGAGGCCGTCGACGACGCCTTCGCCAGCGGCGCCCGCGAGCTGGTCGTCGACCTCGACGCGGTGACGTTCCTCGACTCCGCCGGCCTGTGCGTGCTGGCCGCGGCGCACCGCCGGGCCGACGAGGAGGGCTCACGCCTGCGCGTGCTCGCCTCCAACCGGGCCGTCATCCGCCCGCTGCAGATCACCGGCCTGTGGGAGCTGCTGGCCGTCGAGCAGGTCGAGCCAGGGGCCGGCAGCGCCGCCTGATCCCGGGGACGGTCCGCCCCACCCACCCGCTCGACCCCACGGTCCCGCCCGGCGACGGGTCCGTCGTCCTGCCCACGGAACCGGCTGGAACCGTATCCGTGCAGGTCCGTGCGCCACCGGGGCGTCAGGTCACCTACTGGTCACGATGCGCGCGGGCGCTGGACGCATGGGCGCGTGGCGCCCTTACAGTCTCCGACCATGTGTTCTGGATCACATGTGGACACCGCTCTGCGGCACCGTGCCCGACGGACGTCGGCCGCTGCGCCGGGGGCGGCCGGGGTGCGTCCCGCATGCTGAGCATCGACTCCCTGCGGGTCACCTACGGCGGCGCCGTCGAAGCGGTGCGCGGCGTGACCATGGAGGTGCCCGACGGGGCGGTCGTCGCCGTCCTGGGCAGCAACGGCGCCGGCAAGAGCACACTGCTGCGGACCATCTCCGGCACGCTGCGGCTGCACCGCGGGCGGGTCGACGAGGGCAGCGTGCGCTTCGACGGCGACGTCCTCACCGGGCGGGACGCCGGGCAGATCGTCCGCCGAGGCGTCGTCCAGGTCCCGGAGGGACGGCGGATCTTCGGCCGGCTCACCGTCGAGGAGAACCTGCGGGCCGGGGGCATGGGCAACCGGGACCGCGCCGCGAAGGCCGCCGCACACGCCCGGGTCCACGACCTGTTCCCCGTGCTGGCCGAGCGCAGCGGCCAGCGGGCGGGGCTGCTCTCCGGGGGTGAGCAGCAGATGCTGGCCATCGGGCGGGCGCTCATGGCCAGCCCCAAGCTGCTCCTCCTCGACGAGCCCTCGTTGGGGCTGGCCCCGCGGGTCATCGGCCAGATCGGCGAGGTGGTGGCCGAGATCAACCGGCAGGGCACCTCCGTGCTGCTGGTCGAGCAGAACGCCACGATGGCGCTCGGGGTCGCCGACCTGGCCTACGTCCTCGACGTCGGCCGCGTCTCCCTGTCGGGACCGGCTGCCGACCTCGCGCGCACCGACGAGGTGCAGCGGCTCTACCTGGGCCACGGCGACCCCGTGGCCGCCGGGCAGGCCACCCGCGGCCCGCGCCGCACGCTCTCCCGGTGGACCGCGTGACCGCGGCCGGCGACGTGCAGACCCGGTCCGACGTCCCGCCGGTGGAGGTCGAGCACGTCAGCGTGCGCTTCGGGGCCATCCGGGCCCTCAACGACGTGTCCTTCACCGTCGCGCCGGGGGCCATCCACGCGGTCATCGGCCCCAACGGCGCCGGCAAGTCGACCATGTTCAACGTCCTGTCGGGGGTGTACCGGGCCGCGGAGGGCGAGGTCCGCTTCGGCGACGCGCGGCTGGACCAGATGCGGCCGTTCCAGATCGCCGGGGTCGGCGTGGCCCGGGCGTTCCAGAACATCGCCCTCTCCGGCACGCAGTCGGTCGCCGAGAACCTCATGCTCGGCCGCCACCACCTCACGAAGGCGGGCTTCCTCTCCTCCGGGCTCCGGCTGCCCCGCGCCACCCGCGAGGGCAGGGTGCACGGCGAGCGGATCCGGGAGATCGCGGAGTTCCTCGACCTGGGCGACAAGCTGCACACCCCGGTCGGAGTCCTCTCCTACGGCGACCAGAAGCGCGTGGAGGTGGCCCGCGCACTGTGCACCGAGCCACGGCTGCTGCTCCTCGACGAGCCGGTGGCCGGCATGAACGCCGAGGAGACCGGCCGGATGGCCGAGGCGATCCGCGAGATCCGCTCGGCACTCGGCATCTCGATCGTCCTGGTCGAGCACGACATGGGGATGGTCATGTCCCTGGCCGACCGGGTCACCGTCCTGGACTTCGGACGCCGGATCGCCGACGGCACGCCCGCCGAGGTGCAGACCGACCCCGAGGTCATCCGCGCCTACCTGGGCTCGGGCGACGACGAGACGCCCGCCGAGGCCGCCGCACACCACCCCTCCGACACGCCGAGGACGACCTCGTGACCCAGTTCCTCTCGCTCCTGCTCAACGGGTTGTCGCTCGGCGCCATCTACGCGCTGATCGCGCTCGGCTTCGTGATCATCTTCAAGGCCAGCGAGGTCGTGAGCTTCACCCACGGCTCGCTGCTGCTGCTGGGCGCCTACGCGATCGCGCGGCTGTCCGAACCGCTGGGCTTCCTGCTCGCCGTGCTCGTGGGCCTGGTGGTGACCGCACTGGCCGCGTTCCTCGTGGAGCGGTTCATCATCAACCGCCTCCGCGGGGCCCCGGTCATCAGCCTGGCGATCGTCACCATCGGCGTCGACATCATCCTGCTGACCGAGCTGATCCGCCGGATCGGGCCGGACATCCTCAACGTGCCGCACCCGTGGGGTGGGGAGTCGGTCCGCATCGGCGGCATCGGGATCACCCAGAACCGGCTGATCGCCATGGTCGTCGCCGGGCTGCTCATCGCCGCCTTCTTCGTCGCGTTCAAGTACTCCAGCTGGGGCGTGGCCATGCGCGCGTCGGCGGAGGACGGCGAGACCGCGGCGCTGATGGGCATCCGGCAGGGCCGGGTCTCCGCGCTGGCCTGGGTCGTCGCCGGCGTCCTCGCCGGGGTGGCCGCCCTGTTCCTGGTCGGCAGCCCGACGCCCGGGGTGAGCTCGGCCGTGTACGCCACGGCGCTGCGGGCCTTCCCGGCGGCCATCCTGGGCGGGCTGGACTCCACCGGGGGAGCACTGGTCGGCGGCCTGCTCATCGGGGTGGCCGAGTCCCTGGCCGCCGGGTACCAGGAGCAGCTGCTCTTCCTGGGCCGCGGCTTCGGCGAGGTCGTGCCGTACGTCGTGATGATCGCCGTCCTGCTGGTCCGACCGTCGGGGCTCTTCGGCACGAGGGAGCTGACCCGTGTCTGAGCGGACCGTCTCCCGGCCGGCGGGTGCGACCGGCACGGGGTCCACCCCGTCCCGGCCGGCACGGACCCGCAGCCGCGGCGCGGTGGTCAAGTGGGTCCTGGTCGCCGCGCTGCTGGTGTTCCTGCTGGTGTTCCCGCTGTACTTCGACGAGTTCTGGCTGCGCACCGGGTTCGCGGTGTTCGGCGCCGCCATCGGCGCCATCGGCCTGAACCTGCTCGTGGGCACGACGGGTCAGCTGTCACTGGCGCACGCGTTCTTCCTCGCCGTCGGGGCGGTGAGCTACACCTACATCTCCGGTGAGTCCGGCGGGCTCGGTACCCGCGCCGGCCTGCAGGGGCTGGGGCTGCCGCCCGTCGTCGGGATGATCGTCGGCGTCCTGCTCGCCGGACTCGCCGGGCTCCTCTTCAGCCCGATCGCGGCGCGGCTGCGGGGCATCTACCTCGGCGTCGCCTCGCTCGGCCTGGTGTTCATCGGCGTCCACGTGATCAACACCTGGACGCCGGTGACCGGGGGCTTCAACGGCCGCTCGGCGCCCGAGTTCTCCCTGTTCGGCTTCTCGTTCGGCAACAGCGACCCGCAGCTGTTCGTCCTCGGCATCCCGTTCCGGGAGGCCGAGCGGCTGTGGTACCTCGGCCTGGTCCTGGCGCTGGCCGCCTACGTCTTCGCCCGGAACCTGCTGCGCAGCCGGCCCGGCCGGGCACTGCAGACCCTGCGGGACAGCGAGGTCGCGGCGTCGGTCATGGGCGTCAACGTGCAGGCCTACAAGGCCCGGGTGTTCCTGGTCAGCTCGATGTACGCCGGCCTGTCCGGGGTCCTCTACGCGCTGTCGATCGGCAGCATCGCCCCGGAGTCCTTCACGCTGGTCGTCTCCATCCAGTACCTGGCGATGATCGTGCTGGGCGGGCTCGGGTCGGTCGGCGGTGCGGCGCTCGGCGCGCTGTTCGTCACCGCGCTCCCGCTGCTGTTCCAGCAGTACGCCGACGTGCTGCCGCTGGTCAGCGCACCGGGGCAGGGCGGCATCTCCGCCGGCTTCGCGGCCCGGTTCCTCTACGGGGCCGCGATCATCCTCGTCGTCCTGTTCGAGCCCGCCGGGCTGGCCGGCATCGCACAGCGCCTCACCGCACGCTTCCGCCGGGGCCGTGCCCCCGCCCGTGGCGGAGTGACCACCCCACCCCCGGAGCAACCCGGCTCCGCACCGACCCCCTCCGACCGACCAGCACAAGGGAGCGACACCAGATGAGAACAGGCAAGGCTCTGCGCACGACCACCGCGGTCGCCGCGGCCGTCGTCGTGGCGACCGCCGGCTGCAGCACCCGGGCTCCCGAGGCCGGCGGCGGAGGGGGAGAGGGAGGCTCGGGCGCCGACGTCCAGACCGACGTCGGCGTCGAGGGGACGACCATCCGGTTGGGCGTCCTCACCGACCTGACCGGTGTGTTCGCCGCGCTCGGCCAGGACATCACGAACGCCAACCAGCTGTTCTGGCAGGACAACCAGGTCTGCGACACCTACGACGTGGAGCTCGACATCCAGGACACCGGCTACGTCCCCCAGACGGGCGTGCAGCTGTACAGCGGGATGGAGCCGAACATCCTGGCGATGCAGCAGACCATCGGGTCGCCGATCAACACCGCCCTGGCCCCGGAGTACGAGGCCGACCAGATCGTGAACTTCCCGTCGGCCTGGGCGCGCACCCTGACCGAGATCCCCGGCACCGGGGTCGTGGGCGCCACCTACGACGTCGAGATCGCCAACGGGTACGCCTACATGTTCGACCAGGGGCTGCTGTCCGAGGGCGACACCGTCGGGCACATCTACTTCGAGGGCGAGTACGGCGAGAACGGCCTGGCCGGCAGCGAGGCGGTGGCCGAGGAGCGGGACCTGACCATCATCCCGGCGCAGATCAAGGCGACCGACCAGGACATGACCGCGCAGATCACCCAGTTCGCCGCGGCCGGTGTCGACGCCATCGCCCTGACGGTGGCGCCGACGCAGACCGCGTCCGCGGCCGGCGTGGCGGCGGCCCAGGGGCTGAACGTGCCGATCATCGGCAGCAACCCGGTCTTCGCGCCGGGTCTGCTGCAGGGGCCGGCCGCCCAGGCGCTCAAGGACAACCTCTACGTGGCCAGCCCGGTCTCGGCCTTCGACGCCCAGCCCGAGCTGCTGGCGCAGTACCAGGAGGCCTACCCCAACGTGCAGCCGAGCCTCGGCGTGCTGGTCGGGTACGGCATGAGCGCGCTCATGAAGCAGGTCCTCGACGCGGCCTGCGAGAACGGCGACCTGACCCGGGAGGGCGTGGTGGCCGCGTTCAACGAACTCCAGGACATCGACACCGGCGGCCTCGTCGTGCCGATCGACGGCTTCGAGACCGGTCGCTCGCCGAGCACGCAGAGCTTCATCCTGCGGCCGGCCGACGTCCCGGGCGGCGCCACCGTCGTCCAGGACGCGTTCGAGGGGGAGTTCGCGCAGGCTCTCCGCTGATCCCTGGCTGATCTGCGGCGGCGCTCCCTCCTCCCGGAGGGGGCGCCGTCCGTCGTCCGGAGCGCGACCGGCTCACATCCGGCCGCGGCGGGCCACCGGGACCAGCCGGAGGGCGAGGAGTGCGGTCAGCACCGCGGCGACCTGCAGCGGCACCCAGGCCGGTGCCGACCGGGCCGCGGCCGCCATGAGGAACGGGACGGCGAAGCCGAGGTAGGCGCACGCCAGGAACACCGACGTCAACTCGCCCCGGCGCGTCGGCGCGGCGAGCCGGCCGGTGACGGTGAGACCGGCCGCCAGGCACAGGCCGCCGCCGGACCCGAGCAGGGGCGCCGCGGCCAGCAGCCAGGGCCAGGCGCCGCTGGCCACGAAGAGCGCCGCGGTGGCGAAACCGGCCGCGCCGAGGGCGGCCCCGGTGACGGCGGTCCAGGGACCCAGCCGACGCTGCAGGCCGGCCACGAGGGTTCCTGCGCCGAGCGTCACCCCGGCGAGGACGCCGGTGACCGCGACCCCACCCGCCGGCAGTTCGCCCAGCAGCGGCACGGCGGAGATGACCGACGAGGGGAACGCGTAGACGCAGACCGCGACGGGGGCGAGGACGGTCGCAGCCAGCCCCAGGCTGCCCGACGGCAGCAGTGGGACCTCGGGGGTGTCGGCGGCCGGTCGTCCCGCGGCGTGTCGGACGACCGTCTCCGGCAGTCGCACGGCCAGGGCGAGGCCCGCACCCACCAGCAGGGTGTGCAGGAGGTAGGGCAGGACCGTGGGCGCCGGCGCGAACTGACCCAGCAGCCCGCTGGTCAGCGGCCCCAGGGAGAAGCCCGCGGTCATGGCGACCGCAGCCCGCCGTCCGCCCGCGCCCTCCCCGGAGGTGACGGACAGCTCGGCCACCCAAGCACTGCCGACGCTGAACACGACGCCGCTGACCACGCCCTGCAGGAACCGGGCCGCGAACAGCAGCGCCAGCGACCCGCCGGCCGCGGCGAAGGCCAGCGACGCGAGCCCGGCGAGGACCACGCCCGGGAGCGCGACGCGGCGCCGGCCCAGCCGGTCCGACAGCGGTCCGGCTAGGAACAGGGCGGGCACGAGGCCGGCGGCGTAGCACCCGAACAGCGCGGTCAGGACCTCGGGGGAGAGGTCGAGCCGTTCCTGGTAGACCAGCAGCAGGGGAGTCGGGACGTTCGTGCCGGCCGCGACCGCGAACAACGTGAACACCGCTCGCCTCCAGGCCACCGCGGCACCCTACGGAGGCCGCGCCGACTCCGCGCGCGACGTGCGCGGGGCCCCTGCCCGGCGGGAGCGGCGGAGGAGGAGACTCAGCGGCGCTGACGTGGACTGCGACAGCCCCGGGAGCATCGCAGCGAGGACCGTGCGAGGAGCTGACCGGGGCGCGGAGCAGGCCCCGCGAACACGGACTGACGAGGAGGACCCCGTGCGTGATGCGGTCATCTGCGAGCCCCTGCGGACCCCGGTGGGCGGCTTCGGCGGCTCACTCCGCGACGTACCCGTCCAGGACCTGGCCGCCACGGTGATCCGTGCGGTGATGGAGCGCACCGGGCTGCCGCCGGAGTCGGTGGACGACGTCCTGCTGGGTCACTGCTACCCGACGATGGAGGCCCCGGCGCTGGGCCGCGTCGCCGCGCTGGACGCCGGCCTGCCGGTCACCGCGTCGGGTCTGCAGATCGACCGGCGCTGCGGCTCGGGGCTGCAGGCGGTCGTCTACGCCGCGATGCAGGTGCAGTCCGGCGCCGCCGACGTCGTCCTGGCCGGGGGCGCGGAGTCCATGAGCAACGCGCCGTTCTACTCGACCGCGATGCGCTGGGGCGTCAAGGCCGGTCCCGGCGTGCTCCTCAACGACGGCCTGGCCCGCGGCCGGGTCACCGCCGGCGGCAGGAACCACCCGGTGCCCGGCGGCATGCTGGAGACCGCGGAGAACCTGCGGCGCGAGTACTCGATCGGCCGCCAGGAGCAGGACGAGTACGCCGTCCGCAGCCACCAGCGCGCCGCCGCCGCCACCGAGGCGGGTCGCTTCGCCGACGAGATCGTGCCGGTGACGATCACGTCGCGGAAGGGCGAGACGGTCGTCGACCGCGACGAGCACATCCGCCCCGACTCCAGCGTGGAGACCCTCGCCAAGCTACGCCCGATCCTGGGCAAGGACGACCCCGAGGCCACCGTCACCGCGGGCAACGCCAGCGGCCAGAACGACGGCGCCGCGGTCTGCGTCGTCACCTCCCCGGAGAAGGCCGCCGAGCTCGGGCTGCGCCCGCTGGCGAAGCTGGTCTCGTGGGGCGTCGGCGGCGTGCCGCCGAAGACCATGGGCATCGGCCCGGTGCCGGCCACCGCCAAGGCCCTGGCCCTGGCCGACGTCAAGCTCGCCGACGTCGACCTGATCGAGCTCAACGAGGCGTTCGCCAGCCAGGTGCTCGCCGTCGCGCGCGAGTGGGGCTTCACCGACGCCGACTGGGAGCGCACCAACGTCAACGGCTCGGGCATCTCCCTGGGCCACCCGGTCGGCGCCACCGGCGGCCGCATCCTCGCCACGCTGCTGCGCGAGATGGAGCGCCGCGACGCCCGGTACGGCCTGGAGACGATGTGCATCGGCGGCGGGCAGGGCCTCGCCGCGCTCTTCGAGCGGGTGTGACGGCCGGTCCCCCTCGCACGTGGGTCGGGGCTCCGGGCAGGATGCGCCCGGAGCCCCGACCACCCCCAGGAGATCCCGGCATGAGTGAGCCCTCGCAGCGCGTCGCGATCGTCACCGGGGCCGCCCGCGGCATCGGCGCCGCCACCGCGCGCCGGCTGGCCGCCGACGGGTTCGCCGTGGCGGTGCTGGACCTGCGGGAGGACGACGCCCGCGGGACCGTCGCCGGGATCGAGTCCGCCGGCGGGCGGGCGCTGGCCGTGGGCGCCGACGTCGGCGACGCCGCTCAGGTGCAGGCCGCCGTCGAGCGGATCGCCACCGGGCTCGGCCCACCGGTGGTGCTGGTGAACAACGCCGGCGTCACCCGGGACAACCTGCTGTTCCGGATGAGCGACGCCGACTGGGACGTCGTCATGCGGGTACACCTGCGCGGCTCGTTCCTCATGACCCGTGCGGTGCAGGGGCACATGGTCGACGCCGGGTGGGGCCGGATCGTCAACCTCTCCAGCACCTCGGCGCTGGGCAACCGGGGGCAGGTCAACTACGCGACGGCCAAGGCCGGCCTGCAGGGCTTCACCAAGACCCTCGCCATCGAGCTCGGCCGGTTCGGCGTCACGGCCAACGCGGTCGCGCCGGGCTTCATCGTGACCGAGATGACCCGGGCGACGGCCGCCCGGATCGGCGAGGAGTGGGAGCCCTACGTGGCCCAGCGGGCCGCCGCGATCCCGGTCCGCCGCGCCGGCCGGCCCGAGGACGTCGCGCACACCGTCTCGTTCCTCGTCAGCGAGGGCGCCGGCTTCGTCTCCGGCCAGGTCGTCTACGTCGCCGGCGGTCCCCGGACCTAGCGCCCCTGCAGGGTCGTCGGGTCCGGGGACCTGTCTCAGGTCCGCTCGGGGTAGCGCGCCCGGACGAAGCAGAACACGCCGAACGCGGCGATGCCGAGCGCGACCAGGGTGAGCAGCACCCGGCCGAACGGGGCGTCGAGGACGGTGCGCAGCGCGCCGTCCAGACCGGAGGCCTTGGCCGGGTCGAAGGTGACCGCCGCGTAGACCAGCAGACCGCCGACCAGGCCCAGCGCGACGCCCTTGCCCGGGAAGCCGACCAGGCCGAGCTTCTCCACCAGGTCCCGCGTCCGGGGCGGGGCCTGGCCGAGGTCGATCTGCTTGAGGAAGCGCTTCGAGACGCCCTTGTAGACGTGGTAGACCCCGACGCCGATCACGACCAGCCCCACGAGCCCGACCAGCCACCGACCGGCCGGCCAGCCGAAGACGCCGGCGGTCTGCTGCTGCTGGGACGAGGACGAGGACTGCCCGCCGCCGGTGGCGAAGCGGATGGCCAGCACGGCGAGGGCGGCGTAGACGACGGCCTTCGCGACCGACTTGACGATCTTCTTGACCGCCTTCTTCCGGGCGTCGCCGGTGGCCGACAGGCCGCCGCGCCAGCGCAGCACCTCCGCGGCCTGCCACACCGCCAGCGCGACGAGCCCGATGGCGAGCACCCACAGCAGCGGCCTGCCCAGGGGCTGCTCGGCCAGCGTGGCCAGTGCTCCGGACTGGTCGGCCGACTCGCCGCTCCCGCCGCCCCAGGCCAGCTGCAGCGCCAGCCAGGCGATCAGCAGGTGGACGACGCCGTACGCGATCAGACCCACCCGGGCCAGGTGTTCCAGGGCGTCGCTGTTGCCCGCCCGGTCGGCCGCGCCCGCGGCCGACCCGATCGTCCCGTGCCCGCTCATGGCCGGCTCCTTCCTCCACGACTCGTGGGGGAGGTCAGCGTGGCACAGCGGAGGCTCCGCCGCTGGTCGGAGCGTCGCGGGGCACCTGCCCGGGGAGTGGCCGGTCGCACGGGGGTGCCCGGGCGGGCGTGAGGGACACTGGCACCCGTGGGAAACGGCGGATCGGTGTTGACAGCGGAGCGGACGACCCCTGAGGCGGCCCGCCGGACGTGGCCGCGGTGGCTGGCCGGTGGTCTCGCGCTGGTGGTCCTCGCGGTCGTCGCGGTGTTCTGGGACGGCGGCGAGCGCCTGCTGCTCGGCGCGATCGGGGTCCTGGCCGCCGGCCGTGGCCTGCTGCTGGCCCGCGCCGGCGGGCGGGCCCGGGGTGGAGCCGCCGCGGTGGCCGTCGCGGGGCTGGCGGCGGTCGTGGTGGCCGTGCTCTCCGCGACCGCGGCCGGCTGGGTGCTGCTGGTCGGCGTGCCGGCCGGGTTGCTCACCGGCGCGCTGGTGCTGCTCGCCCGCGCGGGCGCCGTCCGCCGCAACGCCCAGGCCGCGCTGGTGTGGGGCGTGCTGGTCACCGGCCTGCTGGTGGTCACCGGTGTCGCCACCACCTGGAGCCGCGCCGCGGAGGGCGCCGCGGTGGTGGCCGCGCTCGGCGTCGGCCTGCTGGGCGTGTCCCTCCTGGTCGGCGCCATGAACCTCCGGACCCTCGCGGCGACGCCCCCGGCCCCGGTGCGGCCGGCCGGGTGCGCCGGCTGTGCCTGCGGCGCCGGCGGCTGCGGCTCGGCCTGACCGGCTCGGCCTGACCGGCTCGGCGCGAGGCGGCTGCCCCTGAGCCGCTCGGCCGGAGCGGCTCCGCCCGGACGGCTCGGCCCCACGCCGGTCGAACGTCCCGGCTCCGTTCCGGTTACCGGCGCGGCGGAGGGGCAACCCCGGGTGCGTGGGTGGACACGTCTTCGTCGTCGGGGCGGATCTGCGCCGGCTGGTCTGTGACGACGTCCTCGTGCCGACCGACCGCTCCCTGCGGGTGACCAGCGGCTGGCGCGAGCTCCTCCCGACCGGCCTGGTGCTCAGCGAGGACGATGCCGGTCTCTGCCTGGACCTGCGGTGGGACGGCGAGGAGCGGGTGCGGACGGTGCCCGCGGACGGCGCGCGCCGGCTGTGGCTGGTGGACACCGTCGACCGCGGTGACCGGGACCCCGACCGGGCACTGCCCTGGTTGCTCGACGGTGCCCGGGAGGCCCTGGCCGCCGTCGCCCGGCGGGAGCCGTCCGCGCCGGTGCTCGGCCGGGCCCGCCGGCTGGTGGCGCTGCCGGCGCTGGGCACCGGCTGGGGCGGGGCCGCCGGCCGGCGCGGCACGCTGCTGCAGCAGCTGCTGCCCGTGCTGCGGGAGGCCGCCGCGGAGCACGGTTTCGACGTGGCGCTCGTGCTGCACGGGCCCAGCGACCTCGCCGCCGCGCAGCGGGTGCGTCGCGGCGAGACGGACAGCTGGGACCTCCCCCAGCACCTGCGGGAGCTCGCGGAGGACCTCGGTGAGCGGGCCCGGCGCGGCCAGCTGGCCGCGTTCGTCGGCGCCGGCGTGAGCGCGGCGGCCGGCCTGCCCACCTGGGAGCAGCTGCTCGACGAGCTGGCCGAGTGCTCGGGGCTGACCGGCGCGCTGCGCGAGGGGCTGACCCGACTGCCCGCCCAGGACGCCGCGGCACTGCTGGCCCGGGAGCTGGGGCGGGAGCGGCTGGAGTCCTTCGTCAAGGAACGGTTCGGCCCCGCCCGGTACGCGCTGGCGCACGCGCTGATCGCCGACCTGCCGGTGCAGGAGTTCGTCACGACCAACTACGACCCCCTCGTCGAGCTCGCCGCCGCCGACATCGGCCGCGACCTCTCGGTCCTCCCGTTCGACGAGGCCGAGCCGGGCCGGCCCTGGCTGCTGAAGCTGCACGGTGACGCCGCGCACCCGGAGAGCATCGTGCTGACCCGTGAGGAGTACCTGCAGTTCGGTGACTCGCGGGCGGCGCTGGCGGGGGTGCTGCACTCGCTGTTGCTCACCCGGCACGTGCTCTTCGTCGGCACCTCGATGCAGGACGACGACCTGATCCGCATCGCCCACCAGGTGCGCAGTGCCGGCCAGGGCCGCGGCACCGCGGCCCGCCGGCGCAGCGGCACGGTGCTCGCGCTCCAGGAGGACCCGGCGCGGGCCCGGCTGTGGGAGCGGGACGTCGAGACCGTCGCCATGTCGCCCGCGGACACACCCGCGGCCGAGGCGGCCCGCCTGCTCGAGGTGCTGCTCGACCTGATCTGCTGCCTGTCGACCCCTCCGACCGGCTACCTGCTCGACCGGGCCTACCGCGGCCTGCTCAACGACGAGGAGCGGGCGCTGGCCGACGCCCTGCGGGCGGTGGAGGCGGCGATGCCCGCGCAGCCGGGCACGGCGGCCACGGGGGAGGTGGCCGCGCTGCTGCGCCGGCTGGGCTCGCCGGTCCGCGGCTCGGGACGCGGGCCGGCCCCGGCGGACGGCGCGACCGACGTCGAGGACGACCGGCTCCAGCAGCAGCGTCCCGGCTGACGCCGTCCGTGCCCGTCCGTGGACGTGCCCTGTGCCGATGCGCGGGTGTGCCCCGGGGAGATGTGCGGTTAGCCCCCCGTCCGGGTTGGGCACGGTCCGGCTCATGCGCCGTCCCCGCCTCGACGACACCGTCCGGCTGCTCGCCCAGGGCTACGCCTGGCTGCCCGACAAGCGGCGGCAGCTGGGCCGGCGCACCGTCCCGACCCGGCTCGGCGGGCTCCCCGCGTTCGGCATCGTGGGTCCCGACGCGGCCCGGTTCCTCTACGACGAGGACCACGTCCGCCGCGCGCACGCCATCCCGGAGCCGGTGCAGGGGACCCTGTTCGGCAAGGGCGCCGTGCACACCCTCGACGGGCACGAGCACCGCGTCCGCAAGGCGATGTTCGTGGCCCTGCTCATGGACGACGACCGCATCCACCCGCTGGTCGAGCGGGCCACCGCCGCGTGGGACGCCGCCGTCCCCGGGTGGGTGGAGCGGGAGCAGATCGTGCTGTTCGAGGAGGCGCGGGTCGTGCTCACCCGGGCGGTCTGCGCCTGGGCCGGTGTCCCGCTGACCGACGACGAGGTCCCCGCGGTCGCCCGTGACCTCACCGCGCTGGTCGACGGCTTCGCCACCGGCGGCCCGCGGCACTGGCGCGCCCGGCGCTCCCGGGGACGGCAGGAGGCCCGCCTGGCCCGGCTGGTGGACGAGGTACGTCGCGGCGAGGCGACGGTGCCCACGGGCTCGGGGGTCGACGTCGTCGCCCGGCACCGGGACGCCGATGGTGAGCAGCTCGACCCGCACACGGCCGCCGTCGAGCTGCTCAACGTCGTCCGGCCGACGGTGGCGATCAGCTGGTTCCTGGCCTTCTCGGGGCACGCGCTGGCCCGGTGGCCGCAGCACCGCGAGCGGCTGGCCTCGGGGGACCGTGCCTTCGCGGAGGCGTGGGCGCACGAGGTGCGGCGGTTCTACCCGTTCGCGCCGTTCATCGGCGGCCGGGCGCCGCACGCGGTCGAGTGGGACGGCGAGCGCATCCCGGCCAACGCGATGGTCCTGCTGGACCTCTACGGGCAGGACCACGACGCCGAGCTGTGGGGCGACCCGTACACGTTCCGGCCCGAGCGGTTCCTCGACCGGGAGATCGGCGCGTACGAGCTCGTGCCGCAGGGTGCCGGCGATCCGCGCACCAACCACCGCTGCCCCGGCGAGCGGATCACCGTGGCCGTGCTGTCGGCGCTGGCCGTCCGCCTGGCCCGCCTCGACGTCGAGGTACCCGAGCAGGACCTCACGATCTCGCTGCGGCGGATCCCCGCCCTGCCCCGCAGCGGCGTGGTCCTGCGGGTGCGGGGGACCTCCGCGTGACCGCAGTCGGCCGGTGGCTCTCCGTCGCGGGCACGCCGAGGGCGGATCCCGGCCCGATCCGTCCGTGGTCTGATCGGGCCGGCCGCGCGGAGGAAGCGCGCCACGGGGGGAGGAACGGCATGGGCAGGTGGCTGGCACCGCTGGCCGGGGTCGTCGGGTTGCTGGTGCTGGTCGTCGGCCTGGTCTGGGCCGAGCTCGACGTCGCCACCACCGGCGGCATGGGGTTGGTCGGGCTCGGCGTGCTCGTGCTCGTCGTCGCCACGTTCGTGGCCTGCGCCCAGGAGGGCCTGACCCACCTGGCCCGGCGCCGCCACCCCACCGTCCGCCGCTCCTGAGCCGGCCCGGCCCACACACCGGAGGGCCGCTCAGGCCTCCAGCAGCTGGACGCCGGCGGCGCGGAGGTCCTGAACGGCGGCTGCGTCCGCGGGTGCGTCGGTGACCACCCCGGTGACCGCGGCGAGCGGGAGGACCAGGAAGGGCGAGGCGGCCCCCACCTTCTCCCGGCTGGCCAGCACGTAGGTGTCGGCGGCACGTCGGGCCAGCGCCCGCTTCATCGCGGCCTCCTCCGCGTCGCCGGTGGTGAGCCCGGCCTCGGCGTGCACGCCGGTGACACCGAGGAGGAAGAGGTCGGCGGTGACCAGCGTGGCGGCCTCGACGGCGGCGGCGCCGCAGGCCACCACCGAGTGCTTGAACAGCCGTCCGCCGATGACCTGCACCTCGACGCGGGGCAGCTCCGCCAGGGCGACCGCGACCGCGGGGCTGTGGGTGACGACGGTGGCCACCAGGTCACGCGGGAGCGCGCGGGTGACCGCGAGCGCCGTCGTGCCGCCGTCCAGCAGCACGGTGCTCCCGGGCCGGACCAGCTCCGCCGCGCGCGCGGCGACCCGCTCCTTGCTCTCGACGGCGACCGCCCGGCGGGCGGCGTGGTCGGCGATCGCGGGGGACACCGGCAGCGCCCCACCGTAGACCCGCTGGCAGAGCCCGGCCGCGGCGAGCTCGCGCAGGTCACGGCGGACGCTGTCCTCCGACACACCGAGCTCGACGGCCAGGTCCTTGGCGACGAGGCGGCCGTCGGTCCGCAGCCGGTCGAGCAGCAGGTCCCGACGGTGGGCAGCGAGCATGCGCGTTCCTCCTTGTTCGTGCATGATTCTGCACTATGGTCGGGCGGTATGACGACCACCGTGCACGTCCCCGGCATCGACGTCCCCGACGCCCGTGGGCGCGTCGGCCTGGACCGGGTGGGGCGGGAGCTCACCGGCAACCCGGACGTCCGGGTCACCGACGTCGAGCTCCTGGCCAGCGCCTGGCACGTGCTGCGCCGGACCACGTTCGAGTACCGGCACGCCGACGGGCGGTGGACCACCGAGCGGCGGGAGACCTACGACCGCGGCAACGGCGCGACGATCCTGCTGCACGACGTCGCGCGCGGCACCGTGCTGCTGTCCCGGCAGTTCCGCTTCCCGGCCTACGTCAACGGCCATCCCGACGGGCTGCTGGTGGAGACCGCGGCCGGCCTGCTCGACGACGACGACCCCGACACCGCGATCCGTCGGGAGGCCGAGGAGGAGCTCGGCGTGGCGGTCGGGCCGCTCGAGCGCGTCTTCGACGTCTTCATGAGCCCCGGCTCGGTGACCGAGCGGCTGCACTTCTACGCCGCCCCCTACACGGCCGCGGACCGCACCGGTGCCGGGGGCGGGCTGGCCGAGGAGGGCGAGGACATCGAGGTGCTGGAGCTGCCGTTCACCGAGGCGCTGGCCATGGTCGACGACGGGCGGATCGCCGATGCCAAGACGGTCATGCTGCTGCAGTGGGCGGCGTTGCGGGGGCCGTTCGCCCGGGGCTGAGCTGTCCGGGAGGGCAGGGACGGCGGTCCCTCCCCGGACAGGTCAGCCGAGCCGGGCCAGCGCCGCGGGCAGCGCACCGGGGGAGAGGACGCCGAGCCGCTGGGTGGAGCGGGTGAGCGCGACGTAGAGGTCGTTGTGCCCGCGGACCCCCTCGTCGAGCACCCCCTGCGGATCGACGACCAGGACCGCGTCGAACTCCAGGCCCTTGGCCTCGGCCGGGGTGATCACCACCGGGCCGAGTGAGGAGTCGGCGTCCGCACCGGTGGAGACGCCGTCCACCCGACCGGCGAGCGCGGCGGCCACGGCGGCGACGCGGCTCCCGGGCACGACGACCGCGGTCGTGCCCTCGTGCTCCGCCCACCCGGCGACCACGTCGGCGACCCGGCCGGCCAGCGCCTCCTCGCCGGTCACCTCGGCCCACGGGGCCTCGGTGCCGGGCCGCACCGACCGCGGCGCGGTCGCGCCGGTGCCACCGGCGGCGAGCACGTCGGCGGCGACGGCCATGATCTCGGCCGGCGTGCGGTAGTTGACGGTGAGCTCCTCCAGGCGCCACGCGTCGCCGACGTGCGGCTCGAGGGTCTGCGCCCAGGCCGACGCGCCGGCCAGCGTGCCGGTCTGCGCGAGGTCGCCGACGGCGGTCATCGACCGGGTCGGGCAGCGGCGGACCAGCAGCCGCCACGCCATCGGGGAGAGCTCCTGCGCCTCGTCGACGACGACGTGGCCGAAGGTCCAGGTGCGGTCGGCCGCCGCCCGCTCCGCGGTGGTGCGGGTGTCGACCGCCTGGTGCCGCTCGGCCAGCTCCTCGGCGCCGATGAGGTCACCGGCGCTGAGCACCTCGGCCTCGAGGTGCTCGTCCTCGAGGTCGACCGACCGTGAGCCGTGCAGCACGTCGAGGGTCTCCTGCGCCTCGGCCAGCCGGCGGCGGCGGTCCCGCTCGGCGCGGGCGCGCTGGGCGCTGTCGTCGTAGCCGAGCAGCTCCTCGGCCTCCTCGAGCAGGGGGACGTCGGCCGGCGTCCAGGCGGCTGGGTGGGTGGGAGGAGGACCAGCGCGGTGCAGCAGCGCCCGCGTCGCGTCGTCCCACCCCGGGGTGGCGCGCTCGATGCGGGCCGGGTCGGCGTAGAGGTCGCGCAGCAGCCGCTCGGGGGTGAGCACCGGCCACAGCTCCTCGACCAGCGCCCGGACGGCGTGGTCCTCGGCGACCTCCTTGCGCAGCGCGGCGACGTCCTCCCGGTCGAGCAGGTTCACCCCGCCGCGGACGTCGGCGCCGATCCGCTCCGCGTACCGCTTGGCCAGGGTGTCGACGACGCGGCGGGCGAACTCCGGGCGGGCGAGGTTGTGCAGCCGGTCGGCCTTGCGGGCGCCGTTCTGGGCCCGGCGGACGTCGATCGGGCGCAGCCGCAGCACGAAGCCGTCGATGGTGACCTCGCGCGGGCCGTCGGGCACGACCTGCCGGTCGGTGACGGCCGCCTGCAGCACCTCCACCATCTCCAGCCGGCCCTTGACCGCGGCCACCTCGGGCGCCTCGACGCCGCGGGCGTCCAGGCCGGGGCGCAGCTGGCCCAGCCCGGACAGCAGCACCCCGGTCTCGCCCAGGGAGGGCAGCACGTCGGCGATGTAGCGCAGGAAGGTCGGCGTCGGTCCGACGACGAGCAGGCCGCGGCGGGCCAGCCGCTCGCGGTGGGTGTAGAGCAGGTAGGCCGCGCGGTGCAGGGCGACGGCGGTCTTGCCGGTGCCCGGCCCGCCCTGGACGACGAGGACGCCGCGGTCGTCGGCGCGGATGATGCGGTCCTGCTCGGCCTGGATGGTGCGGACGATGTCGGTCATCCGGCCGGTGCGGGCGGTGTCCAGCGCGGCCATGAGCGCGGCCTCGCCGGTCAGGCCGGAGGTCGCCACCCCGCCGGTGAGGACCTCGTCGTCCAGCCGGACGACGGTGCGCCCGCGGGTGCGGATGTGCCGCCGGCGGGAGACGCCCAGCGGGTGCACCGGGGTGGCGGTGTAGAAGGGCCGGGCGGCGGGCGCCCGCCAGTCGACCAGGGCGGGGTCGCCGTCGGCGTCGTCGGCGGCCAGGCCGATCCGGCCGATGTAGAGCGGGCCGTCGTCGGTGCGGTCGATCCGGCCGACGCACAGGCCGGCCTCGGCGGCGTCGAGGGCGGTGACCCGCTCGGTCTGGAACCGCACCGTGGCGTCGCGCTCCTGCAGGGCCTGGGGGTCGACCGCCGGCCAGGAGATCGCCTGCCGCAACCGGCGCGAGGCCAGGTCGCGGGCCGCGTCGAGCCGGCCGTAGAGCTCCTTCACGTACTGCTGTTCGGTGTCGATGTCGGGATGGGGAACGACCTCGGGCTGCGTCGTCGGCACTGCGCTCTCTCTGTCGGCGTCGTCCTGCGGAGGAACAGGCACGGGACAAGGCAAACGCCCATGGTGCCCCCGCATTCCCACCGGTGGGGGCAGGCGCCCGGCGCCCGCCCCCACGACGGGGTGGAGCCCTCAGCCCGCCAGCAGCCGGCGCAGCCAGCGGGTGCGGGCGGCCCGCGCCTCCCGCGAGATGGCCGCCTCCGGCGCGAAGCCGTCGAAGCCGTGGAAGCCGCCGGGCCACACGTGCAGCTCGGCCTGCCCGCCGGCCTGCCAGATGCGGGTGGCGTAGGCGACGTCCTCGTCGCGGAAGGTCTCCGCCGACCCGACGTCGACGAACGCCGGTGGCAGCCCGGACAGGTCGGTGGCGCGGGCCGGCGCGGCGTAGGGGGAGACGTCCGGGCCGCCGCGCGCCGCGCCCAGCAGCGCCGTCCACCCGGTGTCGTTCGCGGTGCGGTCCCAGACGCCGAGGCCGGCCATCTGGTGGGCGGAGACGGTGTCGTTGCGGTCGTCGAGCATGGGACACACCAGGAGCTGACCGGCCAGTGCCGGGCCGCCGCGGTCGCGGGCCATGAGGGCGAGCGCGGCGGCCAGCCCGCCACCGGCGCTCACGCCCCCGACCACGATCCGCGCCGGGTCGATGCCCAGCTCCCCGGCGTGCTCGGCGGTCCAGACCAGCCCGGCGTAGCAGTCCTCGACCGGGCCGGGGTGCGGCGTCTCCGGGGCCAGCCGGTACTCGACCGAGACGACCGCCATCCCGAGCTCCTCGGCGTGCTCCACCGCGCCGAGGACCCCGGAACGGTTGTCGCCGATGACCATCCCGCCGCCGTGGGTGTAGAAGACCGCCGGCGTCGGGCCGGTCGCTGCGGTCGGCCGGCAGATCAGCAGGGAGATCTCCGGCGCGCCCTCCGGTCCGGGGACGGACCGCTCCTCGACGGTGAACGCGCCGCCGCGGCGCAGGTCGTCGTCGGTCGGCCGCGGCATGAGCTCGGCCTGCCGGAGGGCCGGGACCACCTCCGCGGTGAGCGGGGTGGAGAACGCGTCCGCGAACTGCTCCAGGGCGATCGCGCACTCCGGGTCGAACGGGGGCGGCGGGCCGATCCCGGCGGCGGGACGGGCGGACGGCGACGTCGGTGTCACGGGACCTCCTGCGCTGGCGGACGGCGGCCGGGAGGCGACCGCCGTGCGCATCCTGGCGTGGTCGCCGCGGTCAGAGGGCCGCCACGTACGCGACCAGCCGGTCGGCCAGCTCGACCGGGCGGCTGAGCGCGACCAGGTGCCCGCCGGGGACCTCGTCGACCGGCAGCCCCAGCCGCTCGGCGGCGACCCGCCGCTGGAACGCCGGGGGGAAGAAGCGGTCGTCGTGCCCGGCCAGCACGCGGGTGGGGACGTCGGGCCAGCGCTCCAGCGGCCAGGGCTCGGCGAACGGCGTGGCCGACTGGGCGGACGCGGACGGGCCGGTGGCCAGCACCTCGGCCGGGACGTCGTGGGTGAAGGCGGCGTCGAGGTCCCCGGGGTCGTACGGCCGGCCGTCGTCCCGGGCCGCCTGCGCCTGCGCGTCGGCCTGGCCGGTGGCCGCCCACCAGTCCCCGCCGCTCTCGCCCGGCCGCGGCACCATCGCGTTGAGCAGGACCAGCAGGTCGACCGGCACGCGCGTGGCGACCAGCGGGGCGGTGAGCCCGCCCATCGACTGGCCGACGACGACCAGCGGCCGGTCGCGGCAGCCGTCGAGCGCGTCCAGCACCGCCTCGGTGTACCGCTGGAGGCCGGCGGCGTCGTCCCCGACGGGCAGCTCGACCGGCACGGCGGCACAGCCCCGCCGGCGCAGCTCGGGCACGAGCCGGTGCCAGTACCAGGCCTGCCCGCCGGCTCCGGGCACGAGGGCGAAGGTGGCGCGCACACCCTCCCGACCGCCCGCGCGCCCGGATCTCATCGGCGCCCGGACCGCCTGCTGCTGCCGAGGTCACAGCGGGCGACCAGGACGGCAACCCGCAGGTCACCTGCGTGACACGTCTGCTACCTACCGTCGTCCGCGTACACCCGAGGAGGCAGCCATGACGACGCAGACCACTTCCCGCCGGACCCGTCGCGCGACCGGGGCGCGGACCCGCCCGCGCCCGGAGCGCAACGCCTGGACCTGCCCGAACTGCCAGAAGGTCACCCACCCGCCGCGCAAGCGCTGCGCCGACTGCGGCACCTCCCGCTACTGAACCCCGCTCAGGGGGCGGGCGGCGCGCCCCGCAGCCGGACGACGGCGGCGCGGTAGCGTCCCGCGCCCAGCCGCGTGGTCGGCGTGCCGGTGGCCGGGACACGGAGGGGTCCGTGCGGCTACCGTCAGGCGGTGGACGTGATCATGCGCAACCGGGTCCGTGTCAGCGGTCCGGCGGGCGCGCGACCCATGGTCTTCGCCCACGGGTTCGGCTGCGACCAGTCGATGTGGCGCTTCGTGGTTCCGGAGTTCGAGGTCGACCACCGCGTCGTCCTGTTCGACCACGTCGGGTCCGGGCGGTCCGACCTCACCGCCTACGACCCGGCCAAGTACGGGTCGCTGCGCGGGTACGCCGGCGACGTCGTCGAGCTGTGCCGGGAGCTGGAGCTCGACGACGTCGTGTTCGTGGGCCACTCGGTGAGCGCGATGATGGGCGTCCTGGCCGTGCAGCAGGCCCCGGAGCTGTTCGGGGCCCTGGTCATGGTGGGCCCGAACCCCCGGTACGTCGACGACGGCGACTACACCGGTGGTTTCTCGCGCGCCGACATCGCCGGCCTCCTCGAGTCCCTCGACAGCAACCACCTCGGCTGGTCCGAGGCCATGGCGCCGGTGATCATGGGCAACCCGGACCGCCCGGAGCTCGCCGCCGAGCTGACCAACAGCTTCTGCCGCACCGACCCCGACATCGCCCGCCAGTTCGCCCGGGTCACCTTCCTGTCCGACAACCGCGCGGACCTCCCCGGCGTCACCGTGCCGACGCTGGTGCTGCAGTGCAGCGCCGACGCGATCGCCCCCGAGGTGGTCGGCCGCTACGTGCACGAGCACGTGCCCGGCAGCGTGTTCACGCAGCTGGCTGCGACCGGGCACTGCCCGCACCTGTCGGCGCCGGAGGAGACCGCGGCGGCGATCCGGGCCTTCCTCTCCTGCTGAGGCGTGGCCATGGACGAACGCAGCGGCCCGCAGCCGCCCGAGCGCCCGGAGGGGCTGTACCGGCTGCTCGACGAGGACCCCGCCGACCTCTACGAGAGCGCGCCCTGCGGGTACGTCTCGACGCTCCCGGACGGCCGGGTGGTCAAGGTCAACCGCACCTTCTGCGAGTGGACCGGCCGGGCCGCCGGGGAGCTGCTCGGCACCCGGTTCCAGGAGCTGCTGAGCATCGGCGGGCGGGTGTTCTACGAGACCCACCTGGCGCCGCTGCTGCGGCTGCAGGGCGCGGTGCGGGAGGTGGCGCTCGACGTCGTCCGCGGTGACGGGTCGCTGCTGCCGTGCCTGGTGAACGTGGTGGAGGTCCGCGACGACGCCGGCGGGCCGGTGCTGCTGCGGGCCACGGTGTTCGAGGCGACGTCGCGCCGACAGTACGAGCGGGCCCTGCTGGCCGCCCAGCGCGCGGCCGCCGAGTCCGAGGCGCGGTCCCGCACGGTCCAGCAGGTGGTCTCCGACCTCGCCGCGGCCACGACCGCGCGCCAGGTGGCCGACGTGGTGGTCGCCCGGGCGAGGGAGGCCGTCGGCGCCAGCGGGGCGGGGCTGTGGCTGGCCGCCGAGCGGCGCGCGGAGACGCGCCCGGGGACGTCGCTGCCGCCGGTGGAGCTGGTCGCCAGCGACGGCATCCCCGAGGAGCTGCTGTGCGCGATGGGCGCCGCCGCGGCGGGCGGGGCGGAGCTGGTGCGCGGCGGCGGGGTGCACACGGTCCCGCTGGGCGCGGGCATGCGGGCGGTGTGGCCGGAGCTCGCCCGGGCCATGGCCGAGGCCGGCCAGGAGGCGCTGGTCGTCGTCTCGGTCAACGCCGACAGCCGCCACCTCGGGGCGCTGGTGCTGCTGCTCGGCGCGGTGGGCGACAGCGAGCTGGTCGACCTAACCGAGCCCGGGCAGCGGGGGTCCCTGCCGCGGGCCGACGTGGAGCTGCTGGACACGGTCGGCCGGCAGACCGGTCAGGCGCTGGAGCGCGCGCGGCTGTACGAGGAGACGGCGCGGCAGGCGGCGCGCTCGGCCTTCCTGCTCGACGCCGCACGGCTGATGGCCTCCGCCGGCGGGGTGGCCGAGACCGCCGAGCGGCTGGCGGAGCTGGCGGTGCCCCGGCTGGCCGACGTCTGCGTCATCGACCTGGCCACCGAGGCCGGTCTCACCCGGCCCGCGGTGCGCCACGGCGACCCCGCGCGGCAGCAACTGGTCGCCGAGCTGCAGCAGCGGCACCTGCCGCACCCCAGCGGCCCGCACCCGAGCATGCGGGCGATGGTGGAGGGCCGGACGGTGTGGGTCCGGGAGATCACCGACCGGTTCCTGACGGAGATCACCAGCGACGAGCGGCACCTGGAGATCGCCCGGTCGCTGGACCTGCGGGCCATGGTCTGTGTGCCACTGCTGGCGCAGGGGCGCGCGCTCGGCGTGCTCACCCTGGCCGCCGACCGCCGGCGCGGCCCCTTCACCGCCGCCGACGTCGAGGTGGCCGAGCAGCTGGCGCTGCAGGTGTCGCTGGTCGTGGACAAGGCCCAGCGTTTCGAGCTGGAGGCGCGCACGTCCCACACCCTCCAGCGCGGCCTGCTGCCCCCGGCCCCGCCGTCGGTGCCGGGGCTCGCGGTCGCGGTCCGGTACCTGGCGGCCAGCTACGGCGCCGACGTGGGCGGCGACTTCTACGACGTCGTCCTGCTGCCCGGGGACGAGGTGGGGCTGGCCGTGGGCGACGTCGTCGGGCACGACATCACCGCGGCCGCGGTCATGGGGCAGCTGCGCAGCGTCTACCGCGCGCTGCTGGGCGACCGGCCACCGCCGAGCGCGGTCATCGACCGGCTGCAGGCGGGGTGGTCCCTGCTCGGCCTGCAGCGGATGGCGACGGCGCTGTTCGCCTCGCTGGACCCGGCCACCGGCCAGCTGCGCGTCGCCTCGGCCGGGCACCTGCCGCCGCTGCTGGTGTCCGAGGGGCACGCCGAGCTGCTCGACGTCCGGCCCAGCCGGATGCTGGGCGCGCCGCCGGCGCCGGCACCTGCGCCGGAGTGGGCGGGCGTGCTGCCGCCCGGGGCCACGCTCGTGCTCTACACCGACGGGCTCGTGGAGAGCCGCGACGCCGACCTGGACGTCGGCCTCGACGCCCTCCTGGAGGCGGCCGCCCGGGCCGCGACGACCGACCCGGACCGGCTGTGCGACCAACTCGTGGCCGACCTCGCCGCCGGGGCGCGCGCCGACGACGTGGCGCTCCTGGCGATCACGCGGCTGCCCTAGCGCGGGACACCACTCCCGCGCGACCATCGGCACAGGGCACGTGCGGCGCGGGAGGCGGCCATGGAACGTTCGCCGGACCCGGGGGCGCCCAACCCGGTCATCGAGTCGATCGACGGGGCCACCGGGGACATCACGATGTCCGGTGACGCGATGCGCTGGTCGCCGGAGCTGGCCGAGGGGCACGGGCAGACCCCGGCGACGTCGTTCCCCGGCGTGGACGTCGCCGCCGGCTTCGGCGCGCTGATCGGCCTCGACGGCGCCGGCGTGCGGCGGCTGGTGTCCGGCGCGGTGACCTCGCTGGCCACCGTCGCGACGGACGTCGTCTCCGAGCTCCGCCAGCTGACCCGCGGTCCCGACACCGACGACGACGCGACCAGCGACTGACCCGGCGCGCGGAGCGCTCCGGGAGCCGTCGGCGGCGGGGGCCTGTAGAACCGACGTCGGGGAAGGCCACACCGACGTGGGGGGATCGCACCGCATGAGCAGCTCGCTGGCCCTGGCGCCCGCGCCGCCGTCCGAGGCCGCCGAACAGGTGCGCGCGGAGGTGCGGGAGTTCCTCGCCGCCGAGCTGGCCGCCGGCACGTTCACCACGCACGTCGACACCTGGCTGTCCGGCGTCGACCCGGCGTTCTCGCGGAAGCTCGGGCAGCGCGGGTGGCTGGGCATGACGTGGCCGAGGCGCTACGGCGGCCACGAGCGCTCGGCGATGGAGCGGTACGCCGTGACCGAGGAGCTGCTGGCCGCGGGGGCGCCGGTGGCGGCGCACTGGATCGCCGACCGGCAGTCGGGGCCGAACCTGCTGCGGTACGGCACCGAGGCGCAGCGGCAGGAGATCCTGCCGCGGATCGCGGCGGGGGAGTGCTACTTCGTCATCGGGATGAGCGAGCCGGACTCCGGCTCCGACCTCGCCTCCATCCGCACCCGCGCCACCCGCGACGCCGACGGCGACTGGGTGGTCACCGGGGCGAAGGTGTGGACGTCGAACGCGCACGCCTCGCACTACGGGATCGTGCTCGTGCGCACCTCGCCGCCGGGCGAGGGGCCGCGCGGCCGGCACCAGGGCCTCTCCCAGCTGCTGGTCGACCTGTCGCTGCCCGGCATCACGGTCAACCCGATCCGGATCCTCGACGGCGGGCACCACTTCAACGAGGTGGTCTTCGACGACGTCGTCGTCCCCGGCGACATGCTGCTCGGCGAGGAGGGCGCGGGCTGGCACCAGGTGACCGCGGAGCTGGCGTTCGAGCGGTCCGGGCCGGAGCGGTTCCTGTCGACCTACCCGCTGATCGCGGAGTTCGCCCGCCGCGCCTGCGACTCCGGCGACGCCGCGCAGCAGGCCACCCTCGGCCGGCTGTCGGCGCGGTTGCTGGCGCTGCGGCAGCTGTCCCTGCGGATCGCCGCCGCGCTGGACCGGGGGGAGCTGCCGGACATCCCCGCGGCGCTGGTCAAGGACGTGGGGACGACGTTCGAGGCCGACGTCATCGACGAGGTGCGGCGGGTGGTCGCGGTGACGCCGTCCCTGGACTCGCCGGACCCGCTGGGCCGGGCGCTGGCCGAGGCGCAACTGCACGCGCCCGGCTACACGCTCCGGGGTGGGACCAACGAGATCCTGCGCGGGATCGTGGCGCGCGGACTGGGGCTGCGCTGATGTCGGAACAGGACCTGGTGGTCGCGACCGTCCGGGACGTCCTCGCCGCGCACGAGCCGTTCGCACTGACCGCCGAGCGGCCGTGGGACGCCGGGCTGTGGGCCGAGCTGGCCGACGCCGGGCTGACCGGGGTCGGGCTGCCCGAGGAGGCCGGTGGCTCCGGCGGTGAGCTGGCCGACGCGATCGCGGTGGTGCGGACGCTGGCCGCCGGTGCGGCCGCGGTGCCGGTGGCCGAGCAGCTGCTGGTGGCCGGTCCGGCGCTGCTGGCCGCGGACCTGGACCTGCCCTCGCCCGAGGAGCCGCTGACGATCGCCACCGAGGGCGTGGTGCACGCCGAGCCGGTGGACGACGGTGACGGGCCGGGGCGCTGGAGGCTGACCGGGACGGCCACCGACGTCCCGTGGGCGGGGGTGGCGCGGCACGTCGCGGTCCTCGCGGCGGCGCCGGCGGGCATCGAGGGCGGCGTCCTGGCGCTGGTGGACGCCGAGGGGTTGGCGACCAGCGGGTCGCGCAACCTCGCCGGGGAGCCGCGCGGGTCCCTGGTGCTCGGTGGCGCCCCGGCCGGTGGCGCGCTGCTGACCCCGGCGCGGGTCGCCGAGGTGCGGGCGCGGTTCGCGCTGGCCCGGGCGGTGCAGCTGTCGGCGGCGCTGGAGCAGGTGCTCGACCAGACGGTGCGGTACGCCGGTGAGCGGGAGCAGTTCGGCCGGCCGATCGCGCGGTTCCAGGCGGTGCAGATGGAGCTCGCGGAGATGGCGGGGGAGGTGACCGCGGTCACCGCGCTGGTGGACGCCGCCGTCCAGGCGCTGGCCGGTGCCGGCGAGCCCACCGCCCGCGACGTCGTCCTGGCCGCGGCGGCGGCGAAGGTGCGCGCCGGTGCGGCGGTCGAGGTGGTCGCGCGGCTGGCCCACCAGGTGCACGGCGCGATCGGGTTCACCCAGGAGCACCGGCTGCACCACCTCACGCGGCGGTGCTGGTCGTGGCGGGACGAGGCGGGGTCGGAGCTCACCTGGTCCACGGTGCTGGGCGTCGGGCTGCTGGCCGACGGCCCCGACGGGCTGTGGCCGGCGCTCACCCGCGTCGTCTGAAGAGGGACCTCCCTGCCCCCGCCGCTCGCAGGCTCGCGGCGGGCCCCTGCAGGGAGGCCACAGGACTCCAGCGCCGGGGCCGGCCGGCGTGACCCGGCCGGCCCGGCCTCCCTCAGACGGTCTCGGGGACCCGCAGGTGGTGCAGGACCAGCTCGAACTCGGCCACCTCGAGGATCTGGGCGCCCATCGCGGCGGCGAACTCCTCGCGGACGGCGTCCGCGTTCGTGCGCGACCGTTCCAGGGCGGCCCGGTCGGCGTAGGTGACCGCGCCGGCGCCGCGGCCCTCCCGCCGGTCGGTCATCAGGCTGGCGCTGCAGAAGCCGTCCATCTCCTCCAGCCGGGGCAGCAGGCTCATCTTGTAGGCGTCGACGATCCGGTCGACGTTCGACGGGTCGGTGCGGCTCCAGGTCACCCGGGTGCAGGCCCCCTCGGGGGCCTGGTGCGCGCGGTGCAGGACGGCGATCTCCCAGGTCTGCACCTCGGGCCGGCCGCCGAGGATCCGGCTGGTCTCGTCCCGCATCGGTCCCACGCGGTCCATCGTGGCGCGCATCGCCTCCTCGGTCTCCCACGCGGAGGTCACGATGCAGCGGCCGGTGTCGCGGTCGGCGAGCATCGACAGGCCGACGCAGCCCTCCATCTGCTGGACCTTGGGCATCGCCTGGTCCCGCATGTAGGCGGTCGCCTCGTCGATCGCCCCGGGGTTGCCGCGGACGGTGGTCGTTCGGGCGTACATGCCACCACTCCTCTCCGGAGGCGGCGAGACCCCTGCGGCATCGCCGCGCTCCGGAGCCTGCTCGCCTTGCGGGGGTGTGGCAATGGGGGTCTGCGGGGCGGACCCACCGGTGCCCCGGCCGGCGCCCGCTGGTCGTCGCGGGCGCCGGCCGGTGCGCCTCTCAGGCCGTCTCGGGCACCCGCAGGTGGGCGAGGACGAGGTCGAACTCGGCGATGTCGGTGATCGCGATGCCCATGGCGGGTGCGAACTCGTCGCGCAGGCCGCGGGCCATCTCGCGGGTCTCCTCCATGTCGGTCCGGCTGTCGTAGGTGACGGCGGAGGCAGCCACCCCCTCGGCGCGGTGCACCATCAGGCTGACGCTGCAGAACCCCTGCAGTTCCTCGATCCGGGGCATGAGGGACATGCGGAAGGCGTCGATCGTGCGGTCCATGGCGTCGGGTTCGGCGCGGATCCAGGTGACGCGGGTGCAGGCGCCGTGGTGCGCCTCGTGCGCCCGGTGCATGACGGCGACCTCCCACTCCTGCACCTGCGGTTGGCCGCCGAAGATCTCCGCCGCCCTCTCGCGGGACGCCCGTACGCCCTCGGCGCTGGCGTGCATCGCGTCCGCGTCGCGCCAGGAGGTCGTGACGATGGCGCGGCCGGTCTCGCGGTCGGCGAGCATCGACAGGCCGACGCAGCCGTCCATCTGCTGGACCATCGGCATCACCTCGTCGCGGACGTAGGCGATCCCCTCGTCCATGGCCTGGGGGTTGCCGTGGATGGTGGTCGAGCGGGCGTACATGCCACCACTTCCTCTCCAGAGGGACTCTCGATGGAGACGGCGGTGCCCGTGCGGCAGCGCCGCGTCGCTCAGCGTCCTCGCCGGGGCCCGGGCTGGCAACGGTCCCGGACGGCGGCGTGGCCGTTCCCCGGCACCGGGCCGCCGTGCCCGACGGGCCGCCACGCGCCGCACCCCGGCGGCCACGCCGCGGACCCGGCCGCAGCGCGGGGCCGTCGGGTCGTGGGCTCGCCGGCTGGTCGTCGTGTCGGCATGTCGCCTCCTCGACCGGTACACCGGTCGACATGTCGGCTCGTCGACGCCCCCTCTCGCGGGTCACCCCGGCCCGCAGACCAGGCCGCGCTGCAGCGCGGCCAGGTTCTGCCGCATCAACCCGGGGTAGTCCTCGCCGTCGGCGACCCGTTCCACCGGGTGGAGCACGTCGACGGCCGCCCCGAGGTCGCCGGCCAGTGCCCGGCCTCCCGCAGGAGCGGTCGTCGCCTCGAGGAACACCGTCCGCACCCCGGCGTCGCGCACGGTCTCCGCGACCCGGCGCACGCGGGCCGGTGACGGTTCCACCCCGGGGTCGAGCCCGGCGATGCCGACCTGTCGCAGTCCGTACCGGTCGGCCAGGTAGCCGAACGCCTCGTGGGAGGTGACCAGCACGGCGCCCCGGCACGGCGCCAGCGCGTCGGCGTACTCCCGGTCCAGGGCCCGGAGCGTCTCCTCGAGCCGGGTGACGCGCGCCCCGACGTCGTCCGCCGAGGCGGGGTCCAGCGCGACCAGGGCGTCGCCCACATCACGCCCGATCTCGGCGAGCCGCAGCGGGTCCAGCCAGAAGTGCGGATCGCCGTCCAGGTCGGCGACGGTCGCGGCCTCCACCAGTGCGGCCGGCGCCTGCTGGGCGAGCACCTCGTCGACGCCCGGCTGCAGGCCGCCGGACTGGTGCACGACGAGGTCGGCCTGCCCGAGCCGGACGACCTGCCGGGCCGTGGGCTCGAACCCGTGGACGGCCGCGCCCCGGGCGAGGTCGGTCACCTCGACCCGCGCACCGCCGACCTGCTCGGTGACCCACCGCAGCGGGTACGACGTCGTCACGACGTCCACGGTCCCGGCCGCGCCCCGCGCCGCCTCGCCGGTGCAGCCGGGGAGGGCGCCGAGCAGCAGCCCGCCCAGCAGCGCGGCGAGGAGCCGGACGGGCAGGGGTGCGCGGGGGCGGCCGGAGGTCACTGCCCGGCGCCGCTGTCGTCGTGGGCGGCCTCGTCGTGGGCCGCGTCCCCGGACGTCTCGACGTCCCCCGAGACGCCCTTCAGCTCGTTCGGCGTCACGGTCAGCTCCGCGCTCTTCCAGACCTCGCCGCCCTCGACGTCGACGGCGTGGATCCGGTTGCTCGCCGGTTCGGTGACATAGGCGGTGCCGTCGAGGACGAAGACCTGCGGGTGCGGTGCCTGCCAGTCCTCGGCCTCCTCCCACGGGGCGGTGACGGGGATGGAGCGGGTGACGCTGCCGGCGACCGGGTCGATGACGTGCAGCGCGCCGTCGTACCCGAGCACGAGGCCCTCCCCGTGCTCGCCGCGGCCGAAGGAGCGGTACCAGTAGGGCGCGGGGACGTCGACGATGCGCAGCTGGGCCGTCGTGGTGTCGATCAGGGCGACGCGGCTGGAGCGGTCCTCCGGGCTCGTCTCGTAGTCGCCCAGCACGACCGGCGACGCCTCGCTGCCGAACTGGTTGCCGATCCGGCCGTACGCGTCGGGGCTGTCCACCTTGGTGAGCGCGCCGCCGGCGTGGAGCAGGACGCCGTCCTGGCAGCCGATGACGATGGCCTCCCCGGCGGCCACGGTCTCGCCGTGCACCCCCGGGCAGTCGTCGGAGGCGGCGACCTCCCGGCCCTCGGCGTCGAGGACGCGCACGCCGGTGCCGCCGTCCTCGGTGCCGTCGGAGACCAGCATCGTGCCGTCGGCGAGCTCGACGGCGACGCCGTGGTGCGGCGTCGGCGTGGTGTGCTCGCGGACCTCGCGCCCGGGGTCGGTGACCGCCGCGCTGTCGAACGCGGTCACCTCACCGGTGCCGTCGTCGAACAGGACGGTCCGGCCGGCGTGGGCGACGACGTGCCCGGGCCTCTCGGCCGGGAACGTGACGTCGGTGAGGGCCGGGTCGTCGGTGTAGTAGTGCGCGTGGTCGCCGTGCGCCTCGGCCCGGGCGCCGGTGTCCAGCACCCGGAAGCCGCCCGAGGTGGAGACCAGCAGGTGCCGGCCGTCGCCCACCTCGCTCAGCCGGTTGAAGCCCTCGAGCGGCTCGTCGCCCACCACCTCGAGGGTCGTGGCGTCGAGGACCTGGATGCCGCCGTCGTAGGTGATCGCCAGGCGGGGGGCGCTGGCCCCGACCTCGGTCGCGGCGTCCTCGCCCACGGAGCCGTCCCCGGTGGCGGTCGGGGCGGCGGCCGGGCGGGCAGCTCCGGTGGAGGCGCACCCCACCAGGAGGACGAGGGGCAGGACGGCGGCCAGCGCGGGCGCACGTCGGGCGACGGGGTGGGTGAGGCGGTGCACGGGGCCCTCCAGGGGACGGGGAACGGGACGGCGGCACCGTATCAACAACGACAATCATTCTCAGTAAGGCCTGGCGGTCGCCGCGACGAGGCGGCAGCATGCGCGGGGTGACCAGCGCGACCGACCGACACGGCCACACCCACCGGCTCGACCTCGCCGACGCGACCGTCCGCGAGTGGGACGCGACGGTGGTGGCGGCCGACCCGGAGCAGGGCATCGTCCTCGACCGCAGCGCCTTCTACCCGGGTGGCGGCGGCCAGCCACCGGACGAGGGCGTGCTGCTGTGGGGCGGGGTCCGCACCCGCATCGCCGGCACCCGCAGGGGCGACGAGCTCTACCTGGTCCCGGTCGAGGGCGACCCGCTGCCCCCACCGGGGACGGCGGTCCGCGGCGCGCTCGACGACGAGCGTCGCACCCGGCTGATGCGCACCCACTCGGGCCTGCACGTGCTCACCGGCGTGGTCTTCCGCGACTTCGGGGCGCTGGTCACCGGCGGCAACATGGAGCCGCTCACCGCCCGCATGGACTTCGACCTCGCCGAGGTCCCGGCCGACTTCAAGGAGCGGGTCGCCGAGGCGGTCAACGCCGAGATCGCCGCCGACCGGCGCATCGAGGTGAAGACCCTGCCGCGGGAGGAGGCGTTCGCGATCCCCGACATCATCCGGACGGCGACCAGCCTGCTGCCGCCGGACATCGAGGTGGTGCGGATCGTCGACATCGTCGGCCTGGACACCCAGGCCGACGGCGGCACGCACGTCGCGTCGACGGCCATGGTCGGCCGGGTGGAGGTGGTCAAGATGGAGAACAAGGGCCGCGGCTTCCGGCGCCTGCGCATCCGCATCGTCTGAGCTCAGCCCCGGCCGGCCCACTCCTCCGAGGAGCGGCCCAGCGCGACGGCGTGGGTCAGCCGCAGGCTGCCGCTGAGCCAGACCAGCACGTCGTGCAGCCGCAGACGGGCGATCGCCGTCCCGCCGAGCAGGGCGGCGACCGTCGCCTCCAGCCCGGCGAACCCCTCGGCGTTGGCGAGGAGCTCCCGGTGCACCACCGCCGCGACCCCGCTGTCGCCCTCCTCGACGTGCGGCCAGAACTGGCGCAGGGTCGTGCCGTCGAGCAGCGGGAACAGCTCCGGACGCCGGTGGTGCAGCGCGGCCGCGACGTAGGTCGACTCCCGCACCGAGCCCAGCCGCGACAGCGACCGGAGGGCCGCCCCCACGGTGCCGGGCTCGCCGAGCACCGAGAACTCCTCGGCCGGCAGCTCCCAGAACGCCCGGCCCGCGGCCCGCCCCGTCGCGGCGTCGGCCAGGTCGCGGACCTCGTCCAGCGCCCGGCGCACCGCCGCCCAGCCGTCGCGGGGGAGCCGGCCGTGCAGGCACTCGGCGGCCAGGAGGTCGTCCTCGCCGAGCGGGCCGGTGGCGGGCGGCCGGCCGTCGAAGCGGGCGAACCCGAAGGCGGCGACCTGCAGCCAGCGGCCCTGCGGGACGCTCGGTGACCGGAAGCGCAGCGGCCGCCGGCCACGGACGTACCCCAGGACGGCGGCGACGGCGACGTCGGACGGGATCGGCTCCGGCCCCGCGCTCGGCAGGTCGAGGGGGAGGCCGGCAGCCACCGCCCCAGCGTGGCGGATGGTGGCCCCCTCAGCCCCTCGACATGCCCGGCGCCGCACGCCGGCGACCGCCGGGCGGCAGGTCACCGCGAGGCCACCTACCGTGAGGACAGCGTCGTCCCGACGAGAGGAGCGCCCCGTGCTCCCGTCCCCCCGCCGTGCCGTCCTCGGCGCCGCCGTCCTCCTCGCCGCCCTCCCCGCCGCCGCCCGGCCCGCCGCCGCCGCGGTGGCCGACTGCTCGGCTCCCCCCACCCACGAGATCGGCGAGGTCCAGGGCCGCGGGGACACCACCCCGCTGGCCGGCCGGCAGGTCACCGTCTCCGGGGTCGTCGTCGGCGACCTGCCCGGCCTGTCCGGCTTCGTCGTCCAGGACCCGGACGGCGACGGCGACGACGCCACCTCCGACGGCGTCTTCGTGTTCAGCCCGGTCGACGTCGTCCTCGGCGACGTCGTGACGGTGGCCGGGGAGGCGCAGGAGTACCGCGACCAGACGCAGGTCAGCGCGCGCACCGGCGTCGCCGTCTGCGCCGAGGACGCCGCCCTGCCGGCCGCCGCCGTCCTCGACCTGCCCGCCGACGACGCGGCCCGGGAGCGCCTCGAGGGCGTGCTCGTCGAACCGGCCGACGTCCTGACCGTCAGCGAGGTCTTCGGCCTGACGAGTTTCGGGGAGCTGACCCTCGCCGAGGGCGGGGTGCTCGTGCAGCCCACCGAGGTCGCCCGCCCGGGCCCGGCCGCCGAGGCCGTGGCGGCGGAGAACGCCCGCCGGCGCATCGTGCTGGACGACGGGGTCGGTGCCCGGGTGGGCCCGACGACGCGCCCGTACCTGTCACCGGGGACGCCGGTGCGGGTCGGTGACGCGCTGACCCTCACCGAGCCGGTCGTCCTCGGTCAGGGCTTCGGCAGCTACCGGCTGCAGCCCGCCGACGGCACCGCCGAGGGGGTGTTCGCCCCGCAGGACACCCGCCCGGGCAGCCCGGACGACGTCGGCGGCGACGTGCGGATCGGTGCGTTCAACGTGCTCAACTACTTCCTCACCCGCAGCGGCCCCGACGCCCGCGGTGCGCGCACCGACGCCGAGTTCGAGGAGCAGGCCGCCAAGGTGGTCGCGGCCGTCGACGGCCTGGACGCCGACGTGGTCACCCTGCTGGAGGTCGAGGACACCGACTCCACCGGGTCCAGCCCCGGCGACGCCGACCGCGCCCTCGCCGACCTCACCGCGCGGCTGGGCGCGCGCACCGGCGAACCGTGGGCGTACGTGCCGCTGCCGGCCGAGCTGTACGGCGTCGACCGCGACGCCATCCGCAACGCGATCGTGTACCGCGCCGACGTGGTGACGCCGGTCGGCGACCCGGTCGGGCTGGTCGACGAGACGGTGTGGGGCAACGCCCGCGAGCCGGTGGCGCAGGCGTTCGGCCGGGGTGGGGAGACGCTCACCGTCGTCGCCAACCACCTCAAGTCCAAGCGCTCCGGCGACGACGCCACCGGTGACAACGCCGACGCCGGCGACGGCCAGGGTGCGTGGAACGGCGACCGGGTGCGGCAGGCGCGGTCGCTGGCGGCGTTCGTCGAGCGGCTCGGTGCCACCGACCCGGACGTCGTCGTCCTCGGCGACCTCAACGCCTACACGCAGGAGGACCCGGTGCAGGCGCTGCGCGACGCGGGTCTCACCGACCTCGGCGAGCGGTTCGACCCCGGCCGGTACAGCTACGTTTTCGACGGCCGGTCCGGCTCCCTGGACCACGCCCTGGCCACGCCGTCCCTCACCGCGCGGGTGACCGGGCTGACCCACTGGAACGTCAACGCCGTGGAGTCCTCGGCGTACCAGTACGACGGCGACCCCGCCCTGTACGCGCCGGACCCGTACCGCTCCAGCGACCACGACCCGCTGGTCCTCGGCGTCGACCTCGGCGCGGGTGCGGCCGGCGCCGCGGCACCGGGTCCGGCGAGCGGGGCGGCTCGGGGAGGCTGCTAGCCCAGCAGGGCGGCGCGCATGACCTCGTGCAGGTGCGTGTTCGGGTGGGTGCCGGTCAGCTCCTCGCTGCCCGGGCCCTCGGCGGTCACCGGCACCGGCTCGCCGGTGTGGCCCTCGGTGCTCCACCGCAGCCGGAACGCGCCGTCCCCGCCGGCCACCCGGAACGGGCCGTCGTCGCCGCCGCGGGAGGAGCCGCCGCGGGACGAGTCGCCGCCGGCGGACGACGTGGTCTCCTCGTCGACGGTCAGCCCGCCGGTCTCGTGGTCCCCGGTGACGACGAGCAGCGTGTCGGGGTGGGTGGCGACGAAGGCGCGGGCGACCTCGACCGCGTCGTCCAGCGAGCGCATCGCCTCCAGCAGCGACCGGCCGTCGTTGCCGTGGCCCGCGCTGTCGATGCCCTCCTCCTCGACGAAGAGGAAGAAGCCGTCCTCGTCCGCGGAGAGCACCTCCAGCGCGGCGCTGGTCATGGTCGCCAGCGACACCTCCGGCTCGCCGTCGCCGTAGAGCTCCTCGTCGGCGAACAGGCCGAGCAGCCGGTCGCCGTCGGCGTCGGCGAGCCCGTCGGCGTCGGTGACGTACCGGTAGCCGCCGTCCCGCGCCCGGTCGACGAGGTCGGCGTCCTCCCACGTCGCCGCGCCGCCCCCGAGGACGACGGTGGGGCGGGTGTCCTCCACGTACTGGCGGGCGATCTCCTCCTCCTCGTTGCGGTCCTCCACGGTGCTGAAGAACGCGGCGGGGGAGGCGTCGGTGACCTCCGCCGTCGTCACCAGCCCGGTGGCCTTCCCCGCCGCGGCCACCTCGGCGCCGAGCGTGGGCAGGGGGTCGCCGTCGAGGTCGACGCTGATCGCGCCGTTGTAGGTCTTCTGGCCGGTGGCCCACGCCGTGGCGGCCGCGGCCGAGTCGGTGACCCCGGAGTCGGCGGGGTCGGTGGTCTGCTCGCCGGTGACCGGCAGGGAGTCCATGGCCAGCCGGCCGTCGGCGCCCTCCTGGTCCAGCCGGCCGGCCTCGCGCTGGGCGGCGCCCATGCCGTCCCCACTGACCAGGATCACGCTGCGGCCGGGTGTGGCGCTGCCCGTCGGGCCGGCGCCGCCCGTCGGGTCGGCCCCGCTCGTCGGGCCGGCCTGGTCGGGGCCGGCGTCCGGCGCGCCGGCCTGGCAGGCCGGCAGGGCGAGGACGGCCAGGGCCAGGACGGCGGTCGCGCTGCGGCGCATGGGGGGATCGTGCCGGTCCGGGCGGCTCACCGGTGGCCGATGCCGCCCGGTCCGTGGTCGGCCGGGACCTCCTCGCCGTCGGCGACCGGCCCGGGCGGGGTGCCGTCGCCGAACGGGGAGCCGCCGAGCTCCTCGCGGCCGTGCGGGGTCAGCCAGTTCGCCGTGTCCGGGCCCTGGGGGATGACCCGGGTCGGGTTGATGTCGGCGTGGACGACGTAGTAGTGCTCCTTGATCTGCGGGAAGTCGATCGTGTCGCCGAAGCCCGGGGTCTGGAACAGGTCGCGCGCGTAGGCCCACAGCACCGGCATCTCCGACAGCTTCTGCCGGTTGCACTTGAAGTGGCCGTGGTAGACGGGGTCGAAGCGGGCCAGCGTGGTGAACAGCCGGACGTCGGCCTCGGTGACGGTGTCGCCCATCAGGTAGCGCCGGTCGGCCAGCCGCTCCGAGAGCCAGTCCAGCGTGGCGAACAGCCGGTCGTGGGCCTGGTCGTAGGCGGCCTGGTCGCCGGCGAAGCCGCACCGGTACACGCCGTTGTTGACCTCGGTGTAGACCCGCTGCATCACCTCGTCCATCTCGTCGCGCAGGGCCTCGGGGTAGAGGTCGGGGGCGCCGTCGCGGTGGAACGCCGTCCACTCGGTGGAGAGGTCCAGCGTCATCCGGGGGAAGTCGTTGGTGACCACCTGACCGGTCGGGACGTCGACCATCGCCGGCACGGTGATGCCGCGGTCGTAGTCGGGGAAGCGGGCGAGGAAGGCCTCCTGCAGCCGCTCGTAGCCCAGCACCGGGTCGCGGCCGCCGGGGTCGAGGTCGAAGGTCCAGCTGCGCTCGTCGTGGGTGGGCCCGCACATGCCCATCGAGATGACCTTCTCCAGGCCCAGCAGCCGGCGCACGATGACCGCCCGGTTGGCCCACGGGCAGGCGCGCGCCACGACCAGCCGGTAGCGGCCCGGCTCCACCGGCCAGCCGCCGGAGCCGTCGGCGGTGATCCGGTCGGTGATGTAGTCGGAGTCCCGCATGTACTCGCCGCCGGTGACGTAGCCCGACCCGCTGGTGTCCTCACTCACGCACCCCAGCGTGGTCGACCGCGCGCGGACTCGCGCGTTCACAGCCGGGTGAGTGTCGCCTCGTCCCGCTCGCCGCCGAAGAAGCGGTCCAGCACGGCACCGAACACCGCCGCCTCCGGCCCGGCCTGCTCGAACAGCGTCATGGACGAGCGGAGCTTCACCGCGTCGACCGGTCCCAGCACCCGGACGGCGTCGGTGGTGTCCAGGTCCAGCAGCGCCCGGGCGCAGTCGACCAGCCGCGGGCCGAGCACCGGGTGGTCGAGGTAGGCTCGGGCCTCGGGCAGGCCGGAGACCGCGTAGTGCCGGGCGGTGGGGCTGCGGCCGAGCCCGGCGACCTGGGGGAAGACGAACCACATCCAGTGTCCGCGCTTGGCCCCGGCGCGCAGCTCGCGCAGCGCGGCCTCGTACACGCCGTCCTGGGCCTGCACGAACCGGTCGAGGGAGTGCGGGTCGCTCACCCCTCCAGGCTGACCGGCACGCCGTCGTCCGGCGACCCGATCAGCGCCGGCTCGCCGTCCGGTGACCGGCGGCCGTCCAGCGGGGCGGTGCCGTCCAGGGTGGCGGCGAGGAAGCCGAGCATCGTGCGGACCAGCAGCTTGCGGGAGTCCGCGCGCCGGAAGTCGTGGCCCTCGGCCGCCAGCTCCAGGTACTGGACCGGGCGGTCCATCGCCCGCAGCGCCGCGACGATCTGGTGCGCCTCGCCCAGCGGCACGTTCGTGTCGTGCTCGCCGTGGACGACCAGCAGCGGCACGTCGATCCGGTGCGCGGCCGCCAGGGGCGAGATGTCCTCGAGCAGGGGCCGGTCGTGCTCGGGGTGCCCGTACTTGGAGACCGCCGCGGCGGCGATCCAGGGCTCGCTGTCCCGGTAGAAGCTGAGCAGGTCGGACATGCCGCAGATGTCCACGCCGGCGGCGAAGACGCCGGGGGAGAAGGCCAGCGACGCCAGCGTCAGGTAGCCGCCGTAGGAGCGGCCGGTCACCGCGACCCGCTGGGGGTCGGCGATGCCGGCGTCCACCAGGTGCCGCGCGGCGGCGATGACGTCGGCGAACGCGTCGTAGCGGCCGTGCACGTCGTCGGCGTGCACGAACTCGCGGCCGAAGCCGGAGGACCCGCGGATGTTGGGGGCGAACACCGTGATCCCGGCCGCGGCCAGGGCCTGGTGCTCCGCGTGGAACGTGGGCCGCTCCTGGGCCTCGGGGCCGCCGTGCAGCCACAGCGCCGCCGGCCCGGGGGTCTTCAGCCGGCTCGGCGCCCGGTACAGCCAGCCGGTCAGGGGCAGCCCGTCCTGGCCGGAGAAGGTCTCCAGGGTCGGGACGACCAGCCGCCGCCTGGGCAGGGGCGGGGCCGAGGTCACCCGCGTCCAGGCGTGCGTGGTGGTGTCCAGGTGCCACAGCTCCCGCGGGCGGGTGGGGCCCTGGACGCCGAGCACCACGCTGCCGCCGTCGCGGCTGAGCACCGGGTCGGCGGCCACCAGGCCGGGGAGGCCGGTGATGGGGGTGCGCCCGCCGGTGGCGGTGTCCATCAGCTCCAGCTCGCTGCGGCCGGCGACGTTCCACACGAGCAGCAGCAGCCGGCCGGCGTCGTCGGCGTCGATGTCCTCCAGCTCGGCGTCGTCGCGGGCGGCGAGGGTCCGCGGCTCGCCCCGCCAGCCGTTGGGGCCGAACGGCAGCCCGATCAGCTGGCGGCGGGGCAGGCCGACGTCGGAGGCGAGGTAGACGTAGACCGGGCCGGAGTGGTCCTCCGGCGCCGGGCGGATCAGGGCCACGTCGGTGGACCCCGTCGCGCCCTGGGGCAGCACGCTGAGGTCCTGGTCGGTGAGCCGGTCGACGACGACGACGTACTGCTGGCCGCGCTGGCCGTCGCGGATGACGATGAACCGCTCCTCGAGCGAGACGTCGAGGACGTGGATCAGGTCGCCCTCCGCCAGCGGGTCGAGCCGGCCGGTCGCCGGGTCGGCGAGGTAGGCGCGGTTGGGCTGGCCCGCCGTCGCGCCCGGGAGGGTGACGACGAAGCGGTGGCCGCTGCGGGTCCAGGGGCCCAGCTCGGCGTGGGTCTCGGAGTCACCGGCGATGCGGCGGGCGTCGCTGCCGTCGGGGCGGACCACCCAGACCGCCGTCCGGACCCCGCCGTCGGTGGCCACCTCGCAGGTCAGCCAGCCGCTGTCGGCCGCCCACCGGACCGAGACCACCGGGTCGTCGGAGAGGTGGATCCGGCGGGCCGGCGGGGTGGTGCCGTCGAGCACGACGTCCTGGATCCACACCTGGGGGGTGCCGGAGCGGTCGCTGATGAACGCCACGCAGCGGGCGTCCGGGGTCATGTTGGGGCCCCAGCTGCCCCAGGCGTCGACCAGGTGGTCGGCGAGCGTCGCCGCGTCCTCCACCGTCGTCGTGCCCCGGTCCACGTCCGTCGTCACCCTGTCGTGCCCTCCTGCTGGTGGTTCCCCGTGCCGCGCCCACGGTACGACCGGGGCCGGGGACGGATGGTCAGCCATGCGGTGGGCCGCCACGCTGCCGCGGTGACACGGGGACGGCCGGCGCACGCACCCGCACCGGTACCCGGCCCGCCGGCGGTCGCCCGGGCGCTGCAGCCCGGCCAGGGTCGTGGTCCCAGCCGCCGACCGCACCGCCGCGCTGGACGAGCTGCGCGGCACCCGCGACGCGATGACCGGCACCCTGCTGCTGGCTCGGCGTACTCCTTGACGCGGACCGCGTACGCGCCGTCCACCCGCACGGTGCGGCGTGCCGTTCCCGTGGCTCGGGCGTGTCGCGCGACGCACCATGAGCCTGTCTCGTTTCGGAAGTGGGATGGGGTGGGCCCCCGTGCCTGACTGGATCACGGGCGTCGCGGCGATCGCCGCCCTCCTGGTCAGCGCCATCACCGCGCTGACGCAGTACCGACTCGGCCTCGAGCAGAAGGCCCTGGAGGTCAGGCAGACGGACCTCGCCCACCTGGGCCTCTCGGGGGGCGAACAGCGACATCCGGCACCCGGCGTGCCGCCGGCCCTGCAGTGGCGGGAGCAGGTGCTCGCCCTGCACGACCGCGGCCTGAGCCCGGAGGAGATCCGCTGGGTCATGTGCTGCGAGGCCGGCGGCGCGGCCTACGAGGAGCGCTACGGGATCATCGACGAGATCGTCGGCAACGTCCCCCGCGTGCCGCCGCCGGGGATGGTCGAGTCGCGCACCCGGGACGAGTCCCGCCGGCTGCCCCGGCCGGACGGTGCCATGCGCGCCACCGGGCACCGGCCGTTCGAGCCCGGCCCGCTCGGGCAGGAGATCCGGGGCGTCCGCGCCGGCTGAGGTCCGGCCGGGGGCGCGACCCCGCTACGACGCGACGACGGCGGGGCGGCGGTCGGCCCAGGGCAGCGCCTCCTCCAGCAGCGCCGCGATGCCGAGCAGGGTCTCCTCCGCGGCGTACCGGCCGACCACCTGGACGCCGACCGGCCAGCCCTCGGGTGACGGCGTGCCCGGCACCGAGATCGCGGGGGTGCCGGTCACGTTCGACCACGCGGTGAACGGGGCGAACGTGAAGATCCGGTCGTACCAGCCGCGGGCGTCCAGCGACGGGTCGTCGGCGTCCAGGTGGCCGAGCACGGTGTTGGGCGCGGCCGTGGTCGGGGTGAGCCAGACGTCGTAGCCGGTGAGGAACCGGGCGAGGGCGCGCGTGGTGGCGTTGAAGACCCGGTCGACGGCGTACATGTCCAGCGCGGTCAGCGTGGCGCCGTACTCCGCGCAGGCGAGGGTGGTGTGCTCCAGCACCTCGGTGGACAGCTCGACGCCCAGGGCCGCGGCGGCGCCGTACGCGCCGTCGGCGAGGAAGCTGCACCACGCCTTGAGGTTGGCGTCGTCGAAGGCGGCGACGTCGAACTCCGGTGCGGCCTCCTCGACGGTGTGGCCGGCGCGCTCCAGCGCCTCGGTGGCGGCGGCGACCGCCGCGACGCACGCGGGGTCGACCGGCGCCCCGTTGGGCGCCGTGGTGGAGACCGCGACCCGGAGCCGCCCCGCCGGCGGGCGCGCGGCGTCGAGGAACGTCGTCGCCGGGTCGGGCAGGAGGTAGCGGTCGCCGGGCTCGGCCCCGTGGACGGCGTCGAGCAGGGCGGCCGCGTCGCGCACCGTGCGGGTGACCGCGAACTCGATGCCGAGGCCCAGCAGCGGATCGGCGTAGTCGGGGGCGACGGTGGTCCGGCCGCGGCTGGGCTTGAGGCCGACCAGGCCCGAGGCGGCGGCGGGGATGCGGATCGACCCGCCGCCGTCGTTGGCGTGCGCGACCGGCACCGCGCGGGCGGCGACCAGGGCGGCCGACCCGCCGCTGGAGCCGCCGGGGGAGCGGGAGGTGTCCCACGGGTTGCGGGTCGGCCCGTTGGCGACCGACTCGGTGCTCGCGTTGAACCCGAACTCCGGGGTCGCGGTCAGCCCGAGCGCGGCGAGGCCGGCCTCGCGGAACCGGCGCATCAGCGCGGTGTCGTAGGGGTACGGGACGCCGGCGCCGAGCATCCGGCAGCCGGCCCGCTGCGGGATGCCCTCGGCGTGCAGCACGAGGTCCTTGACCGCGAACGGGACGCCGCGGAACGGCCCGGCCGCGTCGGCCTCCAGCGGCCGGTCGAACAGCTCCCCGACCAGCGCGTTCAGCTCGCCGTCCACCGACTCGACGGCCCGCCGCCCCGCGGCCTGCACCTCGGCGGCGGACACCTTGCCCGCGGCGACCAGCTCGGCCAGCCCGGTGGCGTCGTACTCGGTGTACTCGGAGACCTCCACGGCCCGCTCCTCGTCGGTCGGCGGGCCCGGCCGCCCGCGTTGACCGGCGATCCTCCGCACCCCGGGCGGTCCCCGCATCGGTCGAACTACCGACCGGCGGGGCTCTTCCGGTGCCGCGCGGGCCGTGCCACCCTGCCGCGCATGCGGTCTGCCCGGACCCCCGGTCGGCTGTCCGCCGCGCTGGCCGTCCGGGCGGCCGCCGAGGCCGCGGCGGCGGGCGAGCCGCTACCGGGCGCCGAGCGTGCGGAGACCGTGCTGACCGCGCTGCGGTCGCTGTCGACCTGCGCGGCCGCGGTGGAGTACTGGGACCCGGTGCGCGGCCGGCACGAGACGCTGGCCAGCTGCGGCTACGGCGCCGAGGCACTGGCGGCGCTGGAGTCCGTCTTCCACGAGGACCCGCTGTTCCCCGCCGTCCGCGACTCCGGGCGGCCGTTGCGGGTGTGCGACATCCCGCCGGCCGACCGCCGCGGGCCGGTGTTCGACCGCGTCATCCGGCCGGCGGGGTTCACCGACGGCGTGAGCGTGTGCCTGTCGGCCGGGGGCCGGTACGTCGGGGTGCTGCACGCGAGCACGGCCTCCGACGGGGTGGACGACGAGGCCGTCGCGTGGCTGCAGCTGCTCCGGGCGGACCTCACCGGCCTGGTCGACCCGCTGGCCGGGCTGGCCCCGCCCGGGGTCGGCGGCGACGCGGGCGTCCTGGCCTGGACGCCGGACGACGGGCGGGTGCTGGCGCTGACGCCGTCCGCCCGCCCGTCGCTGCTGGCCGACGGCGCGCTCGCCGCGCTGCTGCACCCCGCGGCCTGGCCGTCGCGGCTGGGCCGGCACCTGCTGGTGCTGCGCGGCGGCGCGCTGCTCGACGTCGAGGCGCGCCGGGCCGGGCCGTGGGTGGTGGTGGAGCACGGCCCGGGGGTGCCGCCGGCCGGGTTGTCCCTGCGCGAGCTCGAGGTGCTCAGCGGGCTGGCGGCGGGGGAGACCAACCGGATGGTGGCGCGGTCGCTGGGGGTCACCGAACGGACCGTCGGCACCCACGTGGAGCACCTGCTGACCAAGCTCGGCGCCGGCAACCGGGCCGCCGCGGCCGCGTTCGCCGTCGGCGTGGGGCTGGTACGGCTGTAGGGCCGGGCCCCTGCCGGCCGCCTCGGACCGGGGTCGGAGGTCCCTGTCGGTCGGGGGTGGCCGGCTCGACGCTGGGCCCCTCACCGTCGAGGAGGGACGCCATGAGCCGCAGTGACATCGACGCCCTGAACGCCACCTTCGTCAAGGCCATGGAGGCCGGCGACGCCGCGATGATGGCCTCGGTCTACGCCCCCGACGCGCGGCTGCTGCCACCCGGGTCGCCGGTGGTCGAGGGCTCGGCCGCGATCGAGCAGTTCTGGCGCGGCCTGCTCGAGCAGGGGCCCCTGGGCGGCGCCCTGAAGACGGTGTCGCTGGAGGAGCTGGGGGACGTCGCGGTCGAGGAGGGCCAGTACGAGATGCGTGCGGGCGGGACCGTCGTGGACGTGGGCAAGTACGTCGTCGTCCACCGGCGGCAGCCCGACGGCTCGTGGAAGTGGGCCCGGGACATCTTCAACTCCGACCAGGCGACCGTGGCGTCCTGACCGCCGGCCGGCTCCCGGCGGGTGGGTGCCGCCGGGGCCGGCCGCGTGCTCAGCCCAGGTACTGCTGGAACCAGCGCAGCTGGGCGGGGGCCGACCGCTGGAACGAGTCGCCGACGTAGGCGTCGAAGTGCCCGACCGGCAGCACCAGCAGCTCCTTGGGGTGGCGGGCCCGCTCGTAGTACTCCAGCGTCAGGTCCGCGACGGTCAGGTGGTCCTGCGCGGCCACGACCATCATCAGCGGGGTGGGCGCGATCTGGCCGATGTAGGCGCCCGGCTCGTACTCGGTGAACATCTCCACCGAGCGCAGGGTGACCTCGTTGCGCCAGGTGGTCGCGCGTTCGAGGACCGGGCCGAGGAAGAAGTCGTGGCTGTCCTCGGTGGGCAGCGCGCACGGCTCGTCGGGCTCCTTCTCCCAGGCGACCTGGATCATCGCCGGGTCCTGGCCGGCGTACCGGGCGGCGCGGTCGGCGTCGAACATCTGCCGCAGCCCGGCGAAGGCGTCGGCACGGATCAGCCGGCGGGCGTTGGCCAGCCCACTGACCAGCGGCACCTGCGAGACGACGGCCCGCACCCGCCGGTCCAGGGCGGCCACGACGAGCACGTGCCCGCCGCTGTAGCTGGAGCCCCACACGCCGATCCGGTCGGGGTCGCACCACGGCTGGGTCTGCGCCCAGGTGATCGCCGTCCGGTAGTCGCGGATCTGCTGCCACGGGTCCAGCTCGCCGCGGGGCGTGCCGTCGCTGGCGCCCAGGTTGCGGTTGTCGTAGACCAGCACGCCCAAGCCACCGGCGGCGAAGTGCTCGGCGAAGTCGTCCAGGTACATCTCCTTGGTGGCGGAGAAGCCGTGCGCCATGACGACCAGCGGAGCCCGGCCGTCGGTGCCGTCGGGGGAGTAGTGCCACCCGCGCAGGGTGACGCCGTCCTCGGTCGCGAACTCGATGTCCTCTCGCATGCACCCGACGGTGCTCCGGCCGCGCGGCCGGCGTCGTGACGATGCCTGCAGGACTGCCCGCGATCCCCGCAGGTCTTGCCGCCGGTGGGCCCCGCGGGGTTGGCTGCGCGGCGGGGAGGTCCGCGATGACGCTGGTCGCCGAACGGTGGGACGCCGCCGACGTGCCCGCCGCCGACCGGGACGACGCCTTCCGCGAGGTCGTCAGCGCCACGCACCTGCCGTGGTCGCTGGAGGCCGGTGACGACCCGGTCCCCGGCCCGGCCGGGCTCACCCGCTACCGGTTCGGTGACGTGACGCTGGTCGACTGCCACTGCGGCCCGTGCGCCGGCTCCCGTGGCCGGTCCCAGCTGGCGGCGACGGACGACGACGTCGTCGGGGTGCTGTTCGTGCGGTCGGGGCTGGAGCAGGTGGAGGTCGGCGGCGCGCGGGTGGTGCTCGGCCCCGGGTCGGCGCTGCTGTGGCGGGCCGACGAGCCGGCGCGTTTCCGGGTGCCGGGCCGGCTGCACAAGTGGACGCTGCTGGTGCCGTCGTCCCGGCTGCCCGGTGCCCGCAGCGGCCTGCTGGACCCGGCGGCCGCGGGCGTGCTCACCGCACTCCTCGGGACGACCCTGGCCACGGCCGGGTCGCTGGACGGGCGGCTGGGCCGGGCGGTGGCCGACGCGGCGGTGGGCCTGCTGGCCGGAGCCCTCGCGCCGGCGCCGGACGACGCGGCCTGGGCGAGGGTCACCGCCCACGTCGAGGCGCACCTGCGCGACCCGTCCCTGACCCCGGCGGCGATCGCGGCCGGCGCCTACCTGTCGCAGCGGTCGCTGTACGCGCTGTTCGCCGCCCGCGGGCTGACGCCGGCCGGGTACGTGCGCCGGCGCCGCCTGGAGGGTGCGGCGCGCGAGCTGGCCCGGCGGGGGACGGCCGTGACCGTGGCCGCGGTCGCGCACGGCTGGGGCTTCCGCGACTCGGCCACCTTCGGCCGCGGCTTCCGCGCCGCGTTCGGCCGGACGCCGGACGCAGTGCGGCGGGGACTCTAGGACCGCGGCCGACGTCCTCGACGTCGACGGAGGTGCCGCCGCCCCCGTCCGCCCGGCGGGGGGCATGGGCAGAAGCGCCCATTGAGCCGCCGCGCCGTCCCCGGTTCCCTGCCCGCAGGGGAACAGGCCCCGCTGGGAGGAGGACGGCGATGGCGACCGGCGCACTGTGGGACGAGAAGTACATGTGGTGGGACACCCGCTCGGCGGGCGCGTTCATCCCCGCCGGTGGCTGGATCGAGCCGGACGAGCACGCCGAGAACCCCCGCACCAAGCGCCGGCTGAAGAACCTCCTCGACGCCTCCGGTCTCTCCAAGCAGCTGCAGTGGCTCGACGCCCGACAGGCCACCGTCGAGGAGGTCTGCCGGGTGCACGAGGAGGGGTACGTGCAGCGGATGAAGGAGCTGTCCGACTCCGGCGGCGGCGACGCCGGGGAGCTGGTGCCGTTCGGCCCGGGCGGCTACGAGATCGCGATGCTCGCCGCCGGCGGTGCGATCGTCGCCGCCGAGGCGGTGCACACCCGGGCGGTCGACAACGCGTACGCGCTGATCCGCCCGCCCGGCCACCACGCCGAGCGCGACCGCGGCCGCGGGTTCTGCATGTTCTCCAACGTGGCGATCGCCGCCCGCCACCTGCAGGCGGTGCACGGGGTGCGGCGGATCGCGGTGGTCGACTGGGACGTCCACCACGGCAACGGCACCCAGCAGGCCTTCTACGGCGAGGCCGAGGTGCTGACGATCTCCCTGCACCAGGACTCCTACTACCCGCACGAGAGCGGCGCCGGCGACGAGACCGGCGAGGGGCCGGGCGCCGGCGCGAACATCAACGTCCCGCTGCCTCCGGGCACCGGCGTCGGCGGCTACCTCTACGCCGTCGAGACGATCGTGCTGCCCGCGCTGCGCCGCTTCGCCCCGGAGTTCGTGTTCGTCGCCTCCGGCTTCGACAGCAGCGCGCTGGACCCGCTGGGCCGGCAGATGCTGCACTCCGGTGCCTACCGCGACATGACCCGGATGATCGGCGAGGTCGCGGCCGAGACGGCCGGCGGGCGGCTGCTGATCGTGCACGAGGGCGGCTACTCCGCGGCGTACGTGCCCTTCTGCGGGCTGGCCACCATCGAGCAGCTCAGCGGCGTCCGCACCGAGGTCGAGGACCCGTTCCTGGACTTCCTGTCGGCGATCGGCGGCATGGACCTCCAGCCGCACCAGAAGGACGTCGTGGACGCGCTGCGTCCCCTGGTCGACGGGGTGCCCGCGGCCTGACGGTGGGGTGACCGGCCGCCGTCGGTGCGGCCGGTCACCCGCCGGGCAGCAGCCGCCAGCCCTCGCGGACCGCCCGGGCCGCGGCCGCCGCCCGGCTGGGGGCGCCGCACTTGGCCAGCACGTGCTCGACGTGGTGGGCGGCGGTCCGCTCGCTGATGCCCAGCCGGCGGGCGAGGCCGTGGTTGGACAGCCCCTCGGCGAGCAGGGTGAGCACCTGCAGTTCGCGGGAGGACAGCCCGTGCGGCGGGTCGCCGGGCCGGCCGACGACGAGCGTGCCGCCGGCCACCGCCACCAGCCGCACGCGGTACCACCCGTCGGGGCCGTGCCAGGACCACGCGCCGTCCCCGCCGTTCCCGCCGTCCAGGCGCCGGGCCAGGACGGCGGCCAGCAGGTGCGGGTCGTCCGACAACAGGGGAGCGCGGCCGGGCAGGGTGAGCAGCCGCCCGTCGGGTGAGACCACGGAGGCGGCGGCGTCGTCCGGGGCGAGGGCCGCCGCGAGCACGCTCAGCCGGCGGGTGTGGTCGACAGCGGCCGCGAGCACGGGCGCCGCGTGGTGCAGCGCGGCGACGACGTCCGGGGTCGGCGCCCCCTCGACGGTCGTGCTCACGTGCAGGTCGCCGGTCCAGCGGCCGTCCCGGGTGACCAACCGGGCGGTGGCGCCGCCGCAGAAGCCGGCCGGGAGGAACACGTCGCGGACCGACGGCGTGGAGGTGTAGCCCTCGACGTCCCGCCAGCACCGCGCGCGGCGGCTGGGGTCGGTGGCCAGGAGCCGGTAGCCGACGTCGTCCACCAGGAAGCGCGGACCGCTGAGGTGGGCCAGCACCGGCGCGGGGTAGCCGGTCGCGGCCAGGGGGCTGGACTCCCCGGAGAGCGGGTCGCGGGCGTCGAGCGCGGCGGCGGCGACGTCCGGCCGGCCGGCCAGCTCGTGCAGCACGTCGTCGGCGGCGGCCTCGGGGGCCGCCGCCGACGACGCTGCCGAGGCCAGCTGGAGCGCGAGGGCCAGTGCATCCGGCACGGGCGCCAGCGTGGCGGGTGGGCCGGTCCGGCGGAAGGGGCGAGCTGCGCGGGTCCTGGTCGAGTCTCCCTCGGGGGTGTCAGACGGTCTCGGGCACCCGCAGGTGGGCGAGGGCGAGGTCCATCTCGGCGACGTCGACGATCTGGGCGCCCATGGCGCGGGCGAACTGCTCGCGCAGCGACCGCGCGTGCCGGCGGACCAGCCCGAGGGCCTCGCGGCTCTCGAAGCTGGTGACGCTGACCGTCCGGCCCTGGCGCCGGTCGACCAGCATGCTGACGCTGCAGAAGCCGGGCAGCTCCTGGAGCTTGGGCATCAGGTTGATCCGGTAGGCGTCGAGCAGGTCGTCGACGTGGTTGTTCGGGAGGCGAGCCCAGGTGACCTGCGCGCCGGCGCCGTCCCCGGCCGGGCGGTCCCGGTGCAGGATGGCGATCTCCCACTGGTGCACGTCGGCGGAGTGACCGCCGACGGCCTGCAGGAGGCGCTCCTGGACGGCGCGGTCCTCCTCGGCGGTGGCGCGCATGGCCTGCTCGTCGACCCACGCGGTCGCGGCGATGCAGCGGCCGCCGTCGTGGTCGGCGAGCACGGAGAGGCCGACGCACCCCTCGGCCTGCTGGACGCGCGGCAGCACCTCCTCGCGCAGGTAGGTGACGCCCTTCTCGATGTCGTCCGGGTTGCCCCGGATGCTGGTGGATCGCGCGTACAAGCGGTCGCTCCTCCCGCTGGCGGCTGTGACGGCGCTCACCCTCCCGCGCGCCGATCCGGGCGGCAAGCGGTCAGGCGGTGCCCTCCGCGGCGATCAGGTCGGCGACCTCCTCGGGCCGGGTCGAGCAGTCGTCGTCCGAGGCCGGCTGGTCGGCGGCGAGGCCGGTCACGCCGGCGTCCTCGACCGGCTGGAAGCCCAGCCGCTCGATGTGCCGGGGCACCCGGGTCTGCGCGTTGACCACGTGCGAGCGGGACAGCCAGCCCAGGCCGTCCTCGACGTCGAAGTCGAGGCCGCCGCCGGGGGCGCGCTGGACGTGCCCGGGGGAGGGGAGCAGCCCGACGAGCTGGACGGCCTCGGGCACGGGGAGGTCCTGCGGCGGGGAGTCGAAGTAGTACCAACTGGCCGCGCAGACGCCGTAGACCGTCGGCCCGAACTGGGCGTAGTTGACGTAGAGCTCGAGCATCCGGCGGTCGTCGATCACCAGCGCGAGCTCCGCGGACAGGCCCGCCTCGACCACCTTGCGCCAGGCGCTCAGTTCCTGGTTGAGGAAGAGGTTCTTGGCGACCTGCTGCGGGATGGTGGAGCCCGAGGGGTCCTCCTCGCCGGCCATGTGCGCCCGGGCGCGGGCCATGAGCTCGTCCCAGTCGAAGGCGCCGGAGCGGTAGGGGAGCTGGGCGTCCTCGTGCGCGATGACCGCGGCGAGGAAGTTGCGGGAGACGTGCTCGACCGGCACGGACTGCTGGACCACGTCGCCGGGGTTGGCGGCCATGAACGCGGTGGTCGGGGGGTCGACCCAGCGCAGCGCCAGCATCACCAGCGCCTGGACGACGACGAGGACGGCGAGCACCCGGGTGGTGCGGCGGACCAGCCTGCGGCGGGGCCGGGACGACCGGTGGGGACGCTCCGGTCGGCCGCCCGGTGCCGGGCGGTCGCGGCGCGCCGGGGAGTCGCGGCGCCACGGCCGGCGGGCGGGGCGCTCGGCCTCGGGGTCGGGCGGGTACGGGCCGGGCGCGTAGGGGTCGGCCGACGCGTACGGGTCGAACGCCGCGGCGTCGTCCCAGTGGACGGGCGGGTCGTCATGGTGCCGGGAACGCCCGAGGCGGGGGAAGCGTGCGGTGGGCCGGCGGTCCGGCGGGACGTGGGCCATGGCGCGGTGCTCTCCCTGGTCGACGAACCGTCATGGTACGGCTACCGACGGTGCGGCCGGTGAATCCGGCGGCGCCGCGCGGTCTCCCGTGCATGCAGACGACGCAGCTCGACCTCGGTCCCCAGGCAGAGGTGCTCGAGCGGGTGGTGGCGGGCGTTCGCGACGACCAGCTGGCGGCGCCCACCCCGTGCGCGGACTTCTCGGTGGCCACCCTGCTCGACCACGTCGCCGGCCTCGCCGTGGGGCTGCGGCTGTCGGCCGAGAAGAGACCGGACCCGTCACCGCCGCAGCCCTCCGCCGACCACCTCCCGCCGCAGTGGCGCACGGTCATCCCGGCCGAGCTCGACGCGCTGGTCGCCGCGTGGCGCCGGCCGGAGGCGTGGGAGGGCGAGACCGCGGCGGGCGGCGTGAGCATGCCGGCCGCCGGGATCGGCCTGGTGACCGCCGACGAGGTCCTGGTGCACGGCTGGGACCTCGCGGTCGCGACGGGTCAGGAGTTCGCGGCCGACCCGGCGGCGGTGGAGGCGGCGACGGCGTTCGCGGCCCAGGTGGCCGCCGGGCCGGCGGTGCCGGGGCTGTTCGGCCCGCGGGTGGCCGTGCCCGACGACGCCCCGCCGCTGCACCGGCTGCTGGCCCTCACCGGCCGCGACCCGGACTGGCGCCCGCCCCGTGGCTGACGCTGGGTGACCGTCGGTGGCGGTGGACGAGGACGCGCGGGTGCGGTGCGGAGCCGTCGTCCACCGGGTTCACGTCCGTCCGCGCCCGTGGCACGGTGGCTGCACCGTGACCACGGCAGGGTCGCGCGAGTGGCCCTCCCGGGACGCAGGAGGGACGCGATGGGCCAGATGTACCTGCACCGTTTCGTCTACCGCGACGGCGTGAGCAAGGCGGAGGTCGACGCCGCGTGGGCGGAGGCGTTCCGGGCGTTCGCGAAGTCAGGCAACTGGGGTGGGGTCGAGAGCGGGGTGACCCATCACAAGACGTGGGGCACGAGCTGGGGCGGCTACATCCTCGTCGAGGTGGACGATCCGGAGGCGCTCACCCGCTACCAGACGCACCACCTGCAGAACTACGGGCACGCGGTGCACATCACGCTGGAGCCGGTCTACGACATGGACGCGGCGTTCGCGGACGTGGTGGCCGGCGCCGGCTGAGCCGGCCGCAGGCCGCCGCCGAGCGGTCAGGCCACGGGCTGCGGGGTGGGCGCCGGGGCGGTGGCCCGGCGGCGGCCGAGCCACGTGTCGGCCAGCCGGACGGTGAGCAGGGGCAGCAGCGCGATCGTCCCGAAGACGGCGGCCCCGGCGGCGACCGTCCCCAGCCACTGGGCCGCACCGAACCCGGCGGTGCTGCCGATCTCCGCGCTCGCCACCCCGACGGCCGGTACGCAGAGGAACAGCGCTCCGGCGGCGGGCAGCAGCCACCGCAGGCGGTGCGTGGTGAGGCCCGCGACCAGACCGCCCGGCACCGCCACCGCCGCGTACAGCAGCAGGATGAACGCCGTCCCGCTCCACGAGAACGACGGCGACCCGCCACCGGCGAGGGTCACGAGCGCCATGAGCGCCCGGGACACCGCCCCGAGCACCACCCCGGCGACCAGTGCCGCGAGCACCCCGAGACCCGCCCTGGCGACCACTCCACGTCCTCCCCGCTGTTGCGACGGCGGCGGGACCGTACCGGCCGCGCGCCGCCGAGGGGAGGCGTTCCGGCGCCGCGCCGATCAGCCCACGACGAAGGCGGTGGACTGAGGCCCGTCGTCGTCGAGGCATGCGCCGGTGACGACGAGATCCCCGCTGTCGCCGAGGGGCGCGATCGCGCCGAAGACGCCGGTGCCGGCGCACAGCGTCACGGTGCCGATGCGCTCGCCGCCCACCAGGTCGACGGTGACCAGCTCGGCGGTGAAGGACAGGTCGGCGAGCGGCACGGAGGCGAGCCGGCCGTCCGGTGAGATGGCGAGGTCGAGGGCGGTGTCGCCGGCGCCGTCGAAGTCCACCACCGTGCGCAGCTCGCCGCCGGCCACGGTGACCAGCTGCCCGACGGCGCGGGCCTCGCCGAGGTGGAGGGCGACGACGGCGGTGCCGTCCGCGGTGACCTGCAGTGCGGTCGCGGTGCTACCCCGCTCGGGCACCAGCTCGACCGGCTCGCCGACCGGTCGCACCTCCCGGTCGAGGAGCACGAGCAGGGCGCCGGGGCCACCCGCCGGACGGTCCGCGGTCACGAGAGCGGCCAGGCCGCCGTCCGGCGTCGCGGCGAGGTGGGTGACCGGTCCGGGTGCCGCGCCCGTGCCGGTCACCGCCCCGGTGGCGACGTCCACGGCGGTGATCGTGGTGTCGCGGGCGGCGTAGAGGGTGCGGCCGTCGGGGGACAGGGCGACGGCGGTCGGCGCAGCGCCGAGGTCCCACGGGACGGCAGTGACTTCCGCGGTGCCCGGCGGGACGTGGGTGAGCTCGTCGTCGGCGACGAGCACGGTGCCGTCGGGCGCGACGGCGAGCTGGGCGGTGGAGTCGACGGCCGGGATCGCGCGGACGTCGGTGGTCGCGCCGGCGTCGTCGAGGGCCAACTGGAGCAGCCAGCTCTGCGGGGCGTCGTCCGCACCGAGGAGGGCGACCGGTACCCCGGCGGGGGAGGCGGCGAGGTCGTAGATGACGACGTCGGTGCCGACAGCGGCGTCCAGGTCGACGGTGTCGATGACGTCACTCCGGTCCGGCGCGGGCGAGGGGTCGCCGCGCTGTTCCTCGGTGCACCCGGCAGTGGTCAGCACCAGCGCGAGCAACGCGGCGGTGCGGCGGGCGGCGGGCATGTCGGCTCCGGGGTCGAACGGGCGCTGAGCGTCCGCCGCCGACGGTGGCGCGCGCAAGCCGAACCCACGAACCGGACCGCCCGCGCCGCTGAGCAGGCCCGCCGGGACGCGGTCCGCGGCTGAGGAGGCGCCCGTCAGGCCGTGGGATCGCAACGCCCGCGGCCATCGGCTGACAGCCGGGCGCGAACCCAGGCCTCGGCGATGAGGTCGCGACGCCGGTCACCGGCGAGACCGTTCCGTGATCGCTTCAGCCTGCCGATAGGGCACATGAGGCGGCGGTCAGACCACGAACCCCGTCGCCCGGGGAGTGCGTACGCATGGCACGACAGGGACGGATCGGCGACGGTCTGGCGGCGCTCGGTGGCGCTCGTCCCGACGTCCTGGAGGCGGCGCCCGGTGCGCGGCCCCGGTTCGTCGCGCTGGGTGGCGTCCTGCTCAGCACCGGTGGGCTGGCGGTCGTCTCGGCGGCGTTCGCGGTGCACATGGCGCTGGGCGTGTGGTGGCCGTTCGCGCTGCTGCTCGGCATCGGCTGGGGCGCGGTCGTGGTCAACCTCGACCGGATGCTGCTGGTCGGGATGGCGCACGACTCGTCGCTGAAGCGGAACCTGGCGCTCGCCGTCCCGCGGATCGGGCTGGCGCTGGTGCTCGGCGTCGTCGTCGCGACGCCGCTGACGCTGCAGATCTTCCACAAGGAGATCGACACCGAGATCGTCACGATGCAGGCCGAGGCCGCCGACGCCTACCGGACCGGTCTCGAGGAGGACGCGCGCTTCGCGGGCCTCCCGGCGTTGCAGGAGCGGATCGCCACCCAGGAGGCGATCGTCGCCAGCGGCGGGCTCAGCGACCCCGGCCTGGCCGGCGTGCACGACGAGGTCGCGGCGGCCCAAGCGGCCTACGACTCGGCGCTGGCCACCCAGCGGGAGCTCGAGGCCAAGGCGCAGTGCGAGCTCGACGGCACCTGCGGCACCGGCGACGCCGGGACGGGCACCGCGTACCTGCAGGCCCGGGCCGCGGCCGACGCGCAGGCCGGCGTCGTCGCCTCGACCCGCTCCGAGCTGGATGCGGCCGTGGGGGGGGGGGGGGGGGGGGGGGGGGGGGGGGGCGGGGGGGGGGGCGGGGGGGGGGGGGGGGGCGCGCCGGGGGGGGGGGGGGGGGCGGGGCCCGCGCGCCGGCCGCCGGCGGGCGCTG
>NZ_JBJGYJ010000009.1:0-149774 GCF_054049935.1 Geodermatophilus sp. SYSU D00742
ACGCCCACGACGTCGGCGCACCGCTGGAGGTGTCGGTGAACCGCACCGCCACCGGCGCCTGCCCACTCGACGGCGACGCCGTGAACGACGCCACCGGCACCACCGGACCCGGACCCGGAGCCGGCGCCGCGAGGTCGGCGTGCCAGTAGCGGCGGGTCGACTGGTTGCTGGCCAGGACCACGATGCCGCTCTGGGGGGTGACGCTCTGCTTGGTCGTCGTGACGTCGTTCATGTTCGCGGAGGCGACGTCACGGATCACCGGGGTGCCGCGGCCGGGCTCGAACGACGGGTTGTCCATCGGCGAGGTCTTGTCGTAGATCGTGCCGGCCGCGCCGGGGAAGGGGCAGCCACCGCTGCTGGGAGCGGTCGCGAAGACGTGCACCGTCTGGTTCGCCTCGTCGAGCACCAGCTGCGGCCGGGTGTGGCAGTCGGCCAGGGTGCCGACCGTGGTCGTGGTCCAGGAGCCGGTGCCCGGCTTGAAGCTGAGCAGCTGGATCTGCGGATCCGTCGACACGGTGGGGGACGCTCCGTCCAGGCTCGTCTTCGCCACCGCGAACACCCGCCCGGAGGTGTCGGCCTGGACGGCCTTGATGTTGACGTGGTCGTCGGCCTGCCGGTTGCCGCGCACGGCCGGGACCACCCGCCAGGAGTCCCGCGCGGCCCCGTCGTCGTGGACGGCCCAGTAGACCCCCCCGTCGAGCTGGTTGCTCCACAGGATGCCGATCCGGTTCCTGCCGAAGGCCACCACCGAGGAGATGTCGTCGGGAGCGACCGCAGATGCGGCCCCCGGCACGACGAACGGGGTCCCCCAGGTCGCGTCGCCGCCGATGGTGGAGTTGGCGTACACGGCGCTGGTGTAGCCGGACGTCGCGTTCCCGCTGACCTGCGTCCAGGTCGCCCACAGGGTGCCGGTGGAGTCCTTGTCGATCGTCAGTGACTCACTGGAGTTGTCGTTGATGGCGACCGGGAAGCCGGCGTCGCGGGTGTAGGAGTTCGCCGCCGCCGAGTAGCTGAAGCGGTACAACCGCGCCGGGCTGCCGGCCACCGACGGCCGCGCGGTCCCGTCACTGGAGACCGTGACCACGTGCGAGGCGACGTACAGGTGGGCGCCGTCCCACAGCACGTCGGCGAGGGTGTCGACCCGGTCGTCGATCAGCACCCCGGTGTCGACCCACTGCTGCGTCGAGCGGTCCAGCCGGTGGATGTGCCAGGTCCGGGACGCCGCGTGGAACATGTCGGCCCACCAGGAGCCGTGCGCGTACCACAGCTTGCTCTGTGGTTTGTCCGACGTCGGCGCGTTGGCGACGCCCACGTACGACGGCCCCGGGTGACCGAAGTCCCCCACGGCCGCCGAGGCCGGTCCTGCGACCGTCACCAGTCCGATCGCGACCGTGAACGCGACCAGAGCGGTCACCACGGCCTTCCGCATGCCACAGAGCACGTGCCATCTCCCCGTTGATGCAGGCGCCGTCCGGCGCCGGGAGACGCCCGAGGAGACCCGCGGCTGATCACTGCCGGTGACGCTAGCCAAGGGAATCGCGGCGCGCGGTCGCCCGAACAGGTGAACTCCCGGGGAAACGCCGCGGGATTGCGCACGGAATGCACACGCAGGTGTGCCGGGAAATCACCGTCGGGCCATTGTCCGGGAGCAGGCCAGGAGCCGGGGTGACCGCCGTCACAATGTTGCCAGCGACCATTTGCGGGAACGCGCCCCGATCGCCTGACCACCTGCTCCCTAAGGGTGACCGTGCCATTCCGGCCACGCGGCGACGGACTTTCCCTCAGTAGGGTCCGGCGCATGAGTCCCCCATCGGCAGGCCCGTTCCGGGGCTCGAACGGCTCCGTCTGATGACCCGTTCCACGCAGGAGGAGCCGGCGTCCGCGGAGAGGACCCAGGTCGCCGACGAGCGCAGCGCCCTCCTGCGCGCCGGGGCCTCGGGGGTCCTGTGGCAGGGGCTGGCGCAGGTCGTCGGCAAGCTGGTCGTCCTCGGGACGACGGTCGTCCTGGCGCGCCTCCTCGCACCGGAGGAGTTCGGCCTCGTCGCGCTCTCCCTGGTCCTCATCACCTACGCCGAGGCCTTCGCCGACGCGGGCGTGGCGCAGGCCCTGGTCTACCTGCCACGCACGCGCGAGAACCTGCGAGCCGCGCTGCTCAGCTCGGTCGTCGCCGGCGTGGGCCTCGTGCTCGCGGCGATGGCCGCCGCGCCGGCCATCGCGTCCTTCTTCGACCGTCCCGACGTCACCCCGCTGGCGCGCCTGCTGGCGCTGTCCCTCCTGGCCGCGTCGCTGGGCGCCCTCCCGGAGTCGCTCCTGCGTCGGGATCTGCGGTTCCGCCGCCTCACGGTCTCCACCGTCGCCCGGGTCGTGGTGACCGGAGCGGTGTCGATCGCCCTGGCGACGGCCGGTCTGGGCGCCTGGGCGCTGGCCTGGGGAACGGTCGCCGGGAGCCTGGTCTACGCGGTCGCGAACTGGCTCCTGCTCCCGCAGCGGCCGGACCTGGCGATCTGGCGCGCGACCCGCCGGGACCTCGGACGGGTCCTCGGCTACGGCCTACCGGTCGCCGGGAGCAACCTGCTCTCCAGGCTCATCTTCAACGTCGACTACCTGGTCATCGGCTCGATCCTCGGCGCCACGGCCCTGGGCTACTACACGTTGGCCTTCCGCATCCCCGAGCTCCTCGTCATCAACGTCTTCTTCGTCCTCTCGGCCGTGGCGTTCCCGATGTTCAGCCGGCTGCAGGGTGACCTGGCCCGGATGCGCAGCGCCTACCTCTTCAGCGTGCGTCTCCACTCGCTGTACGGGATCTGCGCCGGTGTCGGCCTGGCGGTCGTCGCCTCCCTGGTCGTGCCGGTGGTGTTCGGCCCTCGCTGGGAGCCGGCCGTCGCATCGCTGGTCCCGCTCGCGCTGTACGCCGCGTGCCGGTCGATCGGGGTGGGTGCCAACGAGGTCTACAAGGCCCTGGGGCGCCCCGGCCTCGCCCTCTCCCTGTCCGTGGTCCGGCTGGCCGTGCTCGTCCCCGCGCTCGTCGTCGGAGCTCTGCACTGGGGGGTCGTGGGCGTCGCCTGGGCGCAGGTGGTGACCTCCCTGGCCATGGCCGTGCTCATGCAGGGCCGGGCCGCACGCGTGCTCTCGCTGCGCTGGCGACAACTCGGCCGGGCCGTGGCCCCCGCCCTGCTGGCCGGCGCGGCCATCGCCGCCGTCGGGCTGCCGCTGGCCCGGCTGCCGCTGCCCGCGCCGTCGGCCCTCGCCGTCGTGATCGTCGCGGGAGCCGCCGCGGCCTCGCTCGTGGTGTTCCTCCTCGAGCGTCGGTTCGTGCGCGAGCTCCTGCAGGTGGCACGCCGTCGGTCCGGGGGGACGACGTGAGCGGCGGGCCCTCCCCGCGGCGGGTCGCCCGGCCGGTCGAGCCGGGCCCCGCACTGCCGCCCGATCCCCCACGCAGGTGGGACAGCCCCCACCGAGACGAGAGATGAAGGACCCGATGCTGGAAGCCATCCCCGACGGCTCGCTCCCGCGGACCGCCCCCGTGGACGCCCCGCCCGTGCACCCGATCGTCGCCGCGGCCTTCCGCGGGCTCACCGAGGCCGCCGTCCCGTGGGTGCTGCTGCGGGGAGCGGACGACCTCGCCGCGCCCTCCGGTGACGTCGACCTGCTCGTCGACCGGGACGCACTGCCCCGGGTGGACGTCGCCCTCGCCGCGGCGGGGCTGCACCGCCTCGGCTCCCGGGGGCACGGCAGCCACCGGTTCTACTTCGCGTACGACGCGGACGACGACCTGTGGGTCACGCTCGACGTGGTGTCCGAGATCGAGTTCGGGCGTCACCAGTCCCTGCGCTCGCCCCTGGCCGCTGCCTGCCTCGGGCGTCGCCGGCAGGACGGCGCGCTGTCGCGGCCCGCGCCGGAGGACGAGGCCTGGCTGCTGCTGCTCCACCTGCTCCTGGACAAGGGGACCGTGCCCGCCGGACGTCGGCAGGCGGCCCGGGCCGCGGCGCAGGTCGCCGGGTCCAGCCCCGTCGCGGACTTCCTCGACCGCGAGATCGCAGCGGGCTCGGCCCGACGGGTCAGGGACGCCGTCCTCGACGAGCACCCGGGTCGAGCCGAGGAGCTGGCTCGCGAGCTCACCCGCCGATGGGTCGGCCGGCGGAAGGTGGGCGCACGACTGGTCGGGGGGAGGAACCGGCTGCTGCGGCGCCTCGAGGTGCCGTTCGGCAGGCCCACCGGCGGGCTGGTGGCCGCGCTGGTCGGCCCGGACGGTGCCGGCAAGACCACGGTCGCCGAGGCGCTCCGGGCCCGCTACCCCCTTCCCAGCCGGGCCGTGCACATGGGCATCTGGCGCGAGGGCCCGTGGGACCACCGGCTCTCGCGGCTGCCCGGCGGACGGGTCCTCCAGCGCACCGGGCGGATCGTGCGGAGCTCGCTCGCCGCGCGCTACCACCGGGCACGTGGGCGACTGGTGCTGCTCGACCGGTTCGCCCAGGACGTCCTCCTGCCCGGCGTCGTGGACACCAGCCGAGGTGGTCGGCTCAACCGCCTGCTGTCGCTGCACCTGGCCCCGGAGCCGCAGCTGGTCATGCTCCTCGACGCACCGGGAGAGCTGATGTTCGCGCGCAAGCGGGAGCACTCCCCCGGCGTGCTCGAGGAACGACGTCAGGGGTACCTCGCGCTCGTCTCCGACGTGCCGAACGGGGTCGTGCTCGACGCGACCGAGCCGGTCGACCGGGTGACCCGCGCGGCCCTGGCGGCCGTCTGGCGCACGATCGTGGCGGGTCGTCCCCGCCCGGTCCCGGCCGGGAGGAACAGCCGGTGGTCCCTGCCGCGGGTCGGCCGATGAGCACCTCGACCTCCCCGTACCCGGCGGAGCCGGCTGCGGCGGGTGGAGGATCCCTCTCCCCGCCGCCCGCCCTGCTCCTGCACCGGTGGCGGCGACTCGACTGGCGGTTCCTCCTGCCCGTCCCGGACGTCGGCAGGCTGGCCGTCGGCGGTCGCGTCGACGACGGGCTCCGGGACGCGCTGCCGCTGCTGGCGGGCGAGGTGCACGAGGTGACCTCCGTGGCCGGGTGGAGTGCACTCCCGGGCAACTGTGACGTCGTGGTGCTCGTCCGGCCGACCGTGCCCGAGCTCGGGCGGGCCGCGGCGGCCCTGCGTCCCGGCGGCTGGCTGTACGCGGAGGTCCGCCGCGACCTGCGGGGTCGCGGACCCCGGTCGCTCGCGGGATGGCACCGCGCCCTCGAACGGCTGGGTCTGGACGACGTGGCCGCCCACTGGCACGCCCCCGACCTCGCCACCACGTCCCGGATCGTCTCGCTGCAGGATCGGACGGCCGTGCGACACGCGCTCGACGACCACGACCGCGGTCGGCTGGGCGACCTGCGCAGTGGGCTGGCGACGGTGCTGCTGGGCGCGGGGCTGCTGCCCCTGCTGGTCCCCGAGGGCAGCGTCGTCGGCCGCAGGCGCTCGGCATGAGCGGGAACCTCGTCCGCACGGCCCTCGTCGAGCACGCCGAGGACCTGCGCCTCGCCACGCTCGGCCTCGACCACCGGCTGCAGACCACGCTGCTCACCCCCCGGTTCCCGACCTCCCGCCACGTCGTCGCCCTCGTCTTCGCCCCCGGCGACCGCCGGCCACGGGTGGTCGCCAAGATCCCCCGTCGTCCGGGCGACGACGCGGGTGTACGGACCGAGGCGCACGTCCTCCGCCGGCTGGAGACCCTCGGCGGTTCCGCGGTCACCGGTGTCCCCGTCGTCCTGGGGACCCCCGACGTCCACGGCCGCACGATGCTCGTCGAGACGGCGGTGCAGGGCACCCCGCTCGGGCTCGCCGAGGTGGCGCGCGACGTGCCCCGCGCCGTGCGGGCGGGGGCGGACTTCGTGTCGCGGATGCCCGTCGTCCGCCCGCCGCAGGACAACGGGAACTGGTACGAGGGCGCGCTCACCGCTCCGCTCGAGGCGCTGGGTCGCCTGGCCGGTGCCGACAGCGAGATCACGGCGCTGGTCACGCGGACCCATGCCGTGCTCGACCCGCTGCGCGAGGTCCCGCTGCCGGCGGTGTTCGAGCACGGCGACCTCGGCTGGCCCAACCTGTTCCTCGCCGAGGACGGCAGCACGCTGCTGGTCATCGACTGGGAGCGCGCGACCGAGGACGGCCTCCCCGGGCACGACCTGACGTTCTACCTGCAGTACGTCAGCCAGTGCCTGCACGGGTTCGACCCGCGGACGACGCTGCTGACCGCGTTCGACCGCGCCTTCGTCGGTCCCGGAGCGTGGGCCGGACCGACGTTGCGGGACCACCTGGAGGAGCGCGGCATCAGCCCCCGCCTCGGCGGCCTGCTGGTCGTGGCGTGCTGGGCACGGGCGGCCGCGACCCTGGTCTCCCGGCTCGGCACCGACCGGCAGGACGACGGGTCGTCGGCGGCTGCCGTGAGGGAGGCCGTGGTCCAGGACCGCGACGTCGTCCTGTGGCGGCACGCCCTCCGGCGAGCCGAGGACGGCGATCTGTTCACGAGAGAGGACGCACGATGACCGCCGAGCCCGAGACCTCCCCACCGGCGGCCGCCGCGGGCTCGCCGTCCGGCGACGCCGACGTGGACTCCGTCGCGACGGGCGAGCGCGCCGCCCTCCCGTGCCACGACTCCTCGGTGCTGGCGACCTGGTGGCGTACCTGGCGGCAGGACCTCACCTGCAACCCGCTCACCGACGCGCGGACGACGCTCGCCATCTGGCGCGCGGGGCAACTGCTCTACCGCCGACCCGGTGTCGTCCCCTTCCTGCTGCGCCGGGTGTTCCGGATGGCCGACCGCCTCTGGACCCGGGGCTACATCGGTGCGGAGCTGCCCTTCCAGGTGACCGCGGGCCCCGGCATGCGCCTGCCGCACGCAGGGCGGGGGATCATCCTGCACCCCACGGTCCGCATCGGGTCCGGGGTGACCATGTACCACCAGGTGACCGTCGGTGTGCGGGACGACCGGCCCGCGGCCGTCATCGGCGACGGTGCCTACATCGGCGCCGGCGCCAAGATCCTCGGCCCCCTGGACATCGGTGCCGGTGCCCGGATCGGGGCCAACGCCGTCGTCGTCCGGGACGTCCCGGCGGGGGCCACCGCGGTCGGCGTGCCGGCGACCGTCCGCGCGGGGGACGCGCGACCGCAGGCCCGCTGACGCGGGCCGTCACGGCGGCCGCGAGCCGACGGGCCGCGGCCGCCGTGACCGCCGGTCGCGAGGAGCCCGCGCCGCGGCCGCGACGAGCACCCGGTCCGCGACCGAGGGGACGTCAGGTCGGGCGCGGTCCCCCGTGCCCGACCATCACGCCGGACGCCCCGACGCGGCCGCGCCGCAGCCAGGTGCGGACCCGGTGGGGCAGCAGGCGGAGGCCGAGCCAGCGCGTGCAGTACCAGATCCAGAACCGCCACCGGGGCTCGAAGACCGACCGCGCCTCGGTGAGGACGGCCCGCCGCTCCGGCGAGAGCTCACCGTGGGCCACCAGGAACGCCTCGATCCACTGGAGGTACCGCAGCGTCGCCGGGTCGCGACTCCCCCGTCCCGGCGAGCGGTGCACCACCGAGCCCAGGTGCTGCCGGTACCGGCTGGTCGAGCCGGCGGCCACGACCGCCGGAGCCTGCACCGTCAGCCGAGCGACGATGGTCTGGTCCTCGAACAGGCCGCGGAAGTGCGGGTCGCACAAGCCGTCCGGCGGGACGAGGGACCGCCGGAACATCAGCCCGCAGGTGGGGATGGGCGCCCCGGCGAACGTCGCCGAGTCCAGCAGCGCGCCGGCCGGCAGCACCGCGTCGACGGGGTACGGCAGCTCCCGCACGTGGTCCTCGGCACCGCTCTCGCCGCGCCAGCTGACCCAGATGGTGGTGGGGGACACGACGATCGCCGCGTCGGGGTGGCGCTGCGCGGTCTCCAGCTGGCGCTCGAGGTGGTCCGGCAGCCACACGTCGTCCCCGTCGAGGAAGGTGGTCCACCGGCCGCGGGCGCGGTCCACACCCAGGGTGCGCGAGGCTCCTGTGCCGCGGTTGGCCCGGCCCGGATGGGTCAGGAGCACCACCCGGGGGTCCCGCGCCGCCCACGCCTGCGCCGCTGCATGGCTGCCGTCGGAGGAGCCGTCGTCGACCAGGACGAGCTCGAGGTCGGCCATGGTCTGCCCCAGGACGCTGCGCACCGCCTCGTCCAGGTAGGGACCCGGGTCCAGGAAGATCATCACGACGGACACCAGCGGTGCCCGCACCGCCGCTGTCACTGCCGGGTCGTCCTCCGGGGTCGCGAGTCCCCCACCGGTCCCGGCGCTGTCCGCGACGGCGGTCACGAAATGGCCGCCGCAGCGGCGGTGTCGATTCGGCGCAGCACGACCGCCAATCTATCCGAGCATTTCCGACCGGAAGCCGTGCCGGCCGTCAGATCACCCGTAAGGGCAACGGACGGCAGTCGACCGGGCGCATCGTCCCGAACTGCGGCACGGGCCTCCACGGGCTCGACTAATCTCCACGGTGGCCGATCGAATGGCCACGAACCGGGGGGGCACATCGTGACCAGGAAAGAGAATGCGCACCGTCGAGGCGGAAAACGGCGCAGACGGTGGTCGAGTGCGATCGCCGCCGCCGTCGTCCCCGTGATCGTGGGCTGTCAGGCGTCGTCGTCGGCATCGTGCGCCAGCACCTCCCCCGCGACGGGCAGCGCGTCGTCCGGTGGGTCCGCGGAGGACGGACCGCCGGCCGGCTACCCCTTCGGGCCGGCGAGCGTCTGGCGCACCGACATCGGGTCGGCCCCGGTCGCCGAGGACTCCAGGGCCGTGGTGGGGTACCTGGCCGACACCGTCGAGGACGTGTACGGCGGGATCGCCGCCTTCAACGTCCGGCGGTACAACAACAACGTCTACGTCGCGCCGCCGGGGACGGCGACCGTCGACGTGGCGTTCGACGACTGCCAGGACAAGGGCTACCTGCCCAGCGGCCTGACGGGTCCCGGCGGGCAGTTCACGGCCGTCCCGATCCCCACCGGGGCCGTGCCCGCCGCCGGGACCGACAGCACGATGTCGATCTACTCCCCCGGATCCGACCAGCTCTGGGAGTTCTGGCGGATCGGTCAGTCACCGGACGGCCGGTGGAGCGCCTGCTGGGGCGGTCGCATCGACTCGGTCTCCCGCAGCCCCGGGTACTTCCCGGAGGGCTACGGGGCCTCCGCATCCGGGCTCTCCACCACCGGCGGCACCGTGTCGCTCGCGGACGTGCGTTCCGGCGAGATCGACCACGCACTGGCGCTCGTGGTGACCAACCCGGCGATCCACGAGCGGTTCAGCTGGCCGGCCCAGCGCAGCGACGGCTGGGACCCCCATCCGCACGCGGTCCCCGAGGGGACCCGGCTGCGCCTGGACCCGTCCCTGGACGTCGACGAGCTGCGGCTCACGCCCGTCGCCGAGATGATCGCCCGGGCCGCGCAGCGGTACGGGTTCATCGTGACCGACAAGGGCGGCGCCGTCGCCGTGACGGCCGAGGGCGGCGCGGCGGAGCAGGCGGCCACCGGCGTCGACCCCTGGGAGACCGTCCTGGACGGCGTCCCCGACTACGCGGTGATGGAGGACTTCCCGTGGGACCGCCTGCAGGCACTGCCGCAGGACTACGGACGCCCGTCGGAGGCCGATCCGCGCTGCAGCTGAACCCGCCTCACCGCGCCTGCGCCTCCTCGAACGCCTCGGTGCTCCGCCGGGCCGGGAGGCCGTCGGTGCGCCCTCCGTCGGTCGAGCCCTCCCACAGGCGGGTGAGCAGCCGTGCGTTGTCGTCCGGGCGATGGGCCTCGAGGACCGCGGCACGTCCGGCCTCTCCCAGCCGCCGGCGGAGGGCGGGATCGGCGGCCAGCTCGGCCAGCGCCTCGGCGATGAGGTCGGCACGGCCGGGCGGGACCACCAGCCCGGTACGGCCGTGCACGACCAGCTCCGGGATCCCCGCGATCGCGGTGGTCACCACGGGGCGGCCGGAGGCCATCGCCTCCATCAGCACCACGGGCAGCCCCTCGGCGAAGCTGGGCAGGCAGAAGACGTCGGCCGCCCGGTACAGGTCGGGCAGGTGCTGCTGTCCCACCGGACCGACGAGGTCGACGGCGTCGGTCAGCCCGTCCGCCCGCACCTGCTCGGCCAGCTGCGCGGCGAGCGGGCCGGCGCCGACCACGGTGAGCCGCGCCCGGATCCCCGCGGCCCTCAGCCGGGCGACGGCCTCGACGAGGACCGGCGCACCCTTCTCGGGGACCAACCGGCCCACCGTGAGGATCCGGAGGTCACCGTCCCCACCGTCCTCCGGCCGGGCCGAGGTGGTCTCGAGCGGCCGGAACCGGGTGGTGTCCACAGCCATCCGGACGATGCCGGTCTTCCCCCACTCGGACGGCGGGAGGAGCCGCATCACCTGACTGCGGCAGAAGTCGCTGATGCAGGCGACGGCCGATGCGGAGGCGACCTTGTCGGCCAGGTCGAACGTCGTCCGGTCCTCGAACTCGGTGGGGCCGTGCATGCTCAGCGACCACCGCCAGCCGCCGTCCGGGCCGTCGACCGCCGCACCGAGGGCCACGGCCAGCCGGGCGATGTCGGCCCCGTTGTTGGCGAAGTGCACGTGGACGTGCCGGAGCCCGGTCCGGGACATCCGCCACCAGAGGACCACGGCCTCGTACAGGTAGAACGCCTGCCAGAGCCGTCCGCGGGGCGTCGCGGGACCGCTGCGCGCCGCCAGCCGGAGGCCGGCCGGGACCGCACCCGGGGAGCGGAGCACGAGCGCGAGCGACGCCCGGAGGAAGGTCCGCAGCGATCCCCGGAGCAGGACGGTCGTGGCGGCTGCCTCCTCCCGCGCCCGGTCGGACAACAGGTCGCCCGGCGTGCTCGGGCGCACGGAGAAGGGGTGCACCTCCACCCCGAGGTCGCGCAGGGCGCGGATCTCGGTCTCGATGAAGGCGTGGCTCAGGCTCGGGTACCGGCTGACCAGGTAGGCCACGCGGCGCGAGGCGGGGTCGGTCATGCCGGCACCCCGTCGACGCGGCCGTGGCCGTCCCTCCCGGTGGGCCGACCCGGCGCCCGCCCGGGGCCGGCCGGAGCGGCGGGCACCCGGCTGGAGTCGTCGCGCTCCCAGGCGGCACCGGGGAGCGCTCGTCGGGCCTGCACGCGGGAGGCTGCCGTCACGGCCACGTAGACCAGGGCCGGCACCAGGAGAGCCGGATCGCGGACCACCTCACCGCAGAGGGCGCGTGCCGTTCCGCCGGTCGTGGCAGCGGACGCCAGACCCAGCTCGGCGCCGCGGCCGGCCAGTTCCCGGTTCCCGCGTGCCACGCGTGTGCGCACGGCGAGCAGTGCCCGCGTGGTCCGCGGCGCCACGACCTCGAAGACGTCGTCCACCGTGATCCGCTCCTCGGGACCGAACAGCCGCTGGACGTAGAGGTCGTCGGCCACCACGTCGGGGAAGGTCCCGAAGCGCTGGCGACCGAGCTCGGACACGCCGTACACGCCGAGCCCGACCAGGCCACGGCGGGTGTAGGGCAGCCGCTGGAAGACCGCGAAGAACGCCCGGACCGGCCACGAGCAGCCGGACAGGTCGAACACCGCGCGCGGAGCGCCCACCAGCGGGACGTCGGTGGCCAGGGCCTCGGCGAGGCGCAGCAGCGAGGACCCGGAGATCCGGATGTCCGCGTCGAGGTAGATCCGGGGGAACACGGTGGCTGCACGATCCCCCGCGTCGAGGGCCGCCGTCTTCGACGCCTCGGGCAGTTCGACCACCCGGGTGCCCGGGACGCCCCGGGCGACCGTCGCGGTGTCGTCGCTGCAGCCGTTGGCGACGACGATGAGCTCCACGCTCCCGGCGGGCAGGGACGCCGTCAGCCCCCGCAGCCGTTCGGCGATCACGGCCGCTTCGTCGTGCGCCGGGATGATCACCGAGCAGAGACCGCTCGACGGGTGGTGTGCGCGTTCTGGTGGCACGTCGACCTTCCTGAGAACCATCACTGTGCGTGCGTGCGGGCCGCCCGCACGCCGTCCGGCCGGAGCCGGATCGGGACGAGGGTCACGTCCCAGGGGCAGGCACCGGGCCGGCGCCGGGCGTCGACGTCGAGGCACGAGGACCCGCGTCGTCGTGGGCCGGGGCGTCCCGCTCTGCGGGTCCGGCGCCCGGACCGTGCCGATCCACCGCCGGGGCGTGCGGCAGCAGGTGGTCGCGGAGCACCATGCCCGCGAGGAGCCAGAACAGGTTGTTCGGCAGCACGTACGGCAGCGGGCTCAGCATGGCGCACACGCCCCAGACGCATGCGTAACCGATGAACACCGGCTGCCAGCCCTGCAGGTCGGGGTCGCCGGGCCGACGGGTCGCGGCCAGGACCGGTCCGGCCAGCACGCAGGCGACCCACAGGGCGGCGCCGACGAGCCCCAGCTCGGCCGCCCGCGACAGCAGCACGTTGTGGACCTCGATGTCGACGTTGGTGATCGGGTAGTCGTCGGCCTGCCGCACCCAGTCGGTGCTCTGACCCAGGAACTGGGTCCAGCCGATGCCGTCGATCGGGTGTGCGCCCACGGCCCGCAGGGCCGCGGCGTTCGTGTTCTGCCGGTCGAAGATGGACCTCGCGGTCGTGAGCCTGTCCACGAGCACGGTGGTCAGGCCGGGCACCGTCAGCAGGAGGAGGCCCCCTGCCGCTGCAGCGCCGGCGACCAGCGCGACGAGGCGGCGCCGCAGCGGCGGGACCACCACCATGAGCACGAGCACGCCGAGCGCCGCGCCGACCCACACCGAGCGCGTGAGCGTGAGCACCACACCCGTCGCGGTGAGGAGCACCGCCGCCGCGGAGGCGACCCGCCAGGCCCCGCGCGCCCTGGAGACGTACAGGGCCGAGGCGAACATGCAGGCGGCCAGCACCAGGCCGTTGGCCTCCGGCTGGACGAACGGCCCTCTCGCCCGCCCGAACAGGATGCCGGCCTCAGGGTCCATGACGTAGCGCGGGAGGACCAGCCACGAGGGACCGGCGATCTCGAGCACCGCGGTGGCCCCGAGGTAGAGGCCGAGGACCACGAGGGTCCGCAGGAGCAGACGGCGGTCCTCCTCGCGGGCGAACAGGACCGGCGCGAGGGCGAACAGCAGGAACGGGACGACGATGCGGTCGAGGAGGGCGTAGGAGCCGTACGCCGTCTGCAGGGCCCCGTGCGTGAGGGCGGACCAGGACGCCCACAGCACGGTGCCGACCATGGCGGTGTGCACCGGCCGCCAGCGGAGGCGACCGAGCTCACGGGCGCCCCCGGTGAGGAGCAGCAGGGCCAGCGCCCCCGCGAGGAGGATGCGGTCCAGGGGGAGGACCAGGCCGAGCCGATCGCTGTTGCCCGACAGGACGCTGCAGGCCAGGCTCGCGACGACCAGCCGGGTGACCCACCGGCGATTGCTGTCGGTCACCTCACCGGGCTCGCTCGCCCGCGCCCGCCGCGGATCCGCTCAGCCGGCGCTCCGCCGGTCGCAGCTCGTCGGCGTCGACGGGCGGGGTGGGGAGGTCGTCGGCGGCCACCGCCGTCCGCGCCGTCCGCCGACGCTCACGCAGGACGGAGGTCACCAGAGCCGCCAGCAGTCCCGCCGCGAGCCCCGCGACGCCGAAGCGCCCCAGCTGCGCGACGCGGTCGTCCCCGGTCACCGCGGGCTCCTGGACCAGCATGAGGTTGGCCGCGCCCTGGCTCATCTCCGAGATCTGGTTGCGGTACTTCTGTCCCAGCGCCTGCTGCTGGACCTGCAGGATGGCCAGCTGGGCCGCCGCATCCGCGGCCGCCTGGCCGAGCTGCTGGACGTCGGCCGAACCAGCGCCCTGGGCCTGGCCCAGTGCCGCCTGAGCGGCGTCCGACGCCTGCTGGGCCGCGGCCACCTGGTTGCTGATCTCGGTGTACTGGTCCAGCGTGGCGTCGGCCGCGGAGCTGGCGCTGGTCGTGTCGTTGACCTGCTCCATCAGCGACTCGCTCGTGGCGGCCACCGCGGCCCGGGCGGCAGCCGACGTGCGGGCCACGGCCTCGACGCGGACGACGTTGGACTGGGGAATGGGCGACGCCGACACCTGTTCCACCGTTCCGGCCCGGACTCCGAGCGGGAATTCCAGTGCCGTTTGTTCCTGGGCGTTGTTCACGTAACGGGCGTAGTTCGCGGCGAGCTGCTGCGCCGCCAGGGCGAATCCCGGAACCGCTTCCGCGGCCAGCCCGGCATTTCCCCCCACGGCGAGGCGGGCTTCCGCGGTGTAGTGGGTCGGACGCGTCAGCGCGAGCCCGAGACCAGCGACGACGCCGATCAGCGCGAGGAGGGCTGCCATCTTCTTGTGCCGCCGGACGGCGGCCAACGGAGTTGCTCGTTCTGTCGACATGCTGACACCCAATTTCTCGATCGGTTCTCGGTACCGCACCGACAGCCCGCTGTCGGTGAAAGGGCCGTCGGCACCGACCGACCCTCGATCCGGATCGACACTAAGTGGACGGCCGGGAATGGATCTCCTCATTCGCCACCGGCTACCTCTGACGGGTGAGGCGCGCGCGTGCACGACGCCGGCGTCCCCGCAGCGGTGGTCGGGGACGTGCGCCACGACCCGGTGCCGCTCGGTGGTCGTGGCCCGGCAGCCCCGGCGCGGAGCTCAGGAGAGCGTGACCAGCTCCAGTCCGCGGGCGCGCAGGCCCGTGATGGCGTGCGGGAGCGCGTCCACGAGGACGTCCCGCGAGGGGGCGCCGTCGGGCGCCTCCTCGAGCGCGTCGTGCAGCAGGACGACGTCGCCGGCCCTGCAGCCGTCGAGCCCCCGCCTCAGGTCCATCGCCTCCGTACCGGGCTGGTAGTCGTGGGGGTCGACCGTCCAGAGCCGGGTGTGGAAGCCGAGGCGGCGCAGCGCCGAGGCGTTCCTCCAGTCGAGCCAACCGTGCGGAGGCCGGAACAGCGGGACCGGGCGACCGAGGGCGTCCTCCAGGGACCGCCGACCCGCCTGGTAGTCGGCCACGACGGCACGGCCCGCGAGGTCCCCCACCCGGTGGGTCTCGGAGTGCGAGCCGACGGCGTGGCCCGCGTCGACGATCCGCCGGACCAGGTCCGGGTGGCGACGCGCCCGCTGGCCGACGCAGAAGAACGTGGCCACGGCGTCGTGCGCGGCCAGGACGTCGAGCACCCGGGGCGTGCTCTCGGGATCGGGACCGTCGTCGAAGGTCAGGGCGACCGCCTGCGCGGACCCCTCCAGCCGGCGGGTCGCCCCGGCGACGCGCGCCAGCCCGAGGTAGGCCCGCCATCGCAAGGGGGTGTCGATACGTCGCACCCGGCCACGCTAGACAGGAAGAGGTCCCCGGCGAGCCCGCTGCGCGGGACGCCTCACCCGTTCGGGGCGGGGAGCCCGCCGGCCAGGCGGTCGTGGCGGGGGACGCGCCACCGGGCCGCGGCGACCGACGTCCACGGTCGGGTCGCCGCCGCGGCGACCACGTGCACCACTGGGCGGACGTCACCGGTGGTCCCTCCCCACGTCGACATCGGCGGCGCCGGCCCCCCGGAGGTGGCCGGGCCCGTCGCAGGACCCGACCGGGCGGTCAGTACGCCCCGGACCGGCTCAGGACGGCGCGCACGGTCTTGGCGAGGATCAGCAGGTCCATCGCCAGCGACCAGTTCTCCACGTACCGCAGGTCCAGGCGCACGGCCTCCTCCCAGGGGAGGTCGCTGCGGCCGGAGACCTGCCAGAGGCCGGTCAGACCGGGCTTCACCAGCAGCCGGCGGTGCACCGAGGTGTCGTAGCGCGCGACCTCCCCCGGCAGCGGCGGCCGCGGCCCGACCAGGGACATCGAGCCGCCCATCACGTTGAACAGCTGCGGCAGCTCGTCCAGGGACAGCCGGCGCAGCAGCCGGCCCACCGGGGTCACGCGCGGATCGGAGCGCATCTTGAACAGCAGCCCGTCGGACATGTTCTGGGCCTCGAGGGCGTCGACCTGGCGGTCGGCGTCGACGACCATGCTGCGGAACTTCAGCATGGTGAACGCCTGGCCGTTCACGCCCACCCGCTCCTGGCGGTAGAGGACGGGCCCCGGGCTGGTGAGCGTGACGGCCGCGGCGATCGCGAGCAGCACGGGGGCCAGCAGGACGACGGCCAGCCCGGCGGCGACGCGGTCGAGACCGCCCTTGACCACGCGCCGCCAGCCCTCGAAGCGGGGCTGCTCGACCGAGAGCAGGGGCAGCCCCTCCAGCGGCCGGATGTGCAGGCGCGGGCCGGCGACCTCGATCAGGCCGGGGGCCACGAGCAGCTCGATGCCGGTGCCCTCCAGCTGCCAGGACAGCTGCCGCAGGTACTGCGCGGCAGTCTCGCTGGCGGAGGTGACGGCGATGGTGTCGGCGCCCAGCCGGGCGGCCAGGGCCACGACGTCGTCCAGGCCGCCGACGGGCAGGTCGGCGGCGTCGGCCACCCGGTCGCGGTCGGCGCGGGGCACGCAGGTGGCGACGACGTCCAGCCCGGCGAACCGCTCGCGGCGGAGCCGGTCGACCAGCTCCAGGACGGCGGTCCCCCGGCCGACGACCACCACCCGCTTGGTGCACTGCCCCTGGGCGCGCAGGCCGCGCAGGGTGCAGCGCGCGGCGAAGCGACCCAGCAGGGTGCCGAGGGTGAGCGCGGGGACGGCGACGACGACCAGGGCGCGGCTGAGGTCGAGGTCCCCGGCGTAGGAGACGAAGCCCGCGACGGCGAGCAGCAGGAAGCCGGCCTTGCCGACGGCCCGGTACTCGTCGCTGCCGCTGCCGAAGACCCGCTCGGCGTGCGCGCCAGTGGCCTGCAGCAGAAGCGGCCAGGCGACGACGAGCGCGGCGGCGGCCCAGAACAGCGCGGTGTCGGGCGCGAACCCGGTGGGGTGACTGGCGAGGACCGCGGTCGCGGCGACGAGGGCGGCGAGCACCTCGAACACCGTGAGGGCCGCGGAGTACCGACGCGCCCAGGCCGGTGCCCCGGAACGGAGCCGCGGCGTGGTGTCGGCAGCGGGCAGCCGGGACACGGTCCCGAGCCGGACCCGGGTGTCGTCGAGAAGCACGGATTCCCCCGAACGCGTGTGACATGCTGTAACCGAGATCACTCGGGCGGGGGATGCGGCAGCCCTGTGACCAGGGCGTTTCCCCACCGGCGGGGCTCGGTGTCGGAGCAACCATCACAGTGCGTCATGGGCCGGGTCAACGCGGAGCGCGGCCATTCACCCGATAGGAGCCACCGGCCCCCGCCGGTCACCGGTCCGGGGGAGGCGTCAGGTACGGGGGTGGACGACGTTCTGCGCGGCCTCGAGGCCGCGGGTCAGGAGCTCCTCCGTCGCGTCGGCCGCCTCGGCGACGAGCAGGTCGAGCTCCTTGCGCTCGGTGGCGGAGAAGTCCTTGAGCACGAAGTCGGCGGGGTCCTGCCGACCGGGCGGGCGGCCGATGCCGACGCGCACCCGGAGGTAGTCCTTGGTCCCGGTGGACCGGGTGATCGAGCGCAGCCCGTTGTGACCGCCCTCGCCGCCACCGCGCTTGAGCCGCACGCTGGCGAAGGGGATGTCGAGCTCGTCGTGCAGCACCACCAGGTCGGTGGCCGGGATGGAGTGGTAGTCCAGCAGGCCGCGCACCGGCCCCCCGGACTCGTTCATGTAGCACGTGGGGCGGGCCAGCACGACGCGCCGGCCGGCCAGCCGGCCCTCGCCGATGAGCGTCCGTGCCCGCTTGCCCTTCCCCGGGGACAGCTTCACCCCGCTACGGGCGGCGAGCTCGTCGAGCACCATCGCGCCCACGTTGTGGCGGTTGCCGGCGTAGGAGGGGCCGGGGTTGCCCAGGCCCACGATCAGGAAGGGGCCCTCGGACACCGACGAGCCGGGGGCGCCGGCGGTACCGGCGCCCCCGTTCGTGCCGGAGCCGGTGCTCAGGGCTGGACGCCGGTGTTCTCGCCGGCGTCGGCCGGGACGGCACCCTCGATCTCGGAGGTGGCCTCCTCGGCGGACTCGGCGGACTCCTCGCGCTCGATGCCGGCCTCGGCCTCGGCGGCCTCGAGCTCGGCCTCGAGGGCCTCGGCGGTCGGGGCACCCAGGAAGCCGATGACGAGGGCCTCGGCGTCGGTGACCAGCGTCGCGCCGCGCGGCAGCACCAGGTCGCCGGCGGTGATGTTCTGGCCGGCGGTCCGCCCGGTGACGTCCACCTCGATGGTCTCGGGGAGGTGGGTGGCCTCGGCCTCGATCGAGACGGTGTTCAGCTGGTGGTTCGGGATCGCGTCCACGCCCGGCTGACCCACGACGACGATCGGGATGTCGACGGTGGTGCGCTCGCCCCGGCGGACCAGGAGCAGGTCGACGTGCTCGTGCTGGCGGGTCAGCGGGTCGCGCTGCACGGCCTTGGTGAGCGCGAGCTCCTCCTTGCCGTCCAGGACGATCGTGAGCAGGGCGTTGGCGCCGCCGTTGCGCAGCGCCGCGGCGAACTCGCGGGCCGGCAGGGACAGGTGCACGACGTCCTGGCCGTGCCCGTAGAGGACGGCGGGGACGCGGCCGGCCCGGCGGGTGCGGCGGGCACTGCCCTTGCCGAACTCGGTGCGGGCCTCGGCGACGAGGCGGAAGTCAGCCACGGTGGTGTGCTCCTCGGGGAGTGGTCGGTGTCGATGGCCGGCGCGCGGCGCGGCACACCCCGACAGGGGCACACGCACGTCGATCACGGAGTACGGACGGGCCGTCTCCCTCGCCGGGCAACCGACACAGGGTACCCCGACACACGAGGTGCCCCGACGGCGGCCGGGATCGGTCCCGCCGAGCGGGGCCCGGAGGGTCCCCCGACGCGGGACGGGAGGGGCTCAGCGGCGGCCGGAGCCCGCTCCTGGCCGCGGTCGGAGCCCGGAGGGCGACAGTGTCACGACGCGCCGTCGAAGAGGCTCGTGACCGAGCCGTCCTCGAAGACCTCCTTGATCGCCCGCGCCAGCAGCGGGGCGATGGAGAGCACGGTGAGCTTGTCGAAGTGGCGGGCCGGGTCGATGGGCAGCGTGTTGGTCACGATGACCTCGCTGACCCGGCTGTTCTTCAGCCGGTCGACCGCCGGCCCCGAGAGCACGCCGTGGGTGGCGGTGACGATGACGTCGGCGGCGCCGGCCTCGAAGAGGGTCTCGGCGGCCTTCACGATCGTGCCGCCGGTGTCGATCATGTCGTCGACCAGGATGCAGACGCGGCCGGCCACCTCGCCGACGACGCGGTTGGCCACGACCTCGTTGGCGACCATCGGGTCGCGGGTCTTGTGGATGAAGGCCAGGGGGGTGCCGCCGAGCTTGTCGGTCCACCGCTCGGCGACGCGCACCCGGCCGGAGTCCGGGGAGACGACGGTGATGTCGCGGTCGCCCCAGCGCTCGCACACGTGCCTGACGAGCAGGTCGAGGGCGAAGAGGTGGTCGACCGGGCCGTCGAAGAACCCCTGGATCTGCGCGGTGTGCAGGTCGACGGTCATGAGCCGGTCGGCGCCGGCGGTCTTGAACAGGTCGGCGACCAGGCGGGCGGAGATGGGCTCGCGGCCGCGGTGCTTCTTGTCCTGGCGGGCGTAGGGGAAGAACGGCGCGACGACGGTGATCCGCTTGGCCGAGGCCCTCTTGAGGGCGTCGACCATGATCAGCTGCTCCATGAGCCAGGTGTTGATCGGTGCGGTGTGGCTCTGCACGACGAAGGCGTCGCAGCCACGTACCGACTCCTCGAAGCGGACGAAGAGCTCGCCGTTGGCGAACTCGTACGCCGCCGTCGGCGTCGGGGTGACGCCGAGGTGGCCGGCGATCTCGTCGGCCAGCTCGGGGTAGGCCCGGCCGGAGAACAGCATCAGGCTCTTGCTGGTGGTCTGCCGGATGGCGCTCATCGGCTCAACTGCCCCTAGTGGTCGTCGTCTCGGGGACCAGGCCGTCGACCGGCCTACTCGGACGCCTCCGTCCGAGTGTCGGCCGCGCCGGCGGCCTCCGCATCCCCTGCCGCCTCGGCGGCCTTCGCGGCGGCCGTCCCGGGACGCCGCCTCGCCACCCAGCCTGCCACATTCCGCTGGGTGGCCCGCGCCACGGCCATCGCCCCCGGGGGGACGTCGGAGGTGATCACGGAGCCGGCCGCGGTGTAGGCGCCGTCGCCCACCGTGACCGGCGCCACGAGCATGGTGTCGGAGCCGATCCGCACGTGGGCGCCGATCGTGGTCCGGTGCTTGGCCACCCCGTCGTAGTTGACGAACACCGTAGCCGCCCCGATGTTCGCCCCCTCGCCGATGGTGGCGTCGCCGACGTAGGACAGGTGGGGCACCTTCGACCCCTCGCCGACCTCCGCGTTCTTCGTCTCGACGAAGGCCCCCACCTTGGCGCCGCGGGCCAGCCGGGTACCGGGCCGCATGTAGCTGAACGGGCCGACGACGGCCTCCGGGCCGATGACCGCGCCCAGGACGTGCGACCGGACGACCGAGGCCCCCTCCCCCACCTCGGCGTCCCGCAGCGTGGTGTCCGGCCCCACGACGGCGCCGGTCGCCACCGACGTCGTCCCCTGCAGCTGGACGCCGGGCTCGAGCACCGCGTCGGGGGCGACGGTGACCGTGACGTCGACCCAGGTGGTCGCGGGGTCGACGACGGTGACGCCGGAGCGCATGAGTTCGTCGAGCACCCGGTCGTTGAGGGTGCGCCGGCGGGCGGCCAGTTCGCGGCGGTCGTTGCACCCGAGGACGTCGTCGGGGTCCTCGGCGCGCACTCCGCCGACCCGGCCGCCCTCGGCGACCAGCAGGCCGAGGACGTCGGTCAGGTACTGCTCGCCCTGGTCGTTGTCCTCCCCGAGGAAGGCCAGGCAGCGGCGCAGGGCGGCCGCGTCCCCGACGTAGACGCCGGCGTTGATCTCCCGGACGGCCCGCTGCTCGGGCGTGGCGTCGCGCTCCTCGACGATGGCCCGCACCGCGCCCTCGTCGTCCCGCACGATCCGGCCCAGGCCGGTGGGATCGTCGACCTCGGCGGTGAGGACGGTCAGCACGTTGCCGGCGCTCCGGTGCGCGTCGACCAGTGCGGCGACGGTCTCGGGACGCAGCAGCGGCGCGTCGCCGTTGACCAGGAGCACGGCGCCCTCGATCGCCGGGACGGCGGCCAGCGCGACGGCCGCCGCGTGCCCGGAGCCCCGCTGCTCCGCCTGGAACACCGGCCGGGCGCCGGGGGCGACCTCGGCGAGGTGCTCCTCGACCGCGGTGCGGCCGGCGCCGACGACGACGACCGTGTGCTCGGCACCGAGCGGGGCCGCGGCGGCCAGCACGTGGCCGAGCATGCTGCGCCCGCCGAGGGGGTGCAGCACCTTGGGCAGGGCCGACTTCATGCGCGTGCCCTGGCCGGCGGCGAGGACGACGACGGCGGCGACGGACGGGGTCGAAACGGTCACGGGTCTCCTCGTGCCTAGAGCTCAGGACGGCGTTGCTGGGGGACTCGGACTCGAACCGAGACTTCCCGGCTCCAAAGGCCGGCGGGCTGCCGATTACCCCATCCCCCACTGCGGGCGCCACCGGCGCACCGGCGACGCGGACACCGGTCGGCGTCCCCCCGAAGACTAGGGCGCCGCGGGGTCGTGGCCACCGGCCGCCCACGTCCCCGACAGGCGCCGTTCCCTACGGTGACGTAGGTTACGGCGGCCCAGACCGGTTCCGCGGCACCTCAGATCTCCGGTGCCCACCGGCCCAGCCGCCCAGGAGGTCGCTTGTCCGCTCCCGCTCTCACCAGGCCCACGGCACCGCCGCGCCCCGCCGACCCGGACGCCGGTCTCCCGGCGAACGCGCTGGGCAAGGACAAGGGCGCGCTCGAGCAGATCACGCTCTACGTGTTCGTCGTCGTGCCGTTCCTCGCCCTGGCCGCGGTGGTGCCCGCCGTCTGGGGGTGGGGTCTGTCCTGGCTCGACGTCGGCCTCGCCGTCGGCTTCTACTACCTGACCCTGCTCGGCGTGACGGTCGGGTACCACCGGCACTTCACCCACGGGTCGTTCAAGGCCGACCGTCCGCTGCGGATCGCCCTGGCCGTGGCCGGGTGCATGGCGATCCAGGGGCCGGTCGTCCAGTGGGTGGCCGACCACCGCCGGCACCACGCCTTCTCCGACCGCGCGGGCGACCCGCACTCGCCGTGGCGGTACGGCACCGACGCGCGGGCCCTGCTCAAGGGCATGTGGCACGCGCACCTCGGCTGGCTGTTCGACCGGCGGCAGACCAACCCCGAGCGCTACGCGCCCGACCTGCTCAAGGACGCCGCCCTGCGCCGCACCAGCCGGCTGTTCGTCGTCTGGGCCTTCCTCAGCCTGGCGCTGCCGGCGGTGATCGGCGGCCTGGTCACCCAGAGCTGGGCCGGGGCGTGGTCGGCGTTCTTCTGGGCCGGCCTGGTGCGGGTGGCGCTGCTGCACCACGTGACCTGGTCGATCAACTCGGTGTGCCACGTCGTCGGCAGTCGCCCGTTCGCCTCGCGGGACCGGGCGACCAACTTCTGGCCGCTGGCGCTGCTCAGCGGCGGCGAGTCGTGGCACAACCTGCACCACGCCGACCCGACCTGCGCCCGGCACGGCGTGCTGCGCGGACAGGTCGACATCAGCGCCCGTGTCATCTGGGTGTTCGAGAAGCTGGGCTGGGCGCACAGCGTGAAGTGGCCCGACCCGGTCCGGCTGGCCGCGAAGCGGCGCGCCACCGCTCCGGCCGTGTCCTGACCGCGGCCGCTCCCCCGCCCGGGCGGCGGCCGCCGCTGCCGGCCCCCGGGCGGGGCCGGCCGCGGGGCACCATGGGGGTCATGCCCAGCAGCGCGGCACGACCCCGGGTGCGCATGACCGGCGCGCAGCGGCGTGAGCAGTTGCTGGACGTCGGCCGGGAGGTGTTCGCCCAGCGGGGCTACGAGGCCACCTCCATCGAGGAGCTCGCCGCCCGCGCCGACGTCAGCAAGCCGGTCGTCTACGAGCACTTCGGCGGCAAGGAGGGCCTCTACGCCGTCGTCGTGGACCGGGAGATGCAGCGGCTGCTCGACCGCTTCACCTCCGCGCTGGCCGCGGGCGGCACCCCACGGGAGCTGCTGGAGCGGGCCGCCCTGGTGCTCCTGGACTACATCGAGGAGGACTCCGACGGCTTCCGGGTGCTCTCGCGGGACTCCCCCGTCACCGGCGCGTCGGGCGGCACCTACTCGTCGCTGATCGGCGAGGTGGCGCGCAAGGTCGAGCACATCCTCGGCGCGCAGTTCGCCGCCCGAGGCTACGACCCGCGGCTGGCCGAGCTCTACAGCCAGGCGCTGGTCGGCATGGTGGCCCTGGTCGGCCAGTGGTGGCTCGACACCCGTTCACCGGGCAAGCGGGAGGTCGCCGCCCACCTGGTGAACCTCTCCTACAACGGTCTGGCCCACCTGGAGCCGGCCCCGCGCCTCGTCGGCCGGCCGGTGGAGCGCCCCGGGGGCTGACCCGCTCAGCCGACCAGGCGTGCTCCGGGCACCGGCCCGTGCACGGCCCGCACCGTGCGGTAGACGCCCACCCCGGCCAGCTCGGCGGCCAGTCGGACAGCGGCCTCCTCGTCGTCGGCCAGTGCGGCCACCGTCGGGCCCGAGCCGCTCACGATGGCGGCGGGGGAACCGGCGTCCGTGGCCGCCCGCAGGGCCCGGCGCAGGGCCGGCCGCAGGGACACCGCCGGCGGCTGCAGGTCGTTGGCCAGCGCGGCCGCGAGCGCCGACACCGGTCCGCTGCGCAGCGCGGCGATCACCGGCTCGGGCGACGCGAGGTCGGTCCCGTCGGGCACCCGGCCCTCGTCCCGCAGCCGGTCGAGCTCGCCGTACACCGCCGGCGTCGACAGCCCCTCGCCGGCGATGCCGAGCACCCAGTCCCAGCGGCGCCGGGCCAGCACCGGGGACAGCTGCTCCCCGCGGCCCGAGCCGAGCGCGATCCCGCCGTGCAGGCTGAACGGCACGTCGCTGCCCAGCTGCGCGGCCAGGGTCGCGAGCTCGCCACGGGTGGCGTGCGTGCCCCACAGGGCGTCCAGGGCGACCAGCGCGGCCGCGGCGTCGGCGCTGCCACCGGCCAGCCCGGCCGCCGCCGGGATCGACTTGTCGACCGTGATGGTGGCGTCGGGAGCCACGCCGGCGCGCTGGGCCAGCAGCTCGGCGGCGCGCCAGACGAGGTTGCGACGGTCGGTGGGGACGGCGTCCGGGCCGGTGCCCGTGGTGCCCTCGCCGGTCACGCTGAGCGCCAGCCCGGAGCCGGGGCGGACGGTCACCGTGTCGAACAGCGAGACGGCGAGGTAGACCGTGCGCAGCTCGTGGAACCCGTCGGGGCGCAGCGGGCCCACGGCCAGGTGCACGTTGACCTTCGCCGGGGCGCGGGCGACGACCGCGCCGTCGCCGGCGATCCGCCCCGGCCCGCCGGAGGACGTCCAGCTCATGGCTGCACCGGCGCCGTGGCGGCCAGCCGCGCGAAGTCGGTGACCGAGAGCTGCTCGCCGCGGGTGCCGGGGTCGATGCCGGCGGCCCGCAGCCGGGCCTCGGCGGTGGCCGGGCTCCCCGCCCACCGGGCCAGTGCGGCCCGCAGGCCCTTGCGTCGCATGGCGAACGCCGCGTCGATGACGGCGAAGGTCGCGGCGCGGTCGCCGGGCGGCGGGGGCCGGCGCACGAGGGCGACCAGGCCGGAGTCGACGTTGGGCTCGGGCCAGAAGACGCGGCGACCGACGTTGCCGGCGCGGCGGACCTCGCCGTACCAGGCGGCCTTGACCGACGGCACGCCGTAGGCGGGCGCCCCCGGCGCGGCGGCCAGCCGCTCGGCGACCTCCGCCTGCACGAGCACCAGGGCGCGGCGCAGCGTGGGCAGCAGTTCCAGCAGGTGCAGCAGCACGGGCACCGCAACGTTGTACGGCAGGTTCGCGACGAGCGCTGTCGGAGGCGGTCCGGGCAGCTCGCTGACCCGCAGCGCGTCGGCCTCGACGACGGTCAGCCGGTCGGCCAGGGCGGGGACGCGTCCGGCGACGGTCCGCGGCAACAGGTCGGCCAGCCGGGGGTCGATCTCCACCGCGGTGACCCGCGCGGCGGCCGGCAGGAGGCCGAGGGTGAGCGAACCGAGGCCGGGCCCGACCTCGAGGACGACGTCCTCGGGGGTGAGCTCGGCGGTGCGCACGATCCGCCGGATGGTGTTGGCGTCGTGCAGGAAGTTCTGCCCGAGGGACTTGGTGGGACGCAGCCCGAGCTGCTGGGCCAGGTCGCGGATGGCGGCCGGGCCCAGCAGCCCGTCGGTCTGCTCCGGAGGAGTGCTCAGGTGGATCCGATCAGCTGAACAGCCGCGGGCCGCAGTGCGGCCACTGGCCGGCACCGGAGCGCTGGTAGAGCAGCTGCGCGCGGTAGGTCTGCTCGTCGGCCGAGGCCGCCGACGGGACGCCGGTGCCGCCCACGGCGTTCCACGTGGCCTGCGAGAACTGGTAGAGGCCGTGGTACTTGCCCGTGGAGCTCACCGCGTTGGGGCGCCCGCCGGACTCGCACTGCGCCAGCGCCGCCCAGTTGAGCCCGTCGGCCGACGGCGAGTTGCCGCTGGAGGCGGCGGGGGCCGGACGCTCCTTGGTCCCGACGGCGACCTGCTCGTCGACCGGCTGGCGGGTGACGGTGGTGCTCAGCTGCTCGCGGGCGGTCTCGACCCCGTCGGTGACGGTGATCCGGAAGGTGGTGGCCTGCTCGCCGTCCACACCCTCCTGCGTCACGGTCTTCTCGCCCGTGAAGGCGTTGGCGTCCGGGGTCTCGACGGTGCCGTGCCGGACGGCGGAGGTCTCGGTGACCTCGGTGACCTGCACGCGGGTGACCTGGATGCGCATGCGGTCCAGCAGCGCCTGCTCGGCGTAGACGCTGGTGCGGTCGGTCGGGCCGAGCGTGATGCCCTGCTCGGCCAGCAGGTCGCCGGCGGTGGCGGCCGTGGTGGTCACCACGCGCTGGGTGCCGTCGACGATCAGGGTGATGTCCTTGGGCGTGCTGATCGACAGCGCCATGCCGTCGAGCGGCAGGCGCTCGCTGCGGCTGGCGGACAGCACGAGGTCCTCGGCGCGGTAGCCGAGCTGCGCGAGCGCCTCCTCGACCGACAGCGCGGTCACGTAGACCTCGCTCGCCACGCCGTCGACGGTCAGCTGCAGCGGGCGGGCCCGGTTGACGACGACGGCGTCGCCGTCCTCGACGCCGGCCCCCGTGTCGGGCAGGACGACGTCGTGCGCCTGGGTCTCCAGCCCCTCCTCGTCGAGCACCTCGCCGACGGTGTCGGCATAGGTGCGCACCTCACGCGCCTGACCGTCGACGGTCAGCGTGAGGGACTTCTGGGCGGCGAAGTAGGCCAGGGTGCCGCCCACGAGTCCGAGCAGGACGAGGGCGTAGAGAGCGAGCTGCAGCGATCGACGCACGACACTTCCAGGGGTCACTGAACCCGGGCAGGGGAGGCCGCGCAGGAACCCACCGGCTGGTGGGCACCGAGCGCGTTCCCGGCTCGGACAGCAGTCGACCGGGAGCTCAGCGCTCCCGGTCGCGATGCCGTCCGGGTCGGTCCCCACCCCGGCTGGTCACGACACGATAACGAACAGAGCACCTCTGGCAACGGTGCGTCATCAGTGAAGCAGCGGGTCGACCTGACGACATGTGGGCGCGCCGACACGTGGGGTGATTGCGGTGCGGGGTGTCACGCGTGGGGCGCATGCGCAGCGTGAGATCCCGCGGTGACCAAGACCACAGTGTGGCCGCCCTCTCCCTGGGGCACCGCCGGCCCCGCTGCCCTGGACCGACCCCGCACCGGGGACCACACGGGTCGCGGCGGGCAGACGGGAGCGCAGCGCAGCGGGGGGACGGCACGCGGCCGTGGGGTCCGCCGGTGGGCCGACGGACGACCCGGTTCAGCCGGCGAGGGCGCGGTCGTTCGAGCGGACCGGGCGCAGCCAGGTGAGCAGGAAGACGGCGACGGCGAGCCCGGCGGCCAGGCCGGCGAAGCCGCCGGCGACCAGCGCCACGGGCAGCAGGTCCACGCCCTCGGTGACGCGGTCACCCAGGTCGATGCCGGCGGTCAGCAGCAGCGCGCCCAGTGGCAGCAGCGCGAGCACGCTCGCGGCGGCGGTGACCAGGTGCGCCGTCCAGGTGCGCAACGCCTCGTCGACGGGCACGTCGGCCCCCTCGGCCGGCAACGGACGGGTGACCGTGCGCAGCAGCGCCGCCTCGGCCAGCAGCCACGTCAGCAGCGGGACCACGAGGGCGACCCAGGCCACGGACGCCGGGAGGTTGTCGCGCTGCCACATGAGGGCGGCGGCGGCCACCTCGGCCACGACCATCGCCCGCATCGCCCACACCAGCGCCGGGGAGACCTGCTCGGCGAACCGGGGCCGGCGCGGCGGACTGCTCAGCTTCCAGCGGGGCCGCGGACGGGTGGCCTCGGCGAGCACGACGCCGACCAGCAGGCCGACCACCAGCGCCGGGGCCCACAGGAACACCGAGGCCTCGGCGAACAGCACGATGCTCACCCCGATGCCGACCAGTCCGAGCAGCCAGCCCAGCGCGCGGATCCGGCGGCCGTGCTGTGCCTGGCGCTGCAGCGTCGCCGTGCCCTCCGGCGTGGGCGTGGCGAACTCGACGGCAGCGGCGGCGACCGCGCGACGACCGGCGGCCAGCGCCCACGCGCGGGCGAGCAGCACACCGGGGACCAGCACGGCGATGAAGAGAACGACGGCGATGAGGCGGCCCACGCCCCTAGTGTCCACGCTTCCGCGGGGAGCGGGAGGACCGCCGTGGCGTCGTCAGGACCCCCCGGGGATCCCGTCGTGCCAGGGGCCGAAGACCCGCTCGGCGTTCGCGGTCAGGGCCGCGCACAACTGGTCGAGCTCCGCCCCCGTGACCTCGGCCAGCGCCCGCACGGTGAGCGGCACCAGGCGGGAGGCGTTGGGGCGGCCGCGGTGCGGCATCGGCGTGAGGAACGGCGAGTCGGTCTCGACCAGCAGCTGCTCCAGCGGGGTCAGGGCGGCCGCCTCCCGCAGGTAGCCGGCGTTGCCGAACGTCAGCGTGCCGGCGAAGGACAGCACGTGGCCGCGGGCCACGCACGCCGCGGCGAACGCGGCGTCGCCGGAGAAGCAGTGGAAGACGGTGTGCTCGGGGGCGCCCTCGTCGTCGAGCACCCGGAGGATCTCCTCGTGCGCGTCGCGGTCGTGGATGACCAGCGCGACGCCGCGCTCCTTGGCGATGCGGATGTGCGCCCGGAACGACGCCTCCTGCGCCGCCCAGCCGTCGGGGCCGGTGCGGAAGCGGTCCAGCCCCGTCTCCCCCACGGCCCGGACGCGTGGCAGGGCGGCGAGCCGGTCGATCTCGGCCAGCGCGTCGTCGTCGGCCGCGCCCGCGCCGGCCTCGTTCGGGTGGACGGCGACGGCGGCCAGCACGTTCGGGTGCCGGGCGGCGAGCTCGGCCGACCACCGCGAGGAGCCGACGTCCACACCGACCTGCACCAGCCGCGGGACGCCCACGGCCGCGGCGGCGGCGATCTCGGCGTCCACCGCGGCCGCGTCGGGCAGCCGGTCGCTGTCGAGGGCGATGTCGAGGTGGGTGTGGCTGTCGATCGCCGGCGACGGCAGGGGCTCCGGGGAGGGCGGCGGCTCGCCCCGGCGGTTGGCGCGCGACGCGGCCGAGCGGCTCACGCGGCGTCCCCAGGGGCGGGCGGGGCCGTCGCTGCCGTCACTCGCCCTCTTCCAGCCGGCGCAGCTCGTCGGCGACGATCGACTCGTCGAGCTTCTTGAACACCGGGGTGGGCGGTGCCAGCGGGGTCCCGGCCTGCAGCGGCCGCGATGCCCAGACCGCCTGCGCGGCGTCGTAGTCGCCGGTGATGACCGGGTACGGCGAGCCGTCGTCGAGGTCGGTCACCTCGTCGATCCGGGGCGCCGGCGACCACACGCCCGTGCCGCCGAGCAGCTCGTGGATCCGCTGCGCGGAGTGCGGGAGGAACGGGGTGAGCAGGGCGTTGCAGTCGCTGACCGCCTGCAGCGCGGTGTGCAGCACGGTGTCCCGGCGGGCCGGGTCCTCCTTGAGCTTCCACGGCGCCTGGTCGGACAGGTACTTGTTCGCCTCACCCACGACCCGCATCGCCTCGGCCGCGGCGGCCTTCTGCCGGTTGCGCGCCAGCAGGTCGCCGATCGGCCCGAACGCCGCCTGCGTCGTCGCCAGGAGGGACCGGTCGGCCTCGGTCAGCTCCCCGGGCGTGGGGACGGCGCCGACGTTCTTGGCCGCCATCGACACCGAGCGGTTGACCAGGTTGCCCCAGCCGGCGACGAGCTCGTCGTTGTTGCGGCGGCGGAACTCCGACCAGGTGAAGTCGGTGTCCTGCGTCTCCGGACCGGCGGCGGCGATGAAGTACCGCAGCGCGTCGGCGTCGTAGCGGGCCAGGAAGTCCCGCACGTAGATGACGACCTGGCGCGAGGAGGAGAACTTGCGGCCCTCCATCGTGAGGAACTCGCTGGAGACCACCTCGGTGGGCAGGTTCAGCCGGCCCAGCGACCCCGGGGTGCCGCCCTTGTCGCCCTCGCCGTTGTAGCCGAGCAGCTGGGCGGGCCAGATCTCGGAGTGGAAGACGATGTTGTCCTTGCCCATGAAGTAGTAGGCGTCGGAGTCCGGGCGCTGCCACCACTGCCGCCAGGCCTCGGGGTCACCGGAGCGGCGGGCCCACTCGATCGACGCCGACAGGTAACCGACGACGGCGTCGAACCACACGTAGATGCGCTTGTCGGGCCGGTCGCGCCAGCCCTCCAGCGGCACCGGCACGCCCCAGTCGATGTCGCGGGTGTAGCTGCGCGGCTTGAGGTCGTCGAGCAGGTTGACGCTGAAGTTCAGGACGTTCGGTCGCCAGCTCCTGCGGGTGGCCAGCCAGTCGCCCAGCGCCCGGGTGAACGCCGGCAGGTCGAGGAAGTAGTGCTCCTCGTCGACGAACTTCGGCGTCTCGCCGTTGATCCGGCTCACCGGGTTGATCAGGTCGACCGGGTCCAGCTGGTTGCCGCAGTTGTCGCACTGGTCGCCGCGGGCGCCGTCGTAGCCGCAGATCGGGCAGGTGCCCTCGATGTAGCGGTCGGGCAGGGTGCGGCCCGTGGAGGGGCTGATGGCGCCGAGCGTCGTCCTGGGGAAGACGTAGCCGTTCCTCAGCAGCCCCAGGAAGATCTCCTGGCTGATCGCGGCGTGGTTGGCCGTCGTCGTCCGGGTGAACAGGTCGTAGCTCAGCCCGAGCGACTGCAGGTCGCCGACGATGATGCGGTTGTTGCGGTCGGCGATCTCCCGCGGGGTGACCCCCTCGGCGTCGGCCGCGACGGTGATCGGCGTCCCGTGCTCGTCGGTGCCACTGACCATCAGCACCCGGTCCCCCACCATGCGGTGGTAGCGGCTGAAGACGTCGGAGGGGACGCCGAAGCCGGAGACGTGGCCGATGTGCCGTGGACCGTTGGCGTAGGGCCAGGCCACGGCGGTCAGGATGTGCCGATCACTCACGCCGACGAGAGTACGGAAGCGGCGTCCACCCGGTTCAGGGCCGGCTGGTGCCCGCGGTCGTCGGCGCCTCGGCCGCGCCGCCGGGCACGGGTGTGGTGAGGGCGACGGCGACCAGGGCCAGGCCGATGACGCCCAGCGTGGCCGCCCGCAGGACGGGGCGGGCCCGCCCCGGCTCCGGGCGGGAGGCGGCGGCGCGCGGCCCGGCCGCCGACCACGCCAGTGCGCTGGGCGCGCCGGCGAGCAGCAGTTTCCCGACCGGCAGCCCGAGGGCCAGGAGCGCGAGTGCGGGCAGCGGGAGGGAGACCGTCAGCGGGTCCAGCAGCGACGTGCCCGACGCGAGCACCAGGACGGTGGCGACCAGCGCGATCTCGGCGGTCGCCACCCCGGTGTACGTGCGCCGTCCGGACCCGTCGGCCAGCAGGGCGCCGCCGGCGGCGCACAGCACCACCCACGAGGACAGGCCCAGCAGCAGCGCGGGAACGACCGCGCCGGGGGGTCGTGGGCCGGTGAGCAGGAGCCCGTCGAGGCCGGTGAGCGCGCCGGCGAGCAGCGCCACGGCCTCGAGCACCGCGAGCGCGGCCGCGGCCAGCACCGCGGCCGGCGGCCGCGGACGGCCGCGGACGGGAGCCGCCGGGGTGGTGCGGGCATCGGGGACGGTGGTGCTCGCCACGGGGCTGCTCTCCCTGGCCGGGGACGACGGTCACCGGTCGGGTCGGCGCAGGTGGCGGGCTCCTGGACCGCCGCGGCGGGGCGTCTCACCCCTCGGGGGGAGTCAGCGGCGGGCGATGTTCTCGGCGGCGGACAGCCGTTCTCCGGTGGCCATCCGGCTGCGGTGGCGGCCGTAGACGAAGTACATGCCGACGCCGAGCACCATCCAGACGAGGAAGCGCAGCCAGGTGTCGGTGGGCAGGTTGGACATGAGCCACAGGGAGGCGGCCGCGGAGACCCACGGCAGCACGTTGATGAGCGGGACCCTGAAGGAGCGGTGCAGGTCCGGGCGGGTGCGCCGCAACCACCACACCCCGATCGACACGAGGAAGAACGCGAACAGCGTGCCGATGTTCACCAGCTCGGCGAGTGCGGTCAGCGGGACGAAGCCGGCGAGCAGCGCGACCACGATCCCCGTGGCGATCGTGATGCGGTACGGGGTGCCGTAGCGGGGGTGGACCTTCGCCAGTCCGGGCGGGAGCAGGTGGTCGCGGCTCATCGCGAACAGCACCCGCGACTGACCGAGCATCAGGATCATGACCACGGAGGTGAGCCCGGCCAGCGCGCCCAGCGAGATGACGCTCGAGAAGACCGGCATCCCGTTCGCGGAGAACGCGCCCGCGAGCGGTGCGGTGGCACTCAGCTCCGTGTAGTTCTGCATGCCCACGACCACGAGCGAGACCGCCACGTAGAGCAGGGTGCAGATCGCCAGCGAGCCGAGGATCCCGCGTGGCATGTCGCGCTTGGGGTCGCGGGTCTCCTCCGCCGCCGTGGCCACGATGTCGAAGCCGATGAACGCGAAGAACACGATCGCCGCGCCGGCGAGCACGCCGCCCCAGCCGAACGTGCCGGGACTGAACCCGGTGAGCACCGAGATCAGCGGCGTGTGCAGCCAGCCCCCCTCCCCCGCGGCCGCGGGCTCGGCCGGCGGGACGAACGGCGAGTAGTTGTCGGCGGTGATGTAGAAGAAGCCGACACCGATGACCAGCAGGACGACGGCCAGCTTGATCGCCACGATGACCGCGGTGACCCGCGAGGACAGCTTGATCCCGAGGATCAGGACGCCGGTCATCGCCAGCGCGATCGCGATCGCCGGGATGTTGACGGTCGCCGTCTCGCCCGCGATCGACGACGGCAGGGGCGTGCCGATGTCGTCGAGCAGTTGGTTGAGGTAACCCGACCAGCCGACCGACACCGTCGCCGCGCCCAGGGCCAGTTCGAGGACGAGGTCCCAGCCGATGATCCAGGCGATGAACTCGCCGAACGTCGCGTACGAGAACGTGTACGCCGACCCGGCCACCGGCACCGTCGAGGCGAACTCGGCGTAGCAGAGGGCGGCCAGGCCGCAGACCACGGCGGCGATGACGAAGGAGATGGCGACCGCCGGCCCGGCCTGGTCACGGGCGACGAGGCCGGTCAGCACGAAGATGCCGGTGCCGATGATGACCCCGACCCCGAAGACGGTCAGGTCCAGGCCCGACAGGTTCTTCTTGAGCCGGTGTTCCGGTTCGTCGGTGTCGCGGATGGAGTCCTCGACGGACTTGACCCGGCGCGTGTTCACGGCCACGGCGTCCCCTCTCGCGGCCGGCGCCTCCGCCGGCACTGCTCGACCCGGGCAGCGTCGCACGAGGGCGACCGGCCCGCATGCCTACGCTGTCAGCCCCGACGGACCCGCTGAGGAGTGCGCATGACCGGCACCGAGACCCCGCGCGGCACGCCCGGGGGCCCGCCGGGGGAGCCACCCGGGGTGCGTCCCCGCCCGGCGGGCCGGCCGCGCACCACGCCGTCCCGCCCCGAGGGGGTGAGCCCGGTGGTGGACTGCGGGGTCTACGTCGACGGACGCCGCCAGGAGCCCGTCCACCCGCACGACGCGCTGGAGCAGGCCGCCGCGCTGGGCGGCTTCGTGTGGCTGGGCCTCTACGCCCCCACCGAGGTGGAGCTGGGCGCCATCGCCGAGCGGTACGGACTGCACCCGCTGGCCGTCGAGGACGCCGTCTACGCCCACCAGCGGCCCAAGCTGGAGCGCTACGACGACGGCCTGTTCATGGTGCTCAAGACCGCGACGTACGTGGAGCACGACCGGCTGACCGCGACCAGCGAGGTCGTCGACACCGGCGAGGTGATGGTGTTCCTCGGCGCGGACTACGTGATCACGGTGCGGCACGGCGAGCACGGCGGGTTGAGCGACCTCCGGCAGAGCATGGAGCAGCAGCCGGACCTGCTGTGCCTGGGGCCCGCGGCGGTGCTCTACGCGGTCGCCGACCACGTGGTGGACGCCTTCGTCGACGTCGCGGGTGCCGTGGAGGAGGACGTCGACGAGCTGGAGGCGTCGGTGTTCAGCGACCGGCGCACCGACGACATCGGCCGGCTCTACCAGCTCAAGCGGGAGTTGATGTCGCTGCGCCGGGCGGTGTCCCCGCTGGAGGTGCCGCTGCAGAAGCTGGCCGAGCGGCGCGTCGACGTCGTCCCCGAAGCCATGCGCTCCTACTTCCGGGACGTCGAGGACCACGCCATCCGCGTGCGCGACCAGGTGGCCGGGCTCGACGAGCTGCTGACGTCGATCCTGCAGGCGTCGCTGGCCCGGACGTCGCAGGCCGACAACGAGGACATGCGGAAAATCTCGGCGTGGGCGGGCATCATCGCCGTCCCCACGGCGATCGCCGGCATCTACGGGATGAACTTCGAGTACATGCCCGAGCTGCGCTGGCGCTTCGGCTACCCGCTGGTGCTGCTGGTGATCGTGTCCGCCTGCGTCCTGCTCTACCGAGGCTTCAAGCGCAACGGCTGGCTCTGACACCCACCGCCCACGGGGTGCTGCGCCCCGCCCGCACCAGGCTCTGCGCAGGTCAGGGGGACTTGGCGGCGACCACGGCGTCGTAGACCGTGCGGCGGGGCAGCCCGGTCCGGACGACGACGGCGCGGATGGCGTCCTTGCGCGTGGCGCCGGCCGCCTCCTCCGCCGCGACCTCGGCCGCCAGCTCGGCGGGGGTGAGCGACACCGGCCCGGCCGGCGCCCCGCCCACCACGAGCGTGATCTCGCCCCTCACCCCGTCGGCGGCCCACACGGCCAGCTCCGCGAGCGTCCCCCGCCGGACCTCCTCGTGGGTCTTGGTCAGCTCCCGGCAGACGGCGGCCGCACGGTCGGCGCCGAACGCGCCCGCCGCGTCGGTCAGGGCGTCGGCCAGCCGGTGCGGGGACTCGAAGAACACCATCGTGCGGCGCTCGTCGGCCAGGCCGGCCAGCCGCGACCGCCGCTCCCCGCCCTTGCGCGGCAGGAAGCCCTCGAAGCAGAAGCGGTCGACGGGCAGGCCCGAGACCGCCAGCGCCGTCGTCACCGCCGAGGGCCCGGGCACCGAGGTCACGTGCACGCCGGCGTCGATCGCCGCGCGCACCAGCGTGTAGCCGGGGTCGGACACCGACGGCATCCCGGCGTCGGTGAGCAGCAGCACGGTCCGCCCCTCGCCCAGCGCGGCCATCAGCCCGGGCAGCCGCGCGCGCTCCACCGACTCGTGGAAGGTGACGACGCGGCCGGTGAGCGTCACCCCGAGGTCGGTGGCGAGCCGGTGCAGCCGGCGGGTGTCCTCGACGGCGAGCACGTCGGCCGAGGCCATGACCTCGCGCAGCCGCGGCCCGACGTCGCCGGGCTGCCCGAGGGGGGCACCGCCGAGCACGAGACGTCCACTCACGGCGACGAGCCTGTCACGCCGGAGCTCGCAGGCCCGCCTGCGGGGCCCGGCGCGAGCTCGCGGGTGCCGGGGGCAGGCGGGTCCCTTCTCTACCCTGGCCCCCATGGCGGTGCTGGCTCCCGAACGCACGGACCGGGGGCCCGACGAGCCCCGGCCCACGGCCGTGCGCCGCTGGCCCCTGCCCCGCCCACGCCGCGACCGGACGCCGCCGCTGCCGGCCGACCGGTGGCTGTCCTGGGTCCTCGCCGCGGTGCTGGGCGCCGCCACGCTGGCCGGCCGGCTGGTGGACATCGGCTATCCGTCCGACCTGCTCTTCGACGAGGCGTACTACCCGCCCGAGGCGCGGGAGCTGCTCGAGTGGGGCCACGAGTACAACCGCGGCTACACCTTCATCGTGCACCCGCCGCTGGGCAAGTGGCTCATCGCCGGCGGTGTCCAGCTGTTCGGCTACGACTCGTTCGGCTGGCGGTTCCCCTCGGCGGTGGCGGGCACCGTCTCGGTCGTCGTCCTCGCCCGGCTGGGACGGCGGCTGACCGGGTCCACGTTGCTCGGCCTGGTCGCTGCAGTGCTGCTGGCCCTGGACGGCTTCGCGTTCACGCTGTCCCGCATCGGCCTGCTCGACGTCTTCCTCCAGGTCTTCGTGCTCTCCGCCGTCGCCTGCCTGGTCGTCGACCGGGACCGGGTGCGGGCCCGCATCCGCTCCGCCGGGGCCACCGCCACCGGCTTCGCGCTCGGTCCGCGCGGGTGGCGCCTGGCCGCCGGGTTCCTGTTCGGCTGCGCCTGCGCGGTGAAGTGGAGCGGGGTCTACTTCCTCGCCCTGTTCGCCGTCCTGTCGGTGTTCTGGGACCGCGCGGCCTGGCGGGAGGCCGGCGTCCGTCGTCCCACCCTGGTGACCGCCCGCCGCGGGCTGCCCGGTGCGCTGTGGGCGCTGGCGGTCGTGCCGGTGCTGACCTACCTGGCCAGCTTCACCGGGTGGTTCCTGGGCGAGACCTCGCAGGGCAAGGTCTGGGCACAGCAGAACCCGGAGACGGCGTTCCCGTGGGTGCCCGACGCGCTGCGCTCGCTGTGGCACCAGCACGCGGAGTGGCTGCGGTTCCACAACGGGCTGTCGACGCCGCACCCGTGGGAGTCCGGACCGTGGTCGTGGCTGGTCGACGGGCGGCCGATCCTGCTGTGGAACCCGCAGGGACTCACCGACTCCGCGGGCGAGCAGGTGGTCCGCTACATCCTGATGCTCGGGACGCCGACGCTGTGGCTCGCCTTCGCACCGGCACTGGTCTGGCTGGCCTGGCGGCTGGTCGCCCGCCGTGACCCGGCCGCGCTCCTCGTCGCCACCGCGATCGCCGCCGGGTGGGGCACCTGGTTCCTCAACCCCGAGCGCACGATGTTCATCTTCTACATGGCACCGGTGGTGCCGTTCTTCGTCCTCGCGGTCGTGCTCGTGCTGCAGGACGTGCTCGGCCGGCCCGGTGCCGAGCCCTGGCGCCGTCAGCTGGGGCTGGGCGTGGTCGCCACGTACGTGGGGGTCGTCGCGGCGACGTTCGTCTTCTTCTACCCGGTGCTCAGCGGCCAGCCGCTGACGCGCGCGGAGTGGCTGGACCGGATGTGGTTCCCGTCGTGGTTCTGACGCGGCGGGGCGTGACCGGGCGCCCGGGTACGACACCCGGCGCCCCCGCGGCGGTCGGCAGCGGACCGCCGGCCGGGGCCGGTCCTTCGCGCGCCTGACCGCGTCATCCTCCGTACGGTGACGGTCCAGGACGACGGGCACACCGGCACACCGGCACACCGGCACACCGGCACGGAGGAGACGGCGATGACCAGCGCACAGGAGCGACCCCGGGTGCTGACCGAGGCCGACGGCGACGTCTGGCGCATCACCCTCGACCGGCCGGAGTCCGGCAACTCCCTGGACCCGGCGATGGCCGCGGAGCTGTCGGCCGCGCTGCAGGCACGCCCGCAGGCGGCCCGCACGGTGCTGCTGCTCGGCAACGGGGACCGGTTCTGCGTGGGCGGCGACGTCCGTGCCTTCGCCGCGGTCGAGGACCCGGGCCGCTACGTCGGGCAGTTGGCGCACGACTGGCACGAGGTCATCCGGGCGCTGCTGTACTGCCCGGTCCCGGTGGTCGCCGGGGTGCAGGGCGCGGTCGCCGGCGCCGGCATCGGCCTCATGGGCGCCTGCGACATCGTCGTCTGCGCCCGCTCCACCAAGATCCGCCCGGCCTACGGGGCGATCGGGTTCTCCCCCGACGGCGGCAGCTCCTGGGCGCTCACCCGCGCCCTGGGCGCTCCGCGGGCCCTGGAGCTGATGCTCACCAACGGCGCGCTGACCGCGGCGGAGGCGCACATGTTCGGCCTGGTCGCCCGCCTCGTGGAGGACGAGGAGGTCCACGCGTCGGCGATCGCCCTGGCGCACGCGGTGGCGGCCGGCCCGGTGCGGGCCATGGTGCGCACCCGCGCGCTGGTCCGGCAGGCCGCCGTCCGCACCCTCGAGCAGCAACTGGACGACGAGGCGCGGCTGATCGCCGAGTCCGCCGGTGACCCCGAGGGCCGCGAGGGCGTGCGGGCGTTCGTCGAGAAGCGCCAGCCGGACTTCCGCGGGGCCGTCTGACCGACTGGAGCGGGAGCCCGGAGCGGCCGGCACGGGTGCCGGGGTGGCGAGCCGGGTAGACCCGAGCACGGCGTCCCGAGCGGGACCCGACGTCACCGAGCACCGCGCCCCCGTGGGCACCCGGCGCCCCGCCGCGGCCCGCGGGGCACTCCTGGCAGGGGGAGCAGTCATGGGTCTACCCGGACGAGACCAGGCACGGAACTGGGTCGGGATGACGGTCCTCGACCGCGACGGCACCCCGGTCGGCCCCTGCACCGCCGTCCTGGCGGACGAGGCCACCGGGCTCCCGGAGTGGATGTACGTGGAACTGGACGGGGCCGTCGTCGTCGTCCCGGTCCTCGACGCGGCCGAGACCGGCGACGACCAGGTGCGCGTGACGGTCAGCCGCGCCCAGGTCGCCGGCGCGCCGTCGGTCGGCGACACCGCCCAGCTGTCGGAGGCGCAGGAGGGCCAGCTCTACCGGCACTACGGCATCGAGTACTCGCGGCAGGCCTCGCAGAGCCTGCTGCCGGCCGGCGAGGCGGCCACCGGCGCGGCCGGCACCGGCGGGGCGGGCACCGGCACGGCCGGCACCGGCGGGGCGGGCACCGGCACGGCCGGCATCGGCGAGGCGGGCGCCGCGGCGGCGGGGTCCTCCCCCGGCTCCGGGGACGCACGACCCGCCACACCCGGCCGCCGGTCGGCGACCGTGGTGGGCGCGGTCGCGGGCGTGGCCGCGGTCGCCGCCGCGGTGGGCCGGGCCCGGCGCGCCCGGGTGCGACGGCAACGGGCACGGCCGGCCTGGGCTGCACGGTTCCCGGCCCGGCGGCGCTGGGCGCCACGGCCGCCGACGCCGGCCGAGCGGGTGACACGGGGCCTCTCCGCGGCGGCCGGCCAGGCGCGCCGCCTGGCCCGCACCACCACGCGGGCGGTCGCCACGTCGGCCGCGCGGGTGCGGGCCCGGACCGCGGGCTGAGCTAGACCGCCGACTGCGCTTGGAGGACGAAGGTGGCCCGGGCCGTCACACCGGTGCTGTCGGTCGCGGTCGCGGTGACCTCCATGCGGGTGCCCTCACCGTGGTCGACGAAGGGTCGGGCGTAGTGGGCGCCCTCGACGGTCTCCCCGGGGTGCTGGTGGCATCCGCCGCCGCTGCAGTGCACCAGCAGCTCGCTCCACCGGACCGTCAGTGACCCGTCCTCGGCGTCGATCGCGGTGGCCGACGCCTCCACCAGCTCGCCCGGCAGCCAGCGCCGGTCGGCCGGCGGCGCGGTGAGCGTGAGCTGGGGCGGGCTGTTGCCGGGGACGACGGTGACGGCCGTGCTGTCCTGCGCCCCGCCCGCGTCGGTGACCGTCAGCGTCGCGGTGACCGGGTCGAGCCCGGTGCCGGCGTAGGCGTGCACCACCTGCGCACCATCGACCACCGTGCCGTCACCGAGGTCCCAGCGGTGGGTGAGCGGGTCGCCGTCGAGATCGCTGGAGCCGGCCCCGTCGAACGTGACGGTGCGGGTCGCCGCGTCGACGGTGGCGACGGACTGCGCCGTCGGTGGGCGGTTGCCGGGCGCGTACCGGAGCCGGGCCAGCACGCTGCCGCGGATGTCGGCCCACACGACGTCGCCGTTCTCCGGGTGCGGCCGGAACGCGACCGGGGCACCGAGCTCCGCGGCGAAGCCGTCGGCCTCGGGCGGCCGCACGAGCAGGCCCTGGGCGTCGTGGCGCAGCGTCGAGACGCGCTGGGCCGAGTAGTCCCCGAAGAAGTACGCCCCCTGGTACTCCGGCGGGTAGGTGGTGCCGGTGTACACGAACCCGCCCGTGACGGCGGTGCCCGCCGGTCCGTGCGGATAGGCCCACAGCGGCGCGGTGTTCGGCGCCCCCTGGCACCCGGGCAACTCCGCGTAACCGGGCGTGGGCTCGGTCCCCTCCCAGCAGGGCCAGCCGTAGCTGGCGCCGGGCCGGACGACGTCGACCTCCTCCCAGGCAGTCCAGCCGACGTCGCCCACGACCGGCGCACCGGTGACGGGGTCGAGGGTCAGCCGGAACGGGCTGCGGAACCCGCTGGCGTAGACCCGGCTCTGCCAGGAAGTCGGGGCGGCCGGGTCGAAGAACGGGTTGTCGGGCGCGCCGCTGCCGTCGGGCAGGACGTGCAGGAGCTTGCCGTAGCCGGTGGTGGGGTCCAGCGCCCGCAGGGCCAGGGGGTCGGCGGCCACATAGCCCGCGCTGTCCCCGATGGTGACCCACAGCGTGCCGTCAGGGGCCGCGACGAGACCGGTGAGGCCGTGGGCGTCGGAGCCCGCCGGCAGCTCGAGGACCACCCGCTCGTCGGCGAGCCCGGTCGGCTGGGGGCCACCGACGAGGGTCCAGGCGCTCAGCCGCAGGGTCCACTGCCCGTCGACGTCGAGCGCGCGACCGGTGTAGAACGTCGCGGCGTCGGGGGCGACGGCGACGGCGACCAGCCCCAGGTCGTTGCGGGAGAGGACCGACAGCTCGGCGAGCGTGCGGGCCTCCCCCGCGGCCGAGACCCAGGCCACCCGGCCGTTCTTCCCCGCGGTCACGTAGCTGCCGTCGGGCAGGAACGCGAAGTCGGTGAGCAGCTCGTCCTGGCCGCTGGGCAACTCCTGGACGACGAAGTCCGGCGCCAGCACCGGCGCGGCGGCGGCAGGCGGGGCGGTGGCCACGGCGGTCGCGAGGACCAGCGCCGCGACGACGCCGAGCTGCAGGGCGGGGGTGCACCGCCGTGCGGCACGGGAGGGATGCCGGCTCATGGGTAGCGACGCTCCCCCAGCTCCCCGGCGCGCCACAAACGCAGGCCGCCGGCTCCCCTGTGGTGCGGCACCGTGCGTGGTCGCGCACCAGCGCAGCGGTCCCGCCGGCACCGGTCCGGTGACACAGATGCCCCGCCCGGGAGACCCGGGCGGGGCATCTGGAACTGTCCGGTGGAGCTGAGGGGATTTGAACCCCTGACCCCCTCGATGCGAACGAGGTGCGCTACCGGTCTGCGCCACAGCCCCTGACGGTCGAGGAGTCTACCGGCAGCCCGCTCCGGCCCCGCCACCGGGTGGCCCACCTGCAGGGCCCCGCCGCGACCCCGTCCCGAGGCCCACCGTGCGCCTGCCGACGGTGCGGAGGACGGGGTCCTCCCACGGAGGGGCCGGCAAGGGGTCCTCCGTCAGCCGTTGGCGACCTTCCGGGGCTGGTAGACGTCGATGTCGGCGAAGCCGATGTCGTCGTCGTCGAGCCCCACGACGGCGCTGTTCTGCCAGCCGGCCGGCGCCGCCGCGCGGGCGGCCACGACACGGCCCGGGCGCAGCGGGTGCACGGGGGCGAGCGGCAGGCTCGGGTGCGGCAGGCCGACGGTGTGGTGGTGCACCTCCTCGACGACCGGGGCCTCGTCGACCTCGGGCGCGGGGCGGGGTGCGGGCACCGGGCGCGCCGCGGGGCGGGGAGCCGGCTGACGGGCGGCGCGGGCAGCGGTCCGGGCGGCGCGGCGCGCGGCCAGCCGCTCCCGGCGCGCGGCGGCGCGCAGCACCACCAGGTAGGCGACGACGGCCAGGTCGAGCACGCCCTGGGCGATCCACAGCCAGGGGCTGTAGAGGATCGCGCCGGCCAGCGCCAGCAGCGTGAGCGCGACCAGCCCGGCCAGGGTCCGCCGGCGGACGGCGTGCACGTCGACCCGGAGCTCGCCGGAGGTCAGCAGCGCGGCCCGGTCGACGGAGACACGCTCGGTGTCGGCGTGGACCACCGGGTCCACCGCCCGCCGCCGCTGCAGCGTCCGCCCCGCGTCGGCGCGGACGGTCTGCGAGTCACCGCGGGTCACCACCATGGGCACCAGCACGACGAACCACAGCACGACCAGAGCGGCCAAGAGCACGCCGGATCCCATCAGAACACCACCCGTCACATGAGTCACTCGCCCGGCGAAGTTAAGGCCTGGACCCACCCCGACGAGGGAGGCGCGCGGGCGTGTCTCTGATGTGTTGTGTGACTGGAGTGCCGTCGGGACGGCGTGTCGACAAACGGACACCGCCCGACGCGCGGTCGATCTGGTATGCGAGGTGTGGAACCGCGATCAACGGGGTATGCGGGCCCGCCAGCGCGTGAGGACCCCCTGCGGCTCGTCCTCGGCCAGCAGCGCGTAGCACCGGTGGTCCCGCCAGTCGCCGTCGATGTCGAGGTAGCGGCGCAGCAGGCCCTCCTGACGGAACCCGAGGCGCTCCACCAGCCGCTGACTGGGGCCGTTCTCCGGCCGGATGTCGGCCTGCAACCGGTGCAGGCGGGCGGGACCGAACGCGTGGTCGCACACCAGTGCCACCGCCAGGGACCCGATGCCGCGCCCGGCCACGGAGCGGTCGATCCAGTACCCCAGGTTGCCCGAGCGCAGCGCCCCGCGGACGACGTTGTCGATGGTGACCTGCCCGGCCAGCCGCCCGTCGACGTGGACGACGAACGGCAGCGTCGTCCCCACGGCGGCCCGGCGCAGCAGGGCGCGGCGCATCGCCCGGAACGACTGCGGGGTGTGCCGGGCCGCCCACGACGCCGGCGCGCTCGGTTCCCACGGCGCCAGCCAGGCCTCGTTGGCCAGCCGGACCCGGCTCCACTCCTCGGCGTCCCGCCGGCGCGGTGGGAGCAGCTCCACCGGCCCCCAGGCCAGCCGCGCGGGCCAGCCCGGGTGCAGCGCGGGGTCGACCACGGGTCCCGTCAGCCGCCGAGCAGCAGGGGCATCACGGTGACCAGCCCGCCCGCGGCCACTTCCGTCACGTCCTCGTCGATGACGATCAGGCAGTTGGCCCGGGCCATGCGGGCGAGCATCGCCTCGTCACCGCCGCCGAGCGGCTCGACGACGTAGCCGCCGTCGGGGTGGCGCATGACCTGGCCGTGCAGGTACTGGCGGTAACCCAGTGGCGAGAGGAGCTGCTCGGCGGCGATTGCCTGCACGGTGCGGCGGAACAGCTGGCGCTTGCCCAGCATCAGCCGGATCGCCGGTCGCACGAACACCTCGAAGGCCACCAGCGCGGCGACCGGCTCGCCCGGCACGCAGATCACCGGCACCGCGTCGCGGCCCAGCCGGCCGAAGGCCTGCACCGGCCCGGGGTGCATCGTCACGGGTGAGAAGTGCATGTCGCCGAGCTCGGCCATGACCTCCTGCACCATGTCGCCCTCGGTGGCGAAGGTGCCCGACACGAGCACCAGGTCGCTGCGCAGCAGCTGGCTCTCCAGCACCTCGGACATGCGGCGCCGGTCGAAGGGCACGATGCCCGAGCGGTAGGCCTCGGCCCCGGCGTCGCGGGCGGCGGCGGCCAGGGCGTAGCTGTTGACGTCGACGACCTGGCCCGGCCCCGGCGGGGTGCTGATGTCGACCAGCTCGCTCCCGGCGGACAGGACGGCGACCCGCGGCCGCGGGCGCACCTGGACGCGGTCGCGCCCCACCGCGGCCAGCAGGCTGATCTGCGCCGGCCCGATCGGCGTCCCGACCTGCACCGCGGTGGTGCCCGGCGCGACGTCGTCCCCCGCGCGGCGCACGTAGCCGCCGGTCTCGACCGGCGCGTGGACGGCGACGGTGACCACGCCCCGGTCGGTCCACACCGCCGGGACGACGACGTCGGCGCCGGCCGGCAGCATCGCGCCCGCGGTCACCTTGTGGGCCATCCCCGGGCCGATGGACGACGGACCGCTGGGGCCGGTGACGGTCTCCCCGACCACCGCCAGGCGGGCCGGCTCCTCGAAGGAGGCCCCCTCCACGTCCAGGGCGCGGGCGGCGTACCCGTCGAGGGCGGCCTGGTCGAACGCGGGCAGGGCGCGCTGGCTGACGACCTCCTCGGCGCACAGCAGCCCCTGCGCGTCGAGGACGGCGAGCTCGATCGGGTCCGGCTGCGGCACCGCGGAGAGGATCTCGTCGAGGTGCTGCTCGACCGTCCGGGGCTCGAGCGGCTCCGGGGCCGGCGGTGGCGGCGGCACCTGCCCGCGGTCGATCGCCGCGGTCTCGTGGAGCACCGCCGGCGCCTCCTGCACCACGGTGCCCTGGCGCAGGTCCATCGCCGTGGTGTCGCGCTGCCCTGCGGGCGCCACGCCCGTCCCGTCCCCGGTCATCCCCACCACGGAGGACGATGCTCCCCCCTGAGGCCCTCGGTTCAGCCCTGCGACGCGCCCTCGGCGGGCAGGTCTGCGACGAACTCGGTCAGCCACGCCCGCAGCGGCGGTCCGAGGTCGTCGCGTTCGGTGGCGAGCTGGATGACCGCCTTGAGGTAGTCCAGGCGGTCGCCGGTGTCGTAGCGACGGCCGTCGAAGACCACGCCGTGCACCGGCTCCCCGCGCGCGACCAGCGTGGCCAGGGCGTCGGTCAGCTGGATCTCGCCACCTCGGCCGGGGGGCGTCTCCCGCAGCACGCCGAAGACCTCCGGTGCGAGGACGTAGCGGCCGATGATCGCCAGGCTGCTGGGCGCCTCGTCCACCGGCGGCTTCTCGACCAGGCCGGTGATGGTCACCACATCGGTGCCGCCGGGCTCCACGGCGACCGCGCCGTACTTGTCGATGTTCTCCCGGCCGACGTCCAGCAGCGCCACGACGGAGCCGCCGTGCTCGGCCTGCACCCGGAGCATCTGCTCGAGCAGGTGGTCGCGGGCGTCGATCAGGTCGTCCCCGAGCAGCACGGCGAACGGCTCGTCGCCCACGAAGGCGGCCGCCTGCAGCACCGCGTGGCCCAGTCCGCGGGCCTCCCCCTGCCGGACGAAGTGCACCTGCGCCACGTCGGTGGACTCCTGCACCGCGGCGAGCCGGCCGGCGTCGCCCTTCTTCTCCAGCGCGGTCTCGAGCTCGGGGTGCCGGTCGAAGAAGTCCTCGATGGCGGCCTTGTTGCGGCCGGTGACCATGAGCACCTCGGCCAGCCCGGCCCGGGCGGCCTCCTCGACGATGTACTGCAGCGCCGGGCGGTCGACGACCGGGAGCAGCTCCTTGGGCACGGCCTTGGTGGCCGGCAGGAACCGGGTGCCCATCCCCGCGACCGGGATGACGGCCTTGCGCGCCGGGCGCGAGCTGGAAGTCGGCATGGCGGGAGCCTAGCCAGGGGCCGGGAGACCGCTCCCGGCGACGCCGGGCAGGCGCCCCCGCGCGTGGCTAGCCTGCGGCGGTGACCCCTGCGGACGGCGCCGCTGCCGGCAAGGCCGAGCTGCGGGCGGGCGTGCTCGCCCGCCGCGCCGCGCGACCGGCCGCCGAGCGCGCCGCCGCCGCGGCCTCGGTCACCTCGGCCCTGCTGCGCGGACTGGCCGGGGTGCACACGCTGGCGGCGTTCGTGCCCGACCCCACCGAGCCCGGCACCGGCCGCCTCCCCGCGGCGTACACCCAGCTCGGCGCGCGGGTGCTGCTGCCGGTCGTGCCCGCGGCCGGCCGGGAGCTGTCCTGGGCGGTGGACACCGGCCGGCTGGCCCCCGGCCGCTTCGGGCTGCAGGAGCCGGTCGGCCCGCGGCTGGGCCCCACCGCCATCGGCACCGCGGAGGTCGTCGTCGTCCCGGCGCTGGCGGTGTCCCGCACCGGGGTCCGGCTGGGCCGCGGCGGTGGCTACTACGACCGGGCGCTGCGGCACGCGCGCCCCGGCGCCCGGCTCGTGGCCCTGGTGTTCGACGACGAGCTGGTCGACGACCTGCCCGTGGAGCCGCACGACCACCGGGTGACCGCCGTGGTCACGCCCTCCGGGGGCTGGGAGGCGCTACCGGCCGGTCACTGACACAGTGATCACGCCCTCGTTCCCGATGCCGCTGGAGCGCCGATGTCACCCGAGATCGTCACCATCATCGCGCTCGTGGTGATCTTCGCGATCGCCACCTTCCTGCCGATCAACATGGGTGCCCTGGCCTTCGTCGCCGCCTTCGTGGTGGGCACCCTGTCGGTCGGTCTCACGACCGACGAGATCCTCGGGGGCTTCCCCGCCGAACTCGTCCTGACGCTGATCGGGGTCACCTACCTCTTCGCCATCGCGCAGAACAACGGCACCGTGGACCTGCTGGTCCGTGGCGCGGTGCGACTGGTCGGCGGGCACGTGGCGGCCATCCCGTGGATCATGTTCTTCGTCACCGCGCTCCTGACCGCCATCGGTGCCCTCTCCCCGGCCGCGGTGGCGATCATCGCCCCGATCGCACTGACCTTCGCCGCCCGGCACGGGATCAACCCGCTGCTCATGGGCATGATGGTCATCCACGGCGCGCAGGGCGGCGGGTTCTCCCCCATCAGCGTCTACGGCGTCACGGTGAACACCATCGTCGAGGACGAGGGACTCCCGAGCAGCCCGCTCATGGTCTTCCTGGGCAGCCTCCTGTTCAACATGGCGATCGCACTGCTGCTCTTCGTCCTGCTCGGCGGGCGCAAGCTGATCGGCCGGAAGGTCGCCGCCGAGCCGCTGGCGCACGTCGAGCACGCCCACGGCACGCTGGTCCGGGGCCACGGCGCCGCGCCGGGCCCGGCGGTGGGTGGCGACGACGACGAGCACGTGCACCCCGACGTCCCCCAGCCGGTGCGGTTCGAGCAGGTCCTCACGCTCGTCGGACTGGTGGTCGTCGCCGTCCTCGCGCTGGTCTTCGACCTCGACATCGGCTTCGTCTCCATCACCGTCGCCGTCGTCCTGGCGCTGTTCTCCGCGCAGCAGCACAAGGGGGCGGTGACCCAGATCAGCTGGTCGACGATCCTGCTCATCGCCGGCGTGCTGACCTTCGTCTTCGTGCTGCAGGAGGCGGGGACCATCGAGTACATCGGCGACGCCGTCACGGGGCTGGGCATCCCCCTGCTGATCGCGCTGCTGCTGGCCTACATCGGGGGGGTGGTGTCGGCCTTCGCCTCGTCGACGGCGATCATCGGCGTCGCCATCTCACTCGCGGTGCCGTTCCTGCTCGCCGGGGACATCGGGGCCGTGGGCGTGGTGGTCGCCCTGTCCGTGGCCTCGACCATCGTGGACGTGAGCCCGTTCTCGACGAACGGTGCGCTGGTCCTGGCCAACGCGCAGGACGTCGACCGTGACCGCTTCTACAAGCAGATCCTGAGCTACGCCGCGATCGTCGTCGTCGCCGGGCCGCTCCTCGCCTGGCTGGTCTTCGTCGTCCCCGGCTGGCTCTAGACGAACGGAGCGCACCACCATGTCCGGACCGCTCGACGGCGTCCTCGTCGTCGACCTGACCCGAGCCCTCGCCGGGCCGCACGCCGGCATGATGCTGGGCGACCTCGGCGCCCGCGTCATCAAGGTGGAGAACCCCGGCAGCGGGGACGACACCCGCGGCTGGGGCCCGCCGTTCGTGCACCCGGACCCCGCCCGGGGCGGTGGGGCCGGGGGCCACGCGGACCGGGAGTCGACCTACTTCCTGTCGACCAACCGGAACAAGGAGTCGGTCACCCTCGACCTCAAGGACGACGGCGACAAGGCGCTGCTCACCGAGCTGATCCGCCGTGCCGACGTGCTGCTGGAGAACTTCCGCCCCGGCACCCTGGCCCGGCTCGGCTTCGGCACCGACGTCCTGGAGTCGCTCAACCCGCGGCTGGTCACCCTGTCGATCAGCGGGTTCGGCCACGACGGCCCCGAGGGCGGGCGGGCCGGCTACGACCAGATCGCCCAGGGCGAGGGCGGGCTGATGTCCCTGACCGGCTCGGGCCCGGACGACCCGCAGCGGGTCGGCGTCCCGATCGGTGACCTGCTGGCCGGGATGTACGGCGCGTACGGCGTGCTGGCCGCGCTGCTCGAGCGTGAGCGCACCGGGCGCGGGCAGGTGGTCCGCACCTCGCTGCTGGCCGCGATCGTCGGCGTGCACGCCTTCCAGGGGACGGCGTGGACCGTCGCCGGGCAGGTCGGCCGGGCGCAGGGCAACCACCACCCGTCGATCGCGCCGTACGGGTTGTTCCACTGCGCGGGCGGCAGCGTCCAGCTCTCCTGCGGGTCGGAGGGGCTGTGGCGCAAGCTGTGCGCCGAGTTCGGCCTGGACCCCGAGGCGCCGGGCATGGCGACCAACGGCGAGCGGGTGGGCAACCGGCAGCAGGTGATCGGACTGCTCGAGCGCACCTTCGCCGACATCCCCCCGGAGGAGCTGTTGGCCCGCCTCGCCGCCGCCGGCATCCCCGCCGGGAAGGTGCGGTCGATCGACGAGGTCTACACCTGGGACCAGACGCTGTCGCAGGGCCTGCTGGTCGACGTCGAGCACCAGACCCTGGGCCCCCTGCAGCTGCCCGGCCCGCCGCTGCGCTTCTTCGCCCCCGGCCCGGACGGCGAGACCGAGACCACCCGCCGCGACCACACCGCCCCGCCGGTGCTGGGCTCGTCCAACGAGGCGATCCGCGCCTGGCTGCAGCAGTGACCCGGCCGAACAGGCTCGACGCCCGCTCGCTGCGGGACCTCGTCCTCGACCCCGGCTCCTGGAAGACCTGGGACTCCCCGATCACCGTCGGCGAGGTCTCCCCCGAGTACGCCGCCGAGCTGGCGCGTGCGGCGGAGCGGACGCGGCAGGACGAGGCGATCATCACCGGCGAGGGGCTGCTGCGCGGCCGGCGCGTCGCGGTCATCGCCGGGGAGTTCGGGTTCCTCGCCGGCTCGATCGGGGTGGCCGCCGCGGAACGGCTGATCTCCGCCGTGGAGCGGGCCACCGAGGAGGGGCTGCCGCTGCTGGCCGCGCCGGTGTCCGGCGGCACCCGCATGCAGGAGGGCACCGTCGCCTTCCTGCAGATGATCGGGATCACCGCCGCCATCGCCCGGCACAAGGAGGCCGGGCTGCCCTACCTGGTCTACCTGCGGCACCCGACGTTCGGTGGGGTGCTGGCGTCGTGGGGCTCGACCGGGCACGTGACCATCGCCGAGCCGGGCGCCTCCATCGGGTTCCTGGGGGCCCGGGTCTACGAGGCCCTCTACGGCGAGCCCTTCCCCGAGGGCGTGCAGACCGCGGAGAACCTGGCCGCGCACGGGCTCATCGACGCCGTCGTCCCGCACGAGGAGATCGCCGAGGTCGCCGACCGGGCGCTGCGGGTGCTGGCCGCGCGGCAGACCTGGCACCTCGACGTCCGCGACGCCGAGCGCCCCCGGCCCGAGGACGGCACCGACGCCGACGACCCCGAGGACCACCGCAGCGCCTGGGACGTCGTCACCGCGTCGCGGCGCGAGGAGCGGCCCGGCGTCCGCCGGCTGCTCCGGACGGCGGCGACCGACATCGTCGGCCTGTCCGGCACCGGCGCGGGCGAGAAGGACCCGGGGCTGCTGCTCGCCCTGGCCCGCTTCGGCGGCGCACCCTGCGTGGTGCTCGGGCAGGACCGACGCGGGCAGTCGCTGACCGCACCGCTCGGACCGGCCGCGCTGCGTGAGGCGCGCCGCGGCATGCGGCTGGCCGCGGAGCTGCGGCTGCCGCTGGTCACCCTCATCGACACCCCCGGTGCGGCGCTGTCGAAGGAGGCCGAGGAGGGCGGGCTGGCCGCCGAGATCGCCCGCTGCCTGCAGGACCTCGTGATGCTCAAGGCCCCGACGCTGGCGGTGCTGCTCGGCCAGGGCACCGGCGGCGGCGCGCTGGCGCTGGTGCCGGCCGACCGCGTGCTGGCCGCGGCCAACGGCTGGCTGGGCCCGCTGCCACCGGAGGGCGCCTCGGCGATCGTGCACCGCACCATCGACCGCGCCGACGAGATGGCGGCGTCCCAGGGCGTGCGGGCGACCGACCTGTGGCGGGCCGGGATCGTCGACCGCGTGGTGCCCGAGCGGCCCGACGCCGCCGACGAGCCGGTGGAGTTCTGCCGGCGGCTGGGCCGGGTGCTGGGCGAGGAGCTGGCCAACCTGCTCGGGCGGGACGACGGCGAGCGGTTCCGCAGCCGACTGCACCGCTACCGGCACCTCGGCCGCTGAGGAGCCGGGGGGTCAGGCCGCGGCCCGGCCGTCCAGCCCCCACGCGGCGGCGACGAGCTCGAGGCTGCGCAGCCGCTCCTCGACGCCGTGCGTGGACGCCGACAGCATCAGCTCGTCGGCGCCGGTGTCCGCGGCCAGCCGGCGCAGCTGCGCGACCGCGCCGGCGGCGTCCCCGATGACCGCGTTGCTCGGCATCGCCTCGGCCGCGCCCCGCTCGGGGTCGACCTGGGCCTCCTCCACGCTGGGCAGGGGCCGCGGCCGGTTCAGGCGGAGGGACAGCCGCATGAGCTGTCCGGGCAGCGCCAGCCGCCGGGCCTCCTCCTCCGTCCGGGCCGCGAGCACGTTCGCGGTGACGATCGTGAACGGCTCCTCCAGCACCGGCGAGGGGCGGAAGGTCTCCCGGTAGAGGCCGACGGCGGTCAGCACGTCGGAACTGCCGAAGTGGTGGGCGAAGGCGAAGGGCAGCCCGAGGTGGCCGGCCAGCTGGGCGGAGAACCCGCTGGACCCGAGCAGCACCACCTGCGGCGCCGACTCCGCGGCGGGGGTCGCCCGGAACCGCTCGGCGAGGCCACCCTCGACCCGCGGGTCCCCGAACAGACCGAGCAGGTCGACGAGGTGCTGCGGGAAGTCGTCGGCCGAGAGCGCGGCCGGGTCGCGGCGCAGCGCCACCGCCGTCCGCCGGTCGGTCCCGGGAGCGCGGCCGATCCCCAGGTCGATCCGGCCGGGGTGCAGCGCCTCGAGGACGGCGAACTGCTCGGCGACGACCAGCGGCGCGTGGTTGGGCAGCATGACGCCGCCGGAGCCGATGCGGATCCGCTCGGTCACCGCAGCCAGGTGGGCGATGAGGACCGGCGGGCTGGTGCTCGCCACGGCCGGCATGTTGTGGTGCTCGGCGACCCAGATGCGGGAGAACCCCAGCCGGTCGGCGGTCTGCGCGACGCGGGTGGTGGCCGCGAGCGCCTCGGCGGTGGACTGCCCCGAGCCGACGGTGGCCAGCTCGAGGACGGACAGCGGCAGCGACTCGGACATCACCCGCCGGCAACGCGCGCCGGTCGCCCGGGCTTCCCCTGCCCGGCCACCGGGAGGCCCCGCCGGGACGTCAGCTCGCGTCCGCGCCGTGCTCGACGCGCAGGCTGTGGTCGGGGTCCAGCCGGTCGATCACCAGCGCCAGCGCCTCCCCGAGGGCCCGGGTCTGCTGCTCGGTGAGCGGGTCGAACAGGGCGGCCCGGACGGCGTCGACGTGGCCGGGGGCGACCGAGCGGACCACGTCCCACCCCGCGTCGGTGAGGACGGCGACGTTGCCCCGGCCGTCCTCACTCGAGCGCTCCCGCCGCACCCAGCCGCGCTCCTCCAGCCGGGCGACCGTGTGCGACAGCCGGCTCTGCGACTGGTTGGCGCGGCGGGCGAGGTCACTCATCCGCCGGCTGCGCCCCGGCGCCTCGGACAGCATCGCGAGGACGACGTAGGCCGCGTGGCTGATGCCGGCGTCCCGCTGCAGCTGCGCGTCGAGGACCCGCGGCACCAGTTCGGACGCGGTCAGCCACGCCCGCCAGGTCCGCTGCTGCTCCTCGTCCAGCCACTCCTGCGCCACGGGAGGGACCGTACTTGCGCCGGGCCGAGCCCAGTCCGGTGACGGTCCTCCCTGTGCGGGCGCCGGTCAGCCGCGCGGCGCGGGGATGTTCGGCGCCGCGATGTTGGCGTTGCGGTGGAAGACGTTGCCGGGGTCGTACTTCGCCTTCACGGCGGACAGCCGCGGGTACTTCGGACCGTACGCGGCCTCGACCTCGGCCGGGTCGCCCCCCTCGAGGGCGTTGACGTAGGTGCCCGCGCCCATCATGTGCGGGCGCAGCGCCTGCCACAGGGTGCGGACCCACTCGCGCTCCGCGGGGAGCATCTCCGCCGTGGGCGTCAGCCCGATGAAGAACCCGGCGTACCGCGGCGACCGCCCGCCCCCGAAGGCGGTGTCGTCCTCGCCGACCTCGGAGTAGGCCGCGTCCAGCCGGTAGAAGAGCAGCACCGACAGCGGGGAGGTCTTGCGGGGGGCGTACTCGGCGAGCACGTCGACCACGTCGTCGGTGAGGTCGGCGAAGTAGCCGCTCTTGTCGTACGCGTGGAAGCCCCACGCGTTGGCCTCGTCCAGCATCTGCTGCAGCGCCGTGTACGGCATCGGCGCGACGACGTCGAACAGCGGCGGCAGGGTCTCCCGCACCCGCCGGGTCACCTGCTCGTGCTCCGCGGCGTCACCGAAGCCGACCAGGATCAGCGCGTACCCGGACCTGCCCTGGTGCTCGGCCGGCACGAAGGGCGCCGGTGGGGCGGTGAGCGCGGCCGCCGGGACGGCGTTCATCGTCCGCGGCAGGTCGGCGACGACGTCCCGCATCAGGCGCAGCGCCTCGCGCCCCTGCGACGCGTCCCAGAAGAACAGCCCGAACTGCACCGTCGGCCCCACCTGGTGCAGCCGGAACTCGAACTCCGTGACGACGCCGAAGTTGCCGCCGCCACCGCGGACGGCCCAGAACAGGTCGGGGTTCTCGTCCTCCGCGGCCCGGAGCACCCGGCCGTCGGCGACCACCACCTGTGCCGACACGAGGTTGTCGATCGAGAGGCCGGCCAGCCGCGTCAGCCAGCCCATCCCACCACCGAGGGTCAGGCCACCGACGCCGGTGTGGCTGACCATCCCCGCCGGGACCGCGAGTCCGTGCGCCTGCGTGGCGGCGTCCAGGTCCGCCAGCAGCGCACCGCCCTGCACCCGCGCCCGCCGGCCGGTGGGGTCGACGGTCACCGCGTTCATCCGCCGCAGGTCGACGACCAGGCCGCCGTCGACGGAGGAGAGTCCGGGGATGCTGTGGGCGCCGCCGCGGACGGCGATCTCGAGGCCCTCGCTCTGGGCGAACCGGACGGCGGCCGCGACGTCCGCGGCCGTGGTGCACTCGACGACCACGGCCGGCCGCCGGTCGATGCCGGCGTTCCACAGCGACCGGGCCTCGTCGTAGCCCCCGTCACCCGGCACCAGGACCGGCCCACCCACCTCGGCTCGCAGCGCCTCGATCCCGCCGCTCAGCGTCTCGGTCACGATCGGCCCGCCCTTCTCCCGCTCCCGGCGTCGGCCCCCGTCGGGGAGCAGTGTTCACCTGAACGCGCCCGGACCACATCCCCCCGGGCGGCCGGGATGGGTGGCACCGGCGCGTCGGCGTCCGGTCGGCGCCCGGGCACCGGCGTGCGGCAGCGGTCCGGACGCGATCGGCTACCAGTAGTCGTGCCCTCCCGCGCGAACGCACCCGTGCCGGGGTCCCGCCGGACGCCGTCCGCACTCCCCGGCACGCGACGACCGTTGTGTACGCTCGTTCTTATGCACTCCCGGCCCGATGCGGGCGACTCCCGGACGCTGCGCGAGCGGGTGCTCGCCGGGGACCTCCACACCGCCGACGACCGCGAGCTCGCCGAGGCCGGCGCACGGGCCCTCGACCTCGCCGACGCCTACGACGCCACGTCGGTCCGCCAGGGTCCGCTGCGCCGCCAGCTGCTCGACGAGCTGCCCGGCGCCGTCGGCGAGGGCACCGAGATCCGGCCGCCGCTGCACGTCGACCACGGCAGCTCCATCCGCTTCGGCGCCCGCTGCTTCCCGAACTCCGGCCTGGTCGCCCTGGACGTCGCGCCGACCACCATCGGGGACGACGTCTGGCTCGGCGGCGGGGCGATCGTGCTGCCCGGCGTGACCATCGGGGAGAACACCGTCGTCGGTGCCGGGGCCGTGGTCACCCGCGACCTGCCGGCGGACGTGGTCGCCGTGGGCAACCCCGCCCGCGTCGTCCGCACGCTGGACGCGGCGGGCCGGTGAGCGCCGCTCCGGTCACGGCGCGGCGGGCCCGCCGGCACGACCCGGGACGGCGCGACCGGCTCGTGGACACCACGCTGGACGTCATCGCCGAGCGGGGCGTCACCGCGGCCACGCACCGGGCGATCGCCCGCGCGGCCGACGTCCCGCTCGGGTCGCTGACCTACCACTTCGGCTCGCTGACCGAGCTGCTCGCCGCGGCGTTCACCCGGCACGTCGACACCGTCGCCGAGCGCTTCGACCAGCGCATGCGCGCCGCACCCGACCGGGTAGCGGCGCTGGAGGCACTGGTCGAGCACCTGACCGGGGACCTGCTGGGCTCGAGCCGGGACCTGGTGCTCGCCGTCGAGCTCTACGTCGCCGCGGCCCGCACCCCGGCCCTGCGCGCGGTCACCCAGGACTGGATGTCCCGCAGCCGCCGCAGCCTGGAGCGCCACCTCGACCCGGTCACCGCGCGGGAGGTCGACGCGCTGGTGGAGGGCCTGGTGCTGCACAGCGCCCTGTCCACCGACCCGATGGACGCCGCCCAGATCCGCTCCGCCCTCTCCCGGCTCGCCGGCTGAGCCCGACACCTCCTGGATCCCCTCATGTCCGTCGCCCCCGCGACCGTCGACGCCGCGCGCCTGCGCCGCGCTCGGACCGCTGTCGCCGCCTGCTTCTTCACCAACGCCGTCTTCTACGCCGGTCTCGTGCCCCGGCTGCCGGAGGTGAAGGCGCAGCTCGGGCTGAGCAGCACCGCCCTGGGTGCGGCGCTGGCGGCCCTGCCCCTGGGTGCGCTGCTGGCCGGCCTGTCGTCGGCGGCGCTCATCCGCAGCCTCGGCTCCGGCCGGGTCGCCTCCTACGGCCTGGTGCTGCTCGGCGTCACGGTGTGGACGGTGTCGGTGGCGCCGAACTGGCTCGGCCTCGCGGTGGCGCTGCTGGTCATCGGCGCGCTGGACGCCGTCATCGACGTCGCGCAGAACGCGCACGGGCTGCGTGTGCAGCGGCTCTACCAGCGCTCGATCCTCAACGCCTTCCACGGCATCTGGAGCATCGGCGCGGTCGCGGGTGGGCTGCTCGGCTCGGTGGCGGCCGGGCTGGGCGTACCACTGGTCGCCCACCTCGCCGGCTCCGCCGTCGTCTTCGGTGCGCTGGCGCTGGTCGCCTCGCGCGCGCTGCTGCCCGGCCGCGACGAGCCGGAGCCGGCCGCCGACGAGCAGCCGCGGGAGCGCCCGCGCCGGCGAGCCGCCGTCCCGGCGCTCGCGGTGCTCGGCGTGCTCGCCGCCTGCGGCGCGTTCGTCGAGGACGCCGGCGCCTCGTGGAGCGCGCTGTACCTGCGCACCGAGCTGGACGCCGGTGCGGCCACCGCCGGCCTGGGCTTCGTCGCGCTGTCGGTGGCGATGACCGTCGGGCGGTTGACCGGCGACCGGGTCGTCGACCGGTTCGGCCAGCGCCGGGTGGTGCGCGTCGGCGGGGCACTGACCGCGGCAGGGATGGGGCTGGCCCTGGCGCTGCCGTCGGTGCCCACGACCCTCGTCGGGTTCGCCCTCGCCGGTCTGGGCGTCGCCACGCTGGTCCCGGCCGTCTACCACGCCGCCGACGAGCTGCCCGGGCTCCCGCACGGGGTGGGGCTCGCGGTGATCAACTGGCTGCTGCGGATCGGCTTCCTGGTCTGCCCGCCGCTGATCGGCGCCGTGGCCGACGCGTCCAGCCTGCGGGTCGGGCTGCTCACGGTCGTGCTCGCCGGGGTCGGCGCGCTCGTGCTCGGACGGGCCCTGCCGGGCCGGCCGGTCGCGGACCGGCTCGCCGGGGGCTGAGCCGGGTCAGGCCCGCTCGGCGGTCGCCGCGATGTCGTCCAGGTCCTGCTCCAGCGCCCGGGTCACGGCACGGCGTCCCAGCGGCGCGGTGACCGCCCCGAGGACCCGCGCCACCGTGCTCGTCGGCCGACCGCCGAAGGTCGTCGTCACGTCCGTCCCGCCGTCGGCGGACGGGGCGAACGCGAACGTCGACACGTAGTGGGCGCCCCGGCTCGCCGCCTCGACCCGGTAGGACCGCAGCGGCTCCACCGCGGTCACCGTCATCTCCTCGGTCGCCGACCGGCCCATCATCGTCCGCGTCTCCCGCCACCGTGTCCCGACGCCGAACGGCCCCGGCGTGAGCACCTCCACGGCGTCGATCCCCCGGACCACCTGCGGCGAGCCCGCGAGGTCGGTCGCCACGTCCCACACCCGCTGCACCGTCGCCGCCACGTGCCGGCGGACCTCCACGTCCTGCACCGCTGCCCCACTCCCTCGACCGGCCGTGCCGCCGGACGGCGGCACGGCCACCTTGCCACCGGGGGGCGACACGACCTCTCGCCGGTTCCCCTCGGCGCGGTCCTGCGCTCGGTCCGCGGACGCGCCGCTCCCCGACAGCACGTGGACGGACGGCGCGACGAAGCGCATCATTGGCAGTCGCCGGGTGAGAGTGCCAACCCGGCCCGTCCACGAGGAGTCCCGAGCCGTGCCCACCTACCAGTACGCCTGCACCAACTCCGACACCCGCCACGAGTTCGAGGTCGTGCAGTCCTTCACCGACCCCGCCCTGAGCGAGTGCACCGAGTGCGGCAGCCCGGTGCGCAAGGTCTACGGGTCGGTCGGCGTGGTCTTCAAGGGCTCGGGTTTCTACCGCACCGACAGCCGGTCGGGCTCCCCGGCCGGCGAGTCGGCCGGCGGCTCGCCGAAGAAGGAGTCGGCCGCGTCCACCTCCTCCTCGACCACCTCCTCCGGCAGCTCGACGTCGAGCAGCTCGTCGACGGGCAGCTCCTCCACCACCAGCAAGGCCGCCGCCGGCTGACCACCCGGCGGCTCGGTCCACAGGCCGGACCGCCCTCCACAACCGCGCCGGAGCCGGCCCACCGGTGACCGGTGGCCGTCAGCGTGGGCGCATGGTGCGTCTCCGCCGTCCCCGCTCGCTCGTGCACACCGCCCGGCAGGTGCTGGCCGCGGTGCTCGCGGCCACCGCCCTCGTGCTGGCCCTGCAGCCGGCTCCGGACCCCGCAACGACCGGCGCGCCGCAGACCGTCCCGGTGGTCGTGGCCGCGGGCGACCTGCCACCCGGGGTCGTGCTCACCGCCGACGACCTCACGGTCGCCCCGTACCCGCCCGCCCTGCGGCCGAGCGGCGCGGTGACCGACCCCGGCACCCTGGTCGGCGCCACCCTCGCCGCCGGCCTGCGCGCCGCCGAGCCGGTGACCGACGCCCGCGTGGTGGGTGCGGGCCTGACCGCGCTGCTGACCGCTGACCAGGTCGCCGCGCCGGTGCGGCTGGCCGACCTCGCGGTGAGCGCCCTCGTGCGCCCCGGTGACCGGGTCGACGTCCTGGCGACCACGGCGGGTGCCGAGCGCGCCGAGGTCGTCGCCGCCGGAGCGCTCGTGCTGGCCGCGCCGGGGCCGGACGACACCGGCGAGGGGCTGCTGCTGCTCGCCGTGGACGGCGGCACGGCCGCCCTCCTGGCCGCCGCGGCCACCAGCGCGACGCTCAGCCTCAGCCTCCCGCCGCCGTGACGCGCCGCCCCGATCCCCCGGACCGGTCCCGCCTGTGGCTGGATGAGCCCCATGCTCAAGGGTTTCAAGGACTTCCTGCTGCGCGGCAACGTGGTCGACCTCGCGGTCGCGGTCGTCATCGGCACCGCCTTCACCGCGGTCGTGAACCGGTTCTCCGAGTCCTTCCTGACGCCGTTGATCGGCCTCATCGGCGGCGGTGGCGAGCTCGGCGGCTCCTTCACGGTGAACGGCCAGACCTTCACCTGGGGCGCGTTCGTCAGCCAGGTGATCACCTTCGTGCTCACCGCGGCCGTCGTCTACTTCGTCGTCGTCCTCCCCATGAAGACGATCGTGGAGCGGCGCAAGCGCGGCGAGGAGGCCGGCCCGGCCGAGCCGACCCAGGTGGAGTTGCTGGCCGAGATCCGCGACCTGCTGCGTGCGCAGCAGGGTGCCGGCCCGGGCCCCGACCGCTCCGGCCCGGGGACGACGACGCTCCCCGGGCAGCTGTGACGGGTCAGTCGCTGCCCCAGTGCGGCGGCCGGTCCTCCAGGTAGCGGCGGTCGTCGGTGGCGCGGTCGTCCGGGCGCTCGCCCCAGCCGACGTCCCGGTCGTCCGGCGCCCGCCCGGTCGGGGCCGCGGCGACCGGCGGGGGCGGGTCCACCGGCGCCCGGCCCAGCCCCTCCAGGACGACGGCGGCCGGCAGCGCGGCCAGCGCCGCACCCGGCAGCGCCAGCTTGCTGCCCCGCGTGCCGGAGCCCACGACCACCGTCTCGGCGGCCACGACCACGGGGTCGACCAGCACCGGCCAGGACGGCGGCAGGCCGATCGGCGTGATGCCGCCGTAGGCCATGCCGCTCTCGGCGACGGCGACGTCCTGGGGTGCGAAGGAGGCCTTGCGGGCCCCGAGGTGCCGCCGCACCAGCCCGTTGACGTCGGCCCGGGTGGTGGCCGGCACCAGGCAGGCGGCCAGCATCGTCTGCCCGGCCCGGCGGGCGGCGACCACCACGCAGTTGGCCGAGGCCTCCAGCGGCACCCCGTAGGCCTCGGTGAACGCGGCGGTGTCGGCGAGGTCGTCGTCGATCTCGGCCACCCACGCGGGCGCGGGGAGGCCGCCCAGGGCCGCCGCGACCGGGGCGGCGAGCAGGTCGGGCCGGTCGGCGGCGGGGATCCAGGTCAGCGAGCCGAGCTGCGGGGCGCGGGAGGGAGACGGGGCCACGCCCCCGATCCTGCCCCGGTGGCCGGATCGGGGCGGGAACGGGCCGGAACCGCGCTGGTCGCCCGCGGAGGGCCAGGTCAGGATGGGGTCATGATCGGCCAGTTGCACTCCGTCGTCATCGACGCCCCCGACGCGCACGCGCTCGCCACCTTCTACGCGCAGCTGCTCGGGATGGCGGTCACCAAGGGGGAGCCGGGCGACGACTGGGTCGTCGTCACCGGCCAGGGCCACCGCCTGGCGTTCCAGCAGGCGCCCGACCTCCGGCCGCCCGACTGGCCCGACCCCGACCGGCCCCAGCAGTTCCACCTCGACGTCCGCGTCGCCGACGTCGAGGAGGCCGAGCCGCGGGCGCTGGCGCTGGGCGCCCGTCGGCTGCCCGGGGGCGGGGGAGACTTCCGCGTCTACGCCGACCCGGCCGGCCACCCCTTCTGCCTGGTGTGGGACGCGTGAGCGCCGAACTGCCCGGCGTCGACCTCACCTCGGCCAGCCGGTTCGTCGCCGCGACCGGGTTCGCCGTGGACGAGGTCAGCGGCACGCGGGTCACCGGCGTCGTCGAGCTGGGGCCGGACCAGCACACCCCCTGGGGCGTCGTCCACGGGGGGCTGTACTGCACCGTCATCGAGTCCGCCGCCAGCATCGGCGCCAGCGCGGCGGTGGTCGGGCACGGCCAGTTCGCCGTCGGGGTGAACAACAACACCGACTTCATCCGCAGCACGACCAGCGGCCGGCTGGACGTCGTCGCCGAGCCGGTGCAGCAGGGCCGTACGCAGCAGCTGTGGCAGGTGCTGCTCACCCGGGCCGACGACGGCAAGCTCGTCGCCCGCGGTCAGGTGCGGCTGCAGAACGTGGCCCTCCCCGGGTCGTGACCCCCGGCCGGGTCGCCCGGGCGGTCACCACCGCCCGGGTGGTGGCCGCGGCGCACGGGATCCGGTCGGAGCACCCCCGGGTCCTGCACGACGGCGTGAACGTGGTGGTCCACCTGACGCCGGCGCCGGTGGTCGCCCGGGTGGCCACGCTGACCACCCTGCTGCGGCCCGACGTCGCCCTGCACCTCGGCCGGGAGGTCACGGTGGCCGGGGGCCTGGCGGCGGCCGGCGCACCGGTCCTGCCGCCCAGCGACCTGGTGCCGCCGGGCCCGCACCGGCACGACGGCACGGTGCTCTCGTTCTGGACGCACGTGCGGGTGCTGCCGGAGGCGCCGACGCCGAGGGAGGTCGCCTCCGCGCTGACCGGACTGCACGGGCACCTCGCCGGGCTCCCGCCGACCGGCCGGTCCCTGGACACCCCGCTCGACGACCTCGCCGTCTTCCTCGAGCGCGGCAGCGCGTGGGGCGTCCCCCCGGCGCAGCTGGCGCGGCTGGCCGCCCGGCTGGACGGCCTGCGCCCGCGGCTGGACGGCGAGGGCGGCCAGCTGCACGGCGACGCGCACCCGGGCAACCTGCTGGCCACCCCGGCCGGCTGGGTCTGGACCGATCTGGAGGACACCTGCCCGGGCCCGCGGGGCTGGGACCTCGCCTGCCTGCGGACCACCTCCCGGCTGGACGGCCGGGCCGCGCTGGACGCGCTGCCCGACGCGCCCGGCGACACCGACCTGGCCCCGTGGCTGGAGCTGCGGCGACTGCACGCGGCGGCCTGGTCGGTCGTGGTCGCCGTCGGCCACCCGGGGCGGTGGACGGCGGCGCGGGAGCGGCTGGCCACCGCGCTGGACGGCCCCCTCGATCAGGCCAGCGGCAGCGAGGACTCGCGGTAGGTCGTGCCCGCCTCGGACGGCGGCAGGACCGCGGGGTCGATGACGACGGAGAACAGCGCCCGCGGGTCCTGCAGGGTGGCCGGGGGGCGGGCCGCCGACCGGGGTACCACCCGGTCCCAGCGGGCGGGGCGTCGGTGCGGCAGCAGCTCCCGGCCGTCGAACAGGTAGTCCCCGAGCACCTCGCCGACCAGGAGCCCCGCGCCGTGCTCGACGGGCAGCGCGACGGGGTCGCCGGGGCGCACCTCGTCGAGGAAGGTCGAGAGCTGGCGGAGGTCCTTGGCCGGGCGTCGTCCGGAGATCTCCTTCGACAGGGCGCGCAGCTCGGCGGGGCCGAGGCCGGTGGCGTCGACGTCGATGCCGGACTGCGTGCCCAGCCCGACGATGCCGGCGGCCAGGCACGCGCCGAGCTCGTTGTGCGCGCGGGGGCGCACCACCCACACCCGCGCACCCTCGGGCGGGGGTGCGGGCGGGACGTCGTCCGGTTCGGGCCACACGTAGGGCAGGTCGTCGGGCTCGGGACCGAACAGCTCGGTGAACCGCCCCCGGTAGAACGCCGGCTCCTTGGCCAGCAGGTTCGACCGGTGGGACAGGTGCAGCGCCTCGTCGCCCACCCAGGAGGGCAGCAGACCGGCGCGGGCCAGCGTCTCCTGGGACTCCCCCACCACCTCGGGCGCGAACTCGGCGATCAGGGCGTACGTGCTGTCGGCGAACCCGCGCTCGCGCCACACCCGGACCATCGCCAGCCCGTAGGCCACCAGCGCCGCCGTCCGCCCCCGCCACATCCGCACGACCGGGTGCGAGACCCAGCCGTAGTCGGGCAACTCGAGAGCGCGCAGCACCTGCAGCGTCTCGACGCGCTGCTTGCCCAGGCGCGGTGAGTCCAGGAGCCGGGCGCTGAGCTCGAAGTCGGCGACGGGCAGGAAGGTCTGCATCGGGTTCGGTCCTTCCCGGGCCGGCGCAGGGTCAACCGCCCGACGACTCGAGTGCGGCGAGGGCGGCCTCCCAGCGCGCGCGGCGCTCGTCGTCGTCCTCGTCCCACCATGCCGGACCACGCTCGCCCAGCCCCGTCTTGGCCAGCTGGACGCGCGCCCGGGCGGCCGCCACCGCGGCGTCGTCCCCCCGGCGCCCAGCGGTCCGGACGGCGGCACGCGCGACCCCGAGGTGGTGCAGCAGGCGGGCTCGGACCTCCTCGGGCAGCGCCGGGTCGGCGGTGCGCCAGCGCCGGCCGTCGACGACGATCCAGCGGCCGTCGTCGGTACGGCCGACCTCCCGGCTCACGCCGCCAGACGCCGGGCCAGCTGGGGCAGGACCGTGCCGAGCGGCGCGTCGACGCGGACGTCGACCTTCGCGTCGCCGCGGGTCGGGCCGAGGTTGACCAGCGCGACCGGGATGCCGAGCTTCTCCGCGCGCAGCACGAAGCGGTAGCCGCTCATGACCGTCAACGAGGAACCGAGCACGAGCAGGGCACCGGCGTGCTCGACCATGGCGAAGCTGGCATCGACCCGGTCGCGCGGCACGGTCTCACCGAAGAAGACGACGTCGGGCTTGAGCGGGCCGCGCCCGCAGGCCAGGCAGTCGACCATCACGAACCCGTCGAGGACCTCGTCGGGCAGTTCGGCGTCGCCGTCGGGGTTGACCTCGTCGGCGTGCGGTCCGAAGTGCGGGTTGGCCGCCTGCAGCCGCTCGTCGAGCGCGGCCCGGCTCGCGACGTCCCCGCAGGCCAGGCAGACGGTGCGGTCCAGCCCGCCGTGCAGCTCCAGGACCTCGCGCGCCCCCGCCGCCTGGTGCAGCCCGTCGACGTTCTGCGTGATGACACCGGTGACCAGCCCGGCGGCCTGCAGGTCTGCGACCGCGCGGTGGCCGGCGTTGGGCCGGGCCGCGCGGATCTGCCGCCAGCCGACGAAGCTGCGCGCCCAGTACCGGTGCCGTCCGCGCGGGTCGCGCAGGAAGGTCTGGTACGTCATCGGTGTGTGCCGGCGCAGCGACCCCGTGGCGCCGCGGTAGTCGGGGATGCCGGAGTCGGTGGACAACCCGGCGCCGGAGAGGACGACGACGTCGCCGTCCTCCACCAGCGCGGCGAGGTCGTCGAGGGCGGCCGGGTCGACGGCCGGCGCGACGACGGTGGGCGGTGCGGTCACCCGGCCATCGTCCCCTCCGATCGCCCGCCGCGCCGCCGGCGCAGCGCCCCGGGTCAGCCGGCCGACAGCTCCCGCTCCAGCCGGCCCAGCAGGTCCTCGTGCACCCGGCGCAGGCCCTTGGGCGCGAAGGTGCGCTCGAAGAACCCGCCGACGCCGCCCGCCCCGTTCCAGGTGGTGCGCACCCGCACGGTGCTGACCCCGGCATCGGCCGGGTGCACCGTCCAGGTGGTCACCATCGACGACCGGGTGTCGGTCTCGACGAGGGTGCCCTCGTCGGGCTGGGTCACCTCGACCAGCTGGTCGCGCACCCGCTTGGAGGTGGCGGCGAACCGCCACGCCACCCGGGTGCCCGCGCCCTGACCGCCGGCCTCGACCCGGTAGTCGCTGAACTGCTCGGGCAGCACCCGCCGTCGGGTCTCGGTGTAGTCGGCGAGGGCGGCGAGCACCCGCTCCGACGGGGCCTTGACGATGCGTTCGGCGGTGGCCACGACCTGTCCCATGCCCCCATCCTGCCCAGGCGCTCAACCGCGGGCCGGGCCGGGGACCGCCTGCGGGTCCAGACCGGTCCGCATCCGCCACGCCGCCAGGGCCACGCCGAGCCCGACGTGCTGGGCAGGGTCCTGCACCGGGGCGCCGAGCAGGTGCTCGATGCGGTCGAGCCGCGCGTACAGCGACTGCCGCCGGATGCCGAGCACGTCGGCGGTGCGGGTCTTGCTCAGCCCGGTGGCCAGGTGTGCGTCGAGGGTGCGCAGCAGCTCGGTGCCGTGCGCGGCGTCGTGGTCGACCAGCGGTCCGAGCTGGCCGGCGACGAACCGGTTGACCTCCCCCGGCGAGGGGCCGGCCGCCAGCAGCCGGTGGACGGCGACGTCCCGGGCGAGCACGACCGGCTCCCGGCTGCCGACGCGGCGGCTGAGCGCGACCACCTCGCGGGCCTCGGCGACCGCGGCCGGGACGTCGGCCAGCGCCCCGACCGCGTCGGCCACCCCCACGGTCCGGATCGCGGTGCCGAGCGGCCCGGCGCACAGCCGGTCGCGCAGTCCGGCCACCGCCTGCCGCTGCCGCGGCAGTGCGGACCTCGGCCAGCCGCGGGCGAGCACCAGCACCGCGCTCCCGGCGGCGCCGACCAGGCACTGCCCCAGCACCTCCTCGGCGGCCTGCCGGACCGCGGGCACCGCCTCGCTCGTGGGTGCGCGGCGGTCGAACTCGACGGCGGCCACGAGGACCGGCACGCCGGGGGCCGGCACCCACCCGGCGGCGGCCAGGCGGGTCCGCAGCTCGCCCTCGGAGGCGAGGACGCCGGCCACGAGGTCGGTGACCACGGCCTGCGCGAGGGAGGGGCGCGAGCCGACGTCCGGGTGCCGGCCCAGCTCCAGCGCCACGGCGACCGCGGCGCGGTCGGCGACGCCGGTGCGCCGCGCGGTGCGCCGGCCCAGGAGGACCAGCCGGCCGACCGGGCCGTGCTGCCCACGCACCTCCGCCACGGTGCGGTCGGTCGGGTGCGCCGTCCCGGGGAGGCGGCTGCGCTCGACCACCCGCCCGTCGACGTCGACCAGCTCGGCGGGGCAGTCGGCCAGCCGGGCGACGGCGTCGAGCACCGCGGCCAGGCCCTGCCCGGAGACCACCAGGCCGAGCAGCTCCTGCCAGACCGGCTCCCCGGCGTGCCGCCACGACAGCTTGCGGCGCAGCACCAGGTCGTGGAAGTCCTCGACCATGCGCACGAAGGGCACCACCTCGCGCAGCGCCAGGAGCACCACCCCGCGCCGCCGTGCGGTGGTCACCAGTTCCGGCGGGACGACGGAGAAGGTGCGCCCGACCTCCAGCGCCAGGGCGGCGCACCCCGCGTCGGCCAGCAGCTCGACGTAGTCCACGACCTGCTGCGCCGAGCGGCCGTGCAGCCCGAGCCCGGTGGTCAGCAGCAGCTCGCCCCCGGCCAGCAGGCCGCCCATCTCGTAGACCTCGGAGGAGTGCACCCAGCGGACGACGGCGGCGCGCGGGTCCCCGGCCAGCACCTCGGGGGCGGCCGCGCGCAGCGACGGCAGGTCGAGCACCTCGGACACGGTGGGCAGCACGGCGCAGGAGCCTCCGGGGCCAGGGGCACCGCGTCAAGCCCGGCACCCCGCGGACCGGACACGGTGTCCCTTGTCGGGCACCCCCGTGCAGGGTTCGCTGCCGACGTCAGCGCGCGTCGCCCACCGTCGAGGAGCCCCCGTGACCACACCTGCCCTGCCCACCGTCCCGCCGGACCTGAGCCCCGCCGAACGCGACCGGTTCTTCCTCGGCCTCGCCGTCGAGCAGGCACGGATCGGCTGGGAGGAGGGCGGGGTCCCGATCGGCGCGGCGCTGGTCGACGGCGACCGGGTGCTCGCCGTCGGCCGCAACCGCCGCGTCCAGATGGGCAGCGCCATCCGGCACGGCGAGACCGACTGCATCGAGCAGGCCGGCCGGCTCCCGGCGTCGGTGTACCGCCGGAGCACGCTCTACACGACGCTGTCCCCCTGCTTCATGTGCGCGGGGACGGCGCTGCTCTACGACATCCCGCGGATCGTCATCGGCGAGAACCGGAACTTCCAGGCGTCGGAGGAACTGCTCCGGTCGAAGGGCGTACAAGTCGACGTGCTGGACGACGCCGAGTGCGTCGCGCTCATGGAGCGGATGCTCGCCGAGCGGCCCGAGCTGTGGCTCGAGGACATCGGGGAGGAGTCGTGACCGCCGCCGAGCGACCGGCGGCGGTGGACACGGAGGTCGTCGACCCGGACTACCCGGTCACGCCCGTCCCGGCGCACGCCCGGAAGTCGTTCTTCTCCGTGGCGGTGGTCCTGCTCGGGTTCACCGTCTTCACCCCGACGATGCTGGCCGGCGCGGCACTGGGCCCGGCGTTCGACTTCGGCGACCTGGTCCTGGTCATCCTCGCCGGTTCGGCGATCCTCGGGACCTACGTCGCGGTGATGGGCTGGATCGGCTCGCGCACCGGGCTCACCACCGTCGTGATGTCCCGCTACACGCTGGGCTCGCGCGGCGCCAAGCTGGCCTCGATCCTGCTGGGCGGTACCCAGATCGGCTGGTACGCCGTCGTCGTCGGGACCATCGGTGACCTCACCGCCGAGGCGACGGGGTGGGACTCCTACGCGGCCCGGGCCACGATCATGATCCTGACCAGTGCGCTCATGTGCGCGACGGCCTACTGGGGCTACCACGGCATGTACTGGGTGTCGCTGGTCTCCACGCCGCTGATCCTGGTCCTGGCCTTCTGGGTCCTCGCCCGGTCGCTGCAGGAGGTGGGTGGCTTCGGCGGCCTGGCCGACGTCCAGCCGACGACGTCGATGGCGCTGGCCGTGGCGATCACCACGGTCGTGGGCACGTTCGTGTCGGCCGGCACCCAGGCACCGAACTGGACCCGGTTCGCCCGCCGCGGCTCGCACGCGGTGTGGGCCTGCATCATCGGCTTCCTGATCGGCAACGGGCTGATGATCTTCTTCGGCGCGGTCGGGGCGCTGACCTTCGGCGAGGGCGACTTCGTCCTGGTCCTGTACCAGCTCGGGCTGGTCGGCTGGGGCCTGGTGCTGCTGTTCGGCAACCTCTGGAAGAGCAACGCCGACACCGCCTACGCCTTCGGTGTGGCCGGCGCCGAGCTGTTCAACCGGCCGAGCAAGGCGCCGTTCGTCATCGGCGGCTCGGTGATCGCCACCGTGCTCGCCCTGACCGGGGTGCAGAACCACCTGGTCGACTACCTGGTGCTGCTCGGGACCTTCATCCCGCCGCTCGGCGGGGTCATCATCGGCGACTTCCTCGCCCGCTGGCGGCGCGGCATCCCCACCGGCACCGTCCCACCCGCGGTGCGGTGGCCGAACCTGCTGGCCTACGCGGTCGCCGCCTTCCTGGCGTGGCTCAGCGGCGAGCTCGGCATCGGCATCCCGCCGGTGATCGGCATCGTCGTGGCCGTCGCCCTGTCGATGGGCCTGTCCCGGGTCGGCACCCGGCCGGCCGAACCGGTCGGCGCGGGTCGCTGAACACCCGGCCCGTGGGGTGCGAGGGCACCCCACGGGCCGGCGTGGCGGACGTCACGGCCTGCTGTCGATCCGGCCCGGGTACGGACAACGGGTGACTGCGCTGCTGTCCTCGACCCGTTCCGGCTCCGGCGAGCCGCTCCTCCTGCTGCACGGCATGGGCAGCTCGCGGCGTGACTTCAGCGCCGTCCTCCCCCTGCTGACCGAGCGCTTCGACGTCGTCAACGTCGACCTCCCCGGCATCGGCGAGTCGGCGCACCTCGAGCAGCGCCCCACCGTCGCGGCCCTCACCGACACCGTCGAGCACACCCTCGACAGGCTGGGCCTCGGCCAGGTCCACGTCCTCGGCAACTCCCTCGGCGCCCGGATCGCCCTCGAGCTGGCCGTGCGCGGGCGCGCCCTGTCGGTGGTGGCGATCTCGCCGTCCGGCCTCAACATCCCGCAGGAGCGGGTCTTCCAGGGCATCGGGATGGGCATGGCCCGGCTCGCCATGCGCACGACCGAACCGCTGATCGAGACCGTGTCCCGCTCGGCGGTCGGCCGGGCCGCGCTGCTGGCGCCGCTGAAGGCCCGTCCGTGGAGCACCTCCCCCGAGGAGGCCCTCGGCGCGCGTGAGGGCTTCGCCGAGTCCCGTGACTTCTGGCGCACCGTGCTGTGGGGGCTGATGCTCGACGTCCCGCGCGGCCTGGACCGGGTCGACTGCCCGGTCACGCTGGTGCAGGGCCTCTTCGACTGGGTCGCCTCCGGCCAGACCGTGCGCTACCTGCCGCTTGTCCCCGGCTCCCGCTTCAGCCCCCTGCTGATGGCCGGCCACGCGCCGCAGTCGGACCGGCCGGCGACCATCGCCCGCATCGTGGAGCGGACCGCCGGGCGGCGCAAGCCTCAGCCCCTGCGCGCCGTCGCCTGACCGCCCGGCCCCGGGGGGCCGGGCGCGGGACGATGCCGCGGGGACGTCGACGAGCCGGAGGCGCCGCGAGCGTCGCGCAGGGACGCGGTCGCGGGTCCGGCACGGCGCGACCGGGTGCCTAGTCGCCGGGTGACTCCTCGGCGTTGAGGTAGGTGCAGCGGAACCGGGCCCCCGACATCGCCTCGGTGAAGCGCACCTCCCACGCCGGGTCGCCCGTCGGGAAGGTGTCGAAGACCCTGTCCTCGAGCACCACCGGCAGCCCGTCGAGGCCGGTGTAGGAACGCCGCAGCAGCACCCGCGTGACGCCGTCGACCTCGTCGTGGGCCGGCGTCCAGCGGGCCTGCGCGACCGCTGCGGCGACCTCGGCCCGCGAGCGGGTGGGCAGCCGGGCCTGGCCGGCACCGGTCCGCAGCACGGGCCGGGTCGTCCAGGTGCCGAGCGCGTACAGCAGCAGGGCGGCCAGCAGCACCAGGAGGGTGAGCTCGGCCAGCGCGACCACCATGTGCTGACGGTAGTTCGCCGGGACCGCCCCGGGTGGCCGTCGGCCCGCGCCCGCTAACCTCCTCCGGTACGCCCCGGTCGGTCCGCCGACGAGCCCCCGTAGCTCAGGGGATAGAGCATCGGTTTCCTAAACCGTGTGTCGCAGGTTCGAATCCTGCCGGGGGCACTCTCCGGTGCTGACCGTTGGTCGGCCGAAGTGCTGACCGTTGGTCCCGGGGAATGACGTCGGTCAGCGTTCCCCGCTCAGGCTCGCGACCTGGGCAGCCAGGCCGGTGAACCAGCGCGCCAGGTACGGCGTCTGCCCGCGAGCGAGGGCACGGGCGATGCCGTCCTCGACGAAGTCCACCGTCCAGTGGCCGCGGCGGATCAGCTCCGGGACCACGAAGTCGTCCATCCGCCGTCCCTCGGTGAACGCCTCGTCCCGCTGGGCAAGTGAGGCTCCGCTGATGCCGTCCGCGTCGAAGATGCGGCGCAGCGTGACGTCGATGACCACGGGACGGGCCTCGAGGTAGCGGAGCACGGCCTGCCCGTCGAGGGCACCCGGCCCGCGGGTGATCAGGAACAGCACGGCGCCGCGGTCCACCGGGGGTGGGATCAGACCCTCGTGTGCCCAGTCGAACTGGGCCTCCATGCCGCGGATGCGATCCCACGCCTTGGGGCTGCGCAGGAAGCGGGCCGACCACTCTCGAGAGAACGCCTCGAGGTGCTCGGGGAAGAACGCCTTCGGCAGGTCGTGGGAGTCCGGCAGGTCCAGCGGGGCGTAGGTGACCGCCTGCTCCACCGTCGAGCAGCCGAGGACGGCGGCCGCCGCGGCGGACCAGTGCGCCTGCCGCAGTTCCCCGTCCCACTCGCCGGCAGCCGCGCGTGCACCGGTCGGCGCACCGCTCACCACCCGGTCGTGTCGCCGGATGGCCGGGCGCAGCCGACGGCGCCGGTCGCCAGGCAGGCTCAGGGCAGCCTGGATGACGTCGTCCCGACGGCCGGCGCGCAGGGCAGCCCACAGTCGTTCTTCGGCCGCGTCGAGCATGGCGCTGAGAGTGCCGGACGCGGGAGCGGAGCACTGCAACCGGTTTCAGCCGAGGGAGTCGGTGCAGCCCGCGGCTTGCGACCGAACCCACGCAGGCCGCGCTGAGCCGGCGTGCCGGACCTCGCGGGGGCGGATGCGTGAGAAGTCACCGCTCAGCACGGGAGAGTTGCCCGGAGCTCGGCGGCACCGGTCGGAGCAACGGTCAGCACCCCACCCTGGGCAGCGGTCCGACCTACCTGAACGCGTCTTTGACCTTCTCGCCGGCCTGCTTGAGGTTGCTCGTGGCCTGCTCGCCGCGTCCCTCGGCCTCCAGGTCGGCGTTGCCGGTCGCGCGCCCGGCGACCTCCTTGCCCTTGCCGGCCAGCTCGTCGATCTTGTTCCTGATCTTGTCCTCGCTGCTCATGCCCGTGGTCTACCCCTCCGCGGGCACGGCGATGCCGGGCGGTCGCGGCGGCGGCTGCCCCCAGCCGCGGACGAGCCGGCGTGCGACACCGGCCGGCGGGCTCCCGTCGAGGACCGGTGGGTGCAGCACCCGGACCGGTCCGGCGGTGGACACGGGGCGGCGCGGGTACCGGCGCCCCCATGGGAGTACGCAACGCGGCGGTCGCGGCCGCGGGCCAGTGGACCGACCCCGACGACGGCGTCCGCTACCCCTCCGGGGAGGTCCACGCGTGGGAGCGCGGGCGCAACGAGACGGTCTGCGGGCTGTCGCTGCACCGGTCGGGGCTGACCCGCTTCCCCCACGTCGCCTGGGCGGACGTCCAGCCGGAGTCGGGCCGGCACGCGGAGGAGGTGCAGGCGGTGTGCCGGCGGTGCCGGGCCGCTCAGGGAGCCCGCCGGGACGAGCGCGGCTGGACGCGGACCAACCCTCGTCCCTGACCGTGAGGGGGTGTCGACCGCAGGTCACGCCAGGACGGCACCCCGGCGCGGCGAAACCCTCGAGGGCTCCGAGGCGTTACCGTTCCAGTACGCATGTCGAACCCGGCAACGGCGCCGGGCGAGCGGAGGTGGAACACGAGCATGGAGACGAGCGTGGTCGACGTCCCCGATCGGGGACGCTTCGAGGTGCTGCTCGACGGCCGGGTCGTCGGACTCGCGAGCTACCACGTCGAGAACGGCACCATGGCCCTCCCGCACACCGAGGTGGACCCGTCCGTGGGCGGCCGCGGCATCGGCAAGGTGCTGGTCGCCGGCGTCCTCGCCGCTGCACGCGAGCGCGGCCTGTACGTCCTCCCCTACTGCTCGTTCGTCCGCCACTACATCCAGCAGCACCCCGAGGAGCTCGACCTCGTGGCCGACGACGAGCGCGCGCACTTCGGCCTGGCGACGGCCGCCCACTGACCTGCGGGGCCGCCTCCGGCTCCCTACCCTGGCGCGGGTGCCGATCGCGCTGATGTGGTTCCGCCGCGACCTGAGACTCGGCGACCACCCGGCGCTGCTGGCCGCGCGCGACGCGGCGGGCCCGGAGGGCGCCGTCCTGCCCGTCTTCGTGCTGGACCCGCGGCTGTGGGACCCGGCCGGCGCGCCCCGCCGGCGGTTCCTGCTCGACTGCCTGACCGATCTCGGAGCCGCCGTCGGCGACGCGCTCGTCGTGCGTTCCGGCGACCCGGCGCGGGTGGTCCCGGCCCTGGTCCGAGAGGTCGGCGCGACCAGCGTGCACGTCTCGGCCGACGCCGGCCCGTACGGCCGGCGGCGGGACGACGCCGTGGAGCGCGCCCTCGCGGAGGTGCCGCTCGTGCGCACCGGGTCCCCCTACGCCGTCACGCCGGGTCGGGTGACCAAGGGCGACGGGACGCCGTTCCGCGTCTTCTCCCCCTTCGCCCGGGCCTGGCAGGCTCACGGTTGGCGTGCCCCCGCCCCGCGGCCACGGTCGGTGCGCTGGTACACCGGCGTCCCCTCCGAGGCGCTCCCGGAGGTCCGCCTGGACGGCGTCGCGCTGCCTCCCGCCGGGGAAGCCGCCGCCCGGGACGCGTGGCGCCGGTTCCGGGAGGAGCGGCTTTCCGGCTACCGGGACACGCGGAACAGCCCGGGCACCGACGGCACCAGCCGGGTGTCGGCGTACCTCAAGTACGGCTGCCTCCACCCGCGCACCCTGCTGGCCGACCTCGCCGGCATCGAGGGCGCGTCCGCCGAGCGCTACCGCACGGAGCTGGCCTGGCGGGAGTTCTACGCCGACGTCCTGTGGCACCGGCCGGAGACCCACAAGGAGGCGTTCGACCCGCGCATGCGTGCGCTCACCCAGGACACGGGTCCGGACGCCGACGAGCGGTTCGCCGCCTGGGCGGCCGGCCGCACCGGCTACCCCATCGTGGACGCCGGGATGCGGCAGCTGCTCGGCGAGGCCTGGGTGCACAACCGGGTGCGGATGGTCGTCGCCTCGTTCCTCGTCAAGGACCTGCACGTGGACTGGTGGCGCGGCGCCCGGCACTTCCTCGCCCACCTGGTCGACGGTGACCTGGCCAGCAACAACCACGGGTGGCAGTGGGTGGCCGGCACCGGCACCGACCCCTCGCCGTACCACCGCGTCTTCAACCCGGTCCGCCAGGGCAGGGAGTACGACCCGGACGGCGCCTACGTCCGGCGCTGGGTGCCCGAGCTGCGCGACGTCCCCACCCGGTACGTGCACGAGCCCTGGCTGGCGCCCGACGGCGTCCCCGCCGGCTACCCGCTGCCGATCGTCGACCACGCCGAGGAGCGCCGGGTGGCGCTGGACCGCTACGCGCGGCTGCGCACCGATGGGTGAGGGGGCGGGGATGGCCGCCCCGCTCCTCAGCCGCGGGAGCGGATCCACCCCGGCAGCAGGCCGGAGTCGAACAGCCGCTGCCTGACCGGCGCCATCAGCTCCACCAGCCGCTGCGCCCCGACGGCACCCAGGTGCGCCCAGCCGGGCAGGGCCAGGACGTCGGTCATCGCCTCCACCTCCTGGCGCAGCGCCCGCCCCGCCGCGGTCAGGCCACCCTCGTCGACCAGGCCGCGCGCCCGGCACCGGTCGACACCGGCGGCCCACTGCGCGTCGGTCCAGCCGCGGGTGCTGCGCACGAAGTCGAGGCTGTCCGACGCCAGCCCACCGGTGACCAGCGCCTCCACGGGGTCCAGGCCGGCCGCCATGAGGGCGGTGACGTGGCCGTCGCCGCGGTGCTCGCGGAGCAGCAGCCCGGCGTGCCAGAGCTGCAGGAGCGGGTCGTCGGGCCAGTCGATGCCGCTCCACGCCGCGTACAGCGGGCGCCCGGCCGCCGCCAGGCCGCCGCAGGCCTCCCGCGCCAGGGCGAGCGCCTCGCCGACGTCGGCCTCGCCCAGCACGCGGTGCAGGGCGGCCGAGACGCCACGGCCGCGCGCGGCGGCCCACTGCTCCGGCGTCCCCGCCGCCCAGACCGCCGGTACCGCGCCGGCGACGAGATCGGGCGAGAACACGTAGAAGGTCGCCACGACGACGGCCGGCTCGACCGGCCCGAGAGCGGACGCGCGGGCGGCGAAGTAGCCGGCGCGGGTCGCCGACACGCCGAACTCGTCGTAGGCGGCCTGCACCTCGGGAGCGAAGAAACCCACGACGTGCACGGTCTCCAGCGCGCCCCAGGCCGCCCGCGCCAGCTGCGGTGTCACCGGTGCCACGCGGCCATCGTGGCGGAGTCGCCGCCCAGCGGCGAAGCTGGGGCCATGACCGGTCGAGCCGCCCGTGCCTGAGGGACACACCCTGTTCCGGCTGGCCCGCGACCAGTCGCTCGCCTTCGTCGGCCGCCCGGTGCACGTCACCAGCCCGCAGGGCCGGTTCGCGGCGGGCGCGGCGCTGCTCGACGGGCGGGTGCTCGACGAGGTCACCTCGTACGGCAAGCACCTGTTCGCCTGCTTCGGTGCCGACACCCTGCACGTGCACCTGGGGCTGTACGGCAGCTACACCGCGGGCACCGGCGTCCCGCCGGCGCCGCGGGGCGCGCTGCGCATGCGGTGGGAGGGCGAGGGACCCGACGGCCTCGGGGTGTGGACCGACCTGCGCGGCGCGACCGCGTGCGAGGTGCTGACCACCGCCGAGGTCGACCGGATCCTCGACCGCCTCGGCCCGGACCCGCTACGGCCCCGGAGCGACGGCGTGGCCGCCCACCGGCGGATCTCGGGCAGCCGCACCGCCATCGGGGCGCTGCTCATGGACCAGTCGGTGCTGGCCGGCGTCGGCAACGTCTACCGCGCGGAGCTGCTGTTCCGGCACCGGCTCTCGCCGTTCCGCCCCGGCCGGGACGTCGACGCCGACCTGTGGGCGCGGATGTGGGCCGACCTGGTGGTGCTCATGCGTGCCGGGGTCCGGATGGGCCGCATCGTGACCACCCGGCCGGAGGACCGCACCCGCCGGCGTGGCGCGGTCGTGCGGGAGGACGCGCACTACGTGTACCGCCGCACCGGCCTGCCCTGTCGCCTCTGCGGCACCGAGGTCCGGACCGAGACGATGGTCGGTCGCAACCTGTACTGGTGCCCGGTCTGTCAGGCGGTGTGAGCCCCCGCGGATGCCCCCCGCGGGGTGAGTGACCACCGCCACGAGCGGGCTTATGGTGAGGGGATGTCCGGTACGGCGCGCGCTCTGGTCGTCGCCGTGCTGGCGTGCGCCGGTCTCGCCCTGGGGCTGCCGACCGCGGCGGCGTCCACCGCCGAGGGGCGCTCGTCCGTCGGCTACGACGTCTCACACCCGCAGTGCGACGAGGACCTGCCCGGGGACCACGCGTTCGGCATCGTCGGCGTCAACGGAGGTCTGGCCACGCGGCCCAACCGCTGCCTGGCCGAGCAACTGGCCTGGGCCGCGGACGCGACGGGGGCGGTGGCCGGGCAGCCACGGCTGCAGCTCTACGTCAACACCGCCAACCCCGGTGAGTTCATCGACGCCCTGCACACCTGGCCGCTGCGCGGCACCACCCCGTACGGCGCGTGCGACGGCGACAACAGCACCGCCTGCTCCTGGCAGTACGGCTGGCTGCGCGCCTACGTGTCGGTCGAGGCCTTCTTCGTCCCCGCGGCCCAGGAGGCCGGGGTCGACGCCGACCCCGCCGCGTACCAGTGGTGGCTCGACGTCGAGACGATGAACACCTGGCAGTACGGGTCCGCGGCCGCCCGGGCCCGCAACCGGGCCGCGCTGGAGGGCATGACCGCCTACCTCACCGGCCGCGGCGCCGAGGTCGGGCTGTACTCGACGGGCTACCAGTGGGGGCTCATCGCGGGCGACGTCCCGGCCGACAGCCCGCTCCACGACCTGGACAGCTGGCTCGCCGGCGCCACCACCCTCGCCGGCGCGGAGGCCGCCTGCCGGCGGCCGCCGCTGACCGGCGGTGGCGAGGTGGTCCTCACCCAGTACGTCACCGACGGGCTGGACCACGACCACGCCTGCGACTAGATCGCACCCTTGGCCTGTTCCCCTGCCGGGACGGCGGTCAGCACCTGCAGCTCCGGGGCACCGGTGAGCCTGCCCTCCAGGGCCTGGCTGAGCGTGCTCAACGGCTCGCCCTTGCCGTGGGCCGCGAGCGCCTCGGGGCTCGCCCACTGCTCGATCATGACCAGGCGGCCGTCCTGGCCCTCGTGCAGCGCGTAACGCTGGCACCCGTCCTCCTCGTGCACCTGCGGGATCGCGGTGAGCACCGCCTCCCGCACGGCGTCGGCGTGCTCGGGCTGCGGGGTGATGGTCGCGACGACGACGACGGACACGGGCTGCTCCTGGGGTCGGGGGCGGATGCCTGGTGCATTCCCCACGGTGAGGGCGAGGATGCCTGTCGTGTCGGTCGACGAAGACCCCGGTCCCCCGTCCCCTGCGCCGCCCCTCCGGGTGGCCGTCGTCGGCGCGGGCCCGGCCGGCATCTACGCCGCGGAGGCGCTGACCCGGCAGCAGGAGGTCCCGGTCGCCGTCGACCTCATCGACCGGCTGCCGACCCCGTTCGGCCTGGTGCGGCACGGCATCGCGCCCGACCACCCGAAGATGCGGGCCATCCGCGACACCCTGCACCGGGCGCTGGAGCACCCGCGGGTGCGGTTCGTCGGCAACGTGGAGATCGGCCGCGACATCTCCTGTGCCCAGCTCCACGGCGCCGTCGACGCCGTCGTCTACACCTACGGCGCCGCCCTGGACCGGCAGCTGGCGATCCCCGGCGAGGAACTGCCCGGCAGCCTGGCCGCCACCGAACTGGTCGCCTGGTACACCGGCCACCCCGACGCCGACCGCCCCAGGGTGGAGGCGGCCCTGGCCGGGGCGCGCTCGGTCGTCGTGGTCGGCGTGGGCAACGTGGCCCTCGACGTCGCCCGCGTCCTGGCCCGGACGCCGGCCGAGCTCGAGCCGACCGACATGCCCCAGCACGTGTTGGACGCCCTGGCCGCGGCACCGGTGCAGGAGGTCACCGTCATCGGCCGCCGCGGCCCCGCGCACGCCACCTTCACCACCCAGGAGCTGCGCGAGCTCGGCGAGCTGGCGCGGGCCACGGTGCTGGTGGACCCGGCAGACCTGGAGCTGGACCCGGCCGCGCAGGAACGGGCCGACGCCGACCGGGTGGTGCACCGCAACCTCGCCGTCCTGCACGAGTGGGCGCAGCACGTGCCCGAGCCGGGCCGGACGCCGGTGCGGCTGCGCTTCTACTCCCGACCGGTGCGACTCGTGGGCACCGACCGGGTGACCGGGATCGAGGTGGAGCGCACCGTCGTCGACGAGGACGGTCGTGCCTCCGGCACCGGCGAGACGGAGCTGCTGCCGGCCGACCTGGTCGTCCGGTCGGTCGGCTACCGCGGCAGCGGGCTGCCCCAGCTGCCCCTCGACGAGCGCCGCGGCGTGGTGCCCAACGACGGGGGCCGGGTGCTGCGGAACGGGCGGCCGGCGCCGGGCGAGTACGTGGCCGGCTGGATCAAGCGGGGGCCCACCGGCGTCGTCGGCACCAACAAGCACGACGCCCGGGAGACGATCGCCGTCCTGCTCGAGGACGTCGCCGCCGGCGTGGTGCGCCCGGGCCGCGGCGGGGTCGACGACCTGGTGTCGGAGCTGCGCGCCCGCGGTGCCGACCCGGTGCTGCTGTCGGACTGGCGGGCCATCGACGCCGCCGAGGTGGCCCTCGGCGCCACCCGCGGCCGGGCCCGCACGACCCTGCACGAGTGGGAGTCGCTGCTGGCGGCGGTGCGGGAGGCGGCGGCGCGGCCCCGCTGACCCTCAGCCGACGGCGCGGAGCAGTTCCCGCGCCGCCTCCGGGGTGGCGGCGGCGACGAGCCGGGTGAGGGCCTCGGTGTCCGGGCGCAGGACGAGCGGCTCGCCGTCCGGGTCCAGCACCACGCCGCCGGCGGCGGTGAGCACGGCCAGCCCGCCGGCCACGTCGTGCACGTGGGTGCCGCTGCGGTCGACGTCGTGCCAGGCCGCGGCCGAGCCGTCGGCGACCAGGCACAGCTCGACGGCGGTGCAGCCGGTGACCCGCACCCGCCGCGCGGTGGGCGGCACGGTGACCGCCGACCCCGGCGGGGCCGAGGGGACGACGACCGTACCGCCCGGCCGCGGCCGGATGGGCAGGCCGTCGCGCACCGCACCGGCCCCGACCGCACCGGACCAGCGCCGCCCCGAGGAGAGGTCGACGACGACGCCGGCGACCGGGACGCCGTCCTGGACGAGTCCGGCGGAGAACGCCCACGGCGGCAGTCCGGCCCGGAAGTTGCCGGTGCCGTCGAGCGGGTCGAGCACCACCCACGGCCCGGCGGGGTCCACCGGCCGGTCCGGCCGTTCCTCGCTCAGCAGCGGGACACCCAGCGCGGACAGGACGCCGACGGCGGCGACGTGCGCGGCGTCGTCGGCGGCCAGCGACGGGCTGCCGTCGGCCTTGACCCGCTCCTCCCCCTCCCCGCGCGCCAGGGCGACCGCGGTCTCCACGCGGGTGGCCGCGAGCGCCGCCAGGTGCAGGAACCGCTCGCTCACCGGGGCGCTCGCCGCGGGTGCCGGGACCGGGACCACGCCCCGCCCGCCGGGTCGGTCGCGCACCCGCACGCAGCCCCAGCCCGCGGCGGTCGCCAGCACCGCCGGCGTGTCGGGCCCGACGCCGGTCGAGGCGAGGACCACGGCCTCCGGGGTCCCGTCGACCGTCCACTGCCGCCGGAGCAGGACCGCGGCGCCGTCGTCGTCGGAGAGGACCCGGTAGGCCGGGTCGCTGACCGCCGGGGCCAGGGCGGCGGGCGCGAGCCCGAGGGCGGCGGCCGCGCGGGCGAGCTCCGGTCCGCCGGCGGCCGGGCACGGCCCTCGCCCGGCCGGCGCCGCGCGGTGGACCGGCAGGGTGTCAGCCACTGTTGCGCAGCGCCGTGGCGATGCCGTTGATGGTCAGCTGGATGTTGCGGCGGACCAGCTCGTCGTCGTCCCCGCTCCGGCGCCGCCGCAGCATCTCCACCTGCAGGTGGTGCAGCGGTTCCAGGTAGGGGAACCGGTTGCGGATCGAGCGCGCCAGCGACGGGTTGTCGGCGAGCAGGTGGTCGTCGCCGGTGACGGCCAGCAGCATCCGGCAGCTGCGCCCGTGCTCGGCGGTGAGCTGGTCGAAGACCCGGGCGCGCAGCTCGGCGTCGGGCACCAGCTCGGCGTAGCGGGCGGCCAGGTCGAGGTCGGTCTTGGCCAGCACCATGCCCATGTTGGACAGCACCGTGCGGAAGAAGGGCCATCGACGGTGCAGCTCCTGCAGCCGGGCCAGCCTGGCCTGGTCGCCGTCCACCCAGCCCTCCAGGGCGGTGCCCGTGCCGTACCAGCCGGGGAGCATGATCCGGGCCTGCGACCAGCTGAACACCCACGGGATCGCCCGCAGGTCGGCGATGGAGTCCCCCGCCTTGCGCGAGGGCGGCCGGCTGCCGATGTTGAGCTCGGCGAGCTCGCCGATCGGCGTGGCCGCGCGGAACCACTCGACGAAGCCCGGCGTCTCGTGCACCAGGGCGCGGTAGGCGGCCCGGGCGCGGCCGGCGAGGTCGTCGAGGAGGGCGTAGGCGGGTTCCGCGTCGTCCCCCAGGCCCTCGACGTCGAGCAGGCTCGCCTCGAGGGTGGCCGCGACCATCGCCTCCAGGTTGCGGCGGGCGAGGTCGGGGTCGGCGTACTTGGCGGCGATGACCTCGCCCTGCTCGGTGATCCGCAGCGCGCCGGCGACCGCGCCCGGCGGCTGGGCGCGGATCGCGTCGTAGCTGGGCCCGCCGCCCCGGCCCACCGTCCCGCCTCGGCCGTGGAACAGCCGCAGCCGGATGCCCTCGCGGCGGGCGACCTCGACCAGCGCCAGCTCCGCCCGGTACAGCGCCCAGTTGGCGGCGAGGTAGCCGCCGTCCTTGTTGCTGTCGGAGTACCCGAGCATGACCTCCTGCACGTCCCCCCGGTCGGCCAGCAGCGCCCGGTAGAGCGGCTGGTCGAGGACGGCGGACATCGTCTCGGCGGCGCGCTGGAGGTCCTCGATCGTCTCGAACAACGGCGAGATGCCGACCGGGCAGGTGGGGCCGTCCTCGCCGTCGGGGTCCAGCAGGCCGACCTCCTTGAGCAGGACGGCGACCTCCAGCACGTCGCTGACCGAGTCGCACATGCTGATGACGTAGTTGGGGACCGCCCGCGGGCCCAGCGCGGCGACCTGCTCGGCCGCGGCGGTCAGCACGTCGAGCTCGCCGCGGGCGGTCTCGGAGAGGTCCGCGCCGGGGCGCACGAGCGGACGGCGCATCCGCAGCTCGCCGACGAGCAGGGCCACCCGCTCCTGCTCGCCGAGCGCGGCGTAGTCGGGGCAGACGCCGGCCCAGGCCAGCAGCTCGGCGACCACCTCCTCGTGCACGGCCGAGTTCTGCCGCATGTCCAGCCCGCACAGGTGGAAACCGAAGACCTCGACGCTGTCGCGCAGCCGGGCCAGCCGGTCGTCGGCCAGGGCCCCGGCGCCGTGCCGGCGCAGCGACGCGTCGACCGTCGCGAGGTCGGCCAGCAGCTCGTCGGGGCTGTCGTAGGGCTCGAGCTCGTGGTGCGGCGGCGGACCCGGGACGGCGCCGAGCACCCGCTGGGCGGTCGCGGCCAGGCGGGCGTGGATGCCGTGGAGGGCGCGCCGGTACGGCTCGTCGGCGCGGAACGGGGAGTCGTCGCGGGAGGCCTCGGCCAGGTGGGCGAGCTCCGGCGTGGGGGTGATCAGCCGGTCGGACATCGACAGCTCGTCGCGCAGCACCAGCAGCTCGGACAGGTGGTGGGCCAGCGCAGTCTCGGCCTGCCGGGTGCTGGCCTGGCGGACGGCGTCAGCGGTGACGAACGGGTTGCCGTCGCGGTCGCCGCCGATCCACGACCCCGGCAGCAGCATGGGGCGCGCCAGCAGGCCGGCGTGCGGCCAGCGCTCGCGCAGCGCCCGGCGGAGCTCGGCGTTGATGGCCGGGACCACCTCGAACAGGGACAGCTCGTAGTAGCGCAGCGCCTCGTCGATCTCGTCGGCCAGCCGCAGCCGGGACAGCCGCAGCAGCGCCGTCTGCCACAGGGTCAGCACCGCGCGCTCCAGCCGCGCGGACCACTCGGCGTCGGCCTCCCCCGGCGCGAGGCGGTCGCGCTGCCGGAGCAGCTCGCTGACCTGCCGCTGCACCCGAGAGACCGTCTTGCGCCGCACCTCGGTGGGGTGCGCGGTGACCACCGGGCAGACCAGCGCGCCGGAGAGCTCGCGTGCGACGACGTCGGGGTCGGGCCGCTCGGCGTCCAGCAGGGCGAAGGTGGCCGCCAGGCTGCCCTTCTGCGGCGGTGAGCCCTCCCGCCGGTGGAAGCGTCTCCGTCGCTCGTGGTGGATGTCCTCGGCGATGTTGGCCAGCAGTGAGAAGTGGCTGAACGCGCGGATCACGTGGTTGGCCGACCGGACGTCGAGGTCCCCGAGGCGGGCGGCCAACTCGGCGCGGTCGACCTCTGACCGGCGGATGCGGAAGGCCTCCACGCGGGTGGACTCGACGAGGTCGAGGACGTCCTCCCCGGACTGCTCCCCGATCACCTCGCCGAGCACGCGGCCCAGCAGGCGGATGTCCTCCCGCAGCGGGGCGTCGGTGGCGTCCCCCTCGTCGGCCCCGTGGTGGCGCAGGTCGGCGACGTCGACGGTGGCTTCGGACATCGCTGCAGTATCCCGGCCTGGTGTCACGGGCGGGTGTCCTGGGGACATGTCGTCCGTGCGCACCCTGACCGCCGTCCCGGCCGCCCCGTCCCCCGCCGTCCACGGCGAGGGACCGACGTGGGACGCCGAGCGCGCCGAACTGCTCTGGGTGGACATCACCGCCGGCCTGGTGCGACGGGCCCACGTGGCAGCCGACGGCACCCTCGCCGAGACCGCACCGGCCCTCCGGGGCGGCGACACCGTCGGTGCGGTCGTCCCGGCCGTGGCCGGCGGGTGGCTGCTCGCGGCCGGCGGCGGGTTCACCCACCTCGGGGACGACGGCACCGCCCGGGTGCTGCTCGAACTGGCCGGTGAGGGCGGCACCGAGGCCGACGGCGGTACCCGGATGAACGACGCGAAGTGCGACCGGGCCGGCCGGTTCTACGCCGGCACCATGGCCTTCGACCAGCGCCCCGGCGCCGGCACGCTCTACCGACTCGACCTCGACGGCACCGTGTCGACCGTGCTCGACGGGCTGACCGTCTCCAACGGCCTGGGCTGGTCACCCGACGAGCGCACCGTCTACCTCGCCGACTCCGGCCCCGGCGTCGTGCACGCCTTCGACTACGACCCGGGCGACGGGAGCTTCACCCGCGGCCGGGTCCTGCTGGACCTCGAGGGGGACGACGGCGTCGCGGACGGCCTCACCGTCGACGACGAGGGTTGTCTCTGGACGGCGATGTGGGGCGCGGGCCAGGTCCGCCGGTGGTCGCCCGACGGGGACCTCCTGGCCGTCGTCGAGGTGCCGGTGGCCCAGACGTCGAGCTGCGCCTTCGCCGGGCCCGGGCGGGGCCTGCTGGTGGTGAGCACCTCCACCGAGGGCATGGACGACGCGGCGCGGGCGGCCCAGCCCGACGCCGGCCGGCTGTTCACCGCGCCGGCCGGGGTGACCGGCCCGCCGGCGTCCCCCTACCGCGGGCCGCTCGACGCCCTGCGCCGGTAGGGAGGCCCTGGGGGCGGTCCCCTTCAGTCCCCCAGCTCGCGGAGGGCCTCGGCGGCCAGTGCGTCGCCGTCGGCGGCCCCGAGCCGGAAGTGCTCGACCGCACCCTCCAGGTCGCCGCGGTCGGCGAGCAGCACGGCGAGGTTGTGGTGGCAGTACGTGTCCCCGGCGGTGATCCCGGCCCGGTAGGCCTCCTCGGCGGCCTCCACGTCGCCGAGCTGCTCGGCGTAGAAGTTGCCCAGCGGCAGCCAGGCCTGCAGCTCGCCCCGCTTGGCGCCGCGCTCCAGGGCGAAGCGCGCCTCCTCCGGCCGGCCGTTCTCCCGCAGCAGCTGGGCGAGTGCGACCCGGGCGCCGGGGAAGAGGTCCTGGCCGGCGCGCAGGTCCCCCTCCAGGCCGGGGTCGAGCGTGGCGCCCCACCGCCAGGTGGCGACGACGGCCGCGGCCAGCGCGTCCCCGGCCGCGGCCAGCTCCTGGGCGACGGCCAGCGCCTCGGCCCGCTCCCCCTGGTCGTGCAGCAGGAAGGCCAGCTGCAGACCCCCCATGGCGTCCCCGGCCGCACCCGCGCCCTCGTAGGCGCGCATGGCCCCGGCGAGGTCCCCCAGCTCCTCCAGCACCAGGCCGAGGTTCACCCACGCCTCGGCCTCCCCGCCCGCGAGCGCCTGCTCGTAGGCGTCGACGGCCTCCTCGACGCGGCCGCGGGCGGCCAGGGCGTTGCCCAGGTTGAACCACCCGAGCGAGGCGCCCAGCTCGGCGGCGCGACGGAAACAGCGCTCGGCGTCCTGGTCGCGCCCGGCATCGGCCAGGTCGCAGCCCAGTTCGATGATCGCGTCGGCGTCCCGGCAGGCGCGCAGCCGACGGAGGCGCCCGTCGAGGTCCTTCCCCATGCGGCGATCATCACCGGGCGCCGTCGCCGCGTCGTCCCCCGACGGTGGCGTCTCACCCCTCGGAGGCGGTGCCGCCGATCACCCGCCGAAGGCCTCCCGCCACGCGGGCACCAGCGTCCGCCGGCTCCACTCGAGGAACGGCGCCTGGTGGTCGCCACCGATCTGCACCAGCGCGAGGTGGGTGAACCCGGCGTCGGCGTACTCCTGGGCCGCCGTGATGACGGCGTCGACGTCGTCACCGCACGGGATGCTCCCGGCGACGTCCTCCTCGCGCACGAACTGGCTGGCGGAGTCGAACGCCTGGGTGCCGGGCAGTTCGGCGTTGACCTTCCAGCCGAGGCCGAACCAGCGGAACAGCGTGTGTGCCCGGGTGACGGCGGCATCCCGGTCGGTGTCGTAGCAGATCGGCATCTGCCCGATCCGCGGCTTGCCGGCCCCACCCGCGGCGTCGAACCTCTCCCCCAGCTCCGGGTCGGGCGCGACGGCGATCATGGCGTCGGCGAGCTCACCGGCGATCCGGCAGGACTGGGCTCCGGAGACGGCGACCGCGATGGGCACCCGCTTCTCGGGCAGGTCGAAGAGCTTGGCCGACTCGACGTCGAAGTGCTCGCCGCGGACGTTGGTGTACCCGCCGTCGAACAGGTCGCCGATGATCTGGATCGCCTCGACCAGCATCTCCTGCCGGACGTCGGCCGGCGGCCAGCCGGCGCCCACGACGTGCTCGTTGAGGTTCTCCCCCGAGCCGAGGCCGAGGGTGAAGCGGCCGTCGGACAGCAGCTGCAGCGTCGCCGCCTTCTGCGCGACGACGGCCGGGTGGTACCGGAAACTCGGGCAGGTCACGTAGGTCATCAGCGGGATGCGGCCGGTGGCCTGGGCGGCGGCGCCGAGCACCGTCCAGGCGTGCGGCGCGTGGCCCATCTCGTCCAGCCACGGGAAGTAGTGGTCGCTGCTGACCGCGAAGTCGAAGCCGGTCTCCTCGGCGCCCACGACATGACCGACGAGGTCCTTCGGCCCGGCCTGCTCGGTCATCATCGTGTAGCCCAGCTGCATCGCCATGTGGGCGCGCTACCCGGCGACCGGACGGGTGAACCCGCCGCCACCGGGCACCGTCCTGGCCGGGGTCCTCGCTCAGGCCCGCTCGGCGCGCAGCGCCTCGCGCAGCTTGGTCTTCCCGCTCGTGCGCAGCAACGAGCCGGCGTACACCCGCCCGCCCAGCCGCACGACGAGCGCGATCGCCGCGAGCATCAGGACGACGGCGAGCCCGGTCTCCCACGCGGCGACCTCGCCCGCCGCCCGGCGGACCGGCATCACCAGCGGCGAGAGACCGGGCACGTAGGAGGTGACCCGCGCCAGCGCCCCGCCGGGGTCGGCGGCCGCCTGGATGCCGATGACGAACGCGGCGACCAGCACCAGCGTCGTCGGCATGACCACCGTGCCGAGGTCCTCCTGGCGGCTGACTAGCGACGCCGCGACCGCGAAGACCGCCGCGTAGAAGGCGTAGCCCAGCACGAACCAGAGCACCACGGAGACGGCGGTGCCCACGAGGTCACCGGCGATGTCGACCAGGTCGAGGGCGAGCGCCCCGCCGACGGCCACCACGGCGATCAGCACGATCTGCGCCAGCCCCAGCAGCCCCAGGCCGATGATCTTGCCGGCCAGCAGCTGCCAGGGCCTCATCGTGGCGAGGAGGAGTTCCACGACCCGGCTGGACTTCTCCTCGACCACGCCCTGGGCGACGAACTGCCCGAACAGGATCAGCAGGCTGTAGAGGACGCCGACGCCGACCATCGCGACGACGACCCGCTGGCCGTCCTCGTCGGCGTCCGGGTCGAGGGCGGTGACCGCGACCTCGGGGACGTCGAGGCCGGTGATGCCGGCCGCCCGCAGCTGCTCGGCCAGGGACAGCTGCGCCACCGCGCCCTGGACCACACCCTGCAGCGTCGCACCGGCGCTCTGCGGCACCAGGAGCTGCGGGGCGCCGGCGACGTCCGCGACGAGCACGCCGTCGACGTCCTCGTCGTCGATCGCGGTCCGCGCCGCCGCCTCGTCGGCGAGCGGCAGGACCTGCACGTCGGCACCGAGCGCCTCGCCCTGCGCCTCGAGCGCGGGCTGCAGCGCGGCGACGTCGCCGACGACCCCGATGCGCGTCTCCTCGGTGCCGGAGTCCAGCGCGACCTGCAGGCCCAGCACGCCGACGAGCACCAGCAGGATGACGACCGAGCTGATGATGAAGTTCTTGTCGCGGACGCGGCTGGCGACCTCCCGCCCGGCGACCAGCCGGACCATGGCGGCGCTGCCGACCTCCTGCGGCCGGCTCACGCTGCCACCTCCGGTGCCGACGGCGCGGCCACGGCCTCGCGGAACAGTTCCACGAGCGTCGGTTGCTGCCACGCGAAGTGGGTGACCGGGCCCGTGGTCAGGGCCGCGGCCAGCACCGCCTGGTCGTCGGCGTCGCCCTCCAGCTCGAGCACGGTGTCACCGGCCTGCTCGGAGACGACCCGGACGCCCGGGACGGCGGCGGCCCAGCCCGGGGCCGCGGCGGGGGCCACCACGCGCAGCAGCCGCCCGGTTTCGCGCCGGCGGAGCTCGTCGACGGTGCCGGTGGCGACCATCCGGCCGCGGGCCAGGATGCCGACGGAGTCGCACAGCCGCTCGACGAGATCGAGCTGGTGGCTGGAGAAGACCACCGGTACGCCCTGGCGGACCTGACCGAGCAGCGCCTCGGCCAGCGAGTCGACGCCGATCGGGTCCAGGCCCGAGAACGGCTCGTCGAGGATCAGCACCTCGGGCCGGCTCACCAGCGCGGCGGCCAGCTGGACCCGCTGCTGGTTGCCCAGCGACAGCTTCTCCACCGGGTCACCGCTGCGCGGCCCGAGCCCGAGCACCTCCACCCACTCGTCGGCGGCGCGCCGGGCCGCGGCGCGGCCGAGGCCGTGCAGCCGGGCGAAGTAGGCGACCTGCTCGCCGACCCTCATCTTGGGGTAGAGCCCGCGCTCCTCCGGCATGTAGCCGATCCGCCGGCGCACCGACGGGTCCAACGGGCGCCCCTGCCAGCGGACCTGGCCCGCGTCGGCACGGGCCAGGCCCATCGCGATGCGCATCGTGGTGGTCTTCCCGGCGCCGTTGGACCCGCAGAAACCGAACATGGAGCCGGGGGCGACGCTGAAGGACACCCCCTCGAGCACCCGGGTGGACCCGTAGGTCTTGTGGAGCCCGTCGAACTGCAGCACTGCGGTGGTCTCCCCTCGTCGGCTCCCGACCGTATCGGTCGGTCCGACCGGTCCCGTGACCGACGCGGGGTCAGCCCACCGGGTCGCCATTGCGGAGGGGGGTCACGGTGGTCGCCGTCCCGGCCCGCGCCAGCCGCCAGGCCGTACCGAGCCCGGCGACCCGGCCGGTGCCGTCGACGACGTGCACGGCGGTGTCCTCGTCCAGTGCCAACCCCCGGCCGCCCGGCACGCCGGGGAGCGCGCTGATCAGCCGCGGCAGGGTGCCCCACTGCGCGCAGTGCACGTCGACGGCCCACGGCACCAGCCCCAGGCCCGGGACGACGCCCACCTCCTCGAGGTCCTCGGCGGCGTCCTCGGGGCAGACGCGGACGCCGCCGGCGCGCCACCCGCCGACGACGGCGGCGCCGGCGCTGACCGCCGCGCCCGCGGAGAAGCCCGCGTAGGGACGGTCGCCCGCCGCCAGCCAGGCCCGCAGCTCCCCCGCGACGGGCGCCAGCGCGTCGGCGTAGGCGGGGGTGAGCCCGCCGCACACCAGCAGCGCGTCGGCGTCGCCGAGCGCCGCCACGTCCAGCCGGCCGCCCAGCGGCACCAGCACCGGCACCGGCTCGCAGGTCGCCGTCCGCCGCAGGACGGCGGCCCAGCGCTCGAACTGCGCGGCGCCGTCCCCCTCGTCGAGGACGACGGCCGCCACCACGGGCGCGGTGCCCGCCCCCTCCAGGAACGGGCCGTAGAGGGCCGCGGTCGCGGACGGGTCCCAGCCGCCGCCGAGCAGGTGGACGGGCGGCACGGGCGTACTCCTCGGGTCCGGGGCGCGGGCCGGGTCAGTCTGCCCTGCGGACGCGCGGTTCCTGCGGTCTCATCGGTCCATGAGCGAGGAGAACGTCCCGGCTCGGCCGCCCACCGGTGTCGGGCTGGAGGGCCTGCGCGCCGCCGCTGCGGGGTGCCGGGCGTGCGAGCTGTGGCAGGACACCACGCAGACGGTGTTCGGCGAGGGACCGGAGACCGCGCGCATCGTCTTCGTCGGCGAGCAGCCCGGCGACCAGGAGGACCGCCGGGGCGAGCCGTTCGTCGGCCCGGCCGGGCGGCTGCTGGACAAGGCGCTCGCCGAGGCCGGCATCGACCGCCGCGACGCGTACATCACCAACGCGGTCAAGCACTTCTCGCACACCGTGAAGGGCAAGCGGCGGGTCCACCAGACCCCGCGGCCGGAACACCTGCGGGCGTGCCGGCCGTGGCTGGAGGCGGAGTTCGCCGTCCTGCAGCCGGAGGTGGTGGTGTGCCTGGGCGCCACGGCGGCCAAGGCGCTGATCTCGCCGTCCTTCCGGATCACGAAGGACCGCGGGCAGCTGGTCCCGTGGACCCCGCCCGGCGCCGGGGCCGCCGACCCGGCCGACGACGACGAGGACGCCCCGCACCAGACGTGGATGCTGGCGACCACGCACCCCTCGGCCATCCTGCGGACGCCGGACGAGGCCCGCGACGCCGCCTACGACGCGCTCGTCGCCGACCTCCGGGTGGTCGCGCACGCGCTCGCCTGACCCCTGTCGGGCGGAACGGGGCCGGGCCGGTTATGAAGAGGCGGGCCCCGGCCGGCCCTCGCCACTCTCGGGGGCGGGTGAGGACGGCCGGGGCTCCCCGGCCGGCGTGGTCGCGTACGTCGAGCGGGAGGCACGGAACACCCAGAACGACGGCACGACGAGCGCGACGACCACCATGGCGACGACGACCACGATGCCGCCGGAGACCATCGCGGCGCTGACCCCGGCCGCGCTGGCGATCGCCCCGGCGCGCAGGTCGCCCAGGCGCGGCCCACCGGCGACGACGACGAGGAAGACCCCCTGCATGCGGCCGCGCATCTCCTCCGGGGCGGCCAGCTGGAGCATCGACGAGCGCAGCACGGCGCTGACCATGTCCCCGGCGCCCGCGACCGCGAGGCACAGCACGGCCAGCCACAGCGACGGGGCGAGGCCGAAGCCGATGATCGCCACGCCCCAGACGACGATCGCCCCCAGCACCACCGCACCCTGCCGGTCCACCCGCGACACCCAGCCGGACGTGAGCCCCATGAGCAGCGCGCCGATGGAGACGCCGGCGAACAGCCAGCCCAGGCTGTTGGGCGAGTCGGCGTAGCGGCCCTCCGACAACTCCGGGAACACCGCCTGCGGCCACGCGAAGCACATCGCGATGACGTCGACGACGAAGGTCATGAGCAGCACCGGCTGCGTGCGCAGGAAGGCGAACCCCTCCCCCACGCCCCGGACGGCCGCGCCCAGCCGCAGCGGCCCGGCCACCCGCCCGGGCGGCAGCGGGGGCAGGCCGCGCAGCAGCAGGACGGCGACGACGAACCCGAGCGCGTCGACGGCGTAGGTGATGAACAGGTCGCCGACGGCGATGAGGACGCCGGCCAGCAGCGGGCCGACGATGACCCCGACCTGGCGGACCGTCATCGCCAGGGCGTTGGCCGCCGGCACCCCCTCCGCCCCGACGATCGCGGGGATGACCGCGCTGCGGGTGGGCTGGTTGACCGCGCTGAACCCGGAGACGCACGCGGTGAGCAGCCACAGCAGCCACAGGTTGCCGCCGCCGGGCAGCAGCGCCTGGGCGGCGAGCAACGCGCTGGTCACCGCCGAACCGACGCCGGTGACGAGCATCAGCCGGCGGCGGTCCATCGAGTCGGCGATGGCACCCCCGAGCAGCCCGAACACGATGAGCGGGACCAGCGCGACGATCGACGTGACGCCGACCAGCAGCGAGGAGCCGGTGAGCGCGTAGACCTGGTAGGGGACGGCCACCAGCGTCATCTGCTGGCCGAGCATCGTCGCCGCGACGCCCCAGAACAGCCGCCGGTAGTCGGGGTTGCGCAGCGGCGTCGTGTCGATGGCCCAGGCGCGGCGGGGCGCCGGTGGGGGGACCGGGACCGGCTCCTCGACCGGACCTCCGCCCTCGACGGGGTCGACGGGTGACGTCATGCGCGCTCCTCCCGGGGGCGGGAGCGGCCACTGCTGCCCCCGGCGGCGGTCGGGGCGGTCACGGGGCCAGCCGCTGGACGATCCAGCCGCCGCCCTCCTCGTCGTCCCGGACGAAGCGCAGCCGGTCGTGCAGGCGGTCGGTGCCGCCCTGCCAGAACTCCACGCGGTCGGGGACGACCCGGTAGCCGCCCCACACCGCCGGCCGCGGGACCCTGCCGTCGGGGGTCTGCTCGTCCAGGCGGCGCAGCCGCTCGACCAGCTCCTCGCGGGAGTCGACGACGGTGGACTGCACCGACGCGGCGGCGGCCAGCTGGGCTCCCCGCGGGCGGGGGTCCCACAGGTCGTCGGAGGCCCGGGCCCCGATCCGCTCCACCCGGCCGTTGACCCGCACCTGGCGCTGCAGCGCGTGCCAGGGGAAGACCAGCGCCGCACGCGGGTTGACCGCCAGCTGGGCGCCCTTGGTCGAGGCGTAGCTGGTGCCGAAGACGAAGCCGTACTCGTCGTAGCCCTTCACCAGGACGATCCGCGCGTCCGGCGCGCCGTCGGCGTCCGCCGTCGCCACCACGACGGCGTTGGGCTCGGGGAGCTCGGCGGCCACCGCGTCGGCGAACCAGCGGTCGAACTGCTCGACCCACGTGGGGGCGAGGTCGGACTCCCGGAGACCCCGGGTCTCGTAGTCCCTGCGCATGCGGGAGAGGTCGGGCACGACTCCATGCTGTCACCGGCGATGCGGACCGGCGCGCACGGCAGCGGGCCCGCGCCCCCGCCGTGCTCGGCGTGTCGGCACCGCCTAGGGTCGCAGGCGCAGTCGTGCGCCATCACCGATGCGCGCACGTGTCCCGCGCGCAGAGGAGCATGCGAGATGGCCGACGACTTCGTACCCGGCCTCGAGGGCATCATCGCCTTCGAGACGGAGATCGCCGAACCGGACAAGGACGGCGGCGCACTCCGGTACCGCGGGGTCGACATCGAGGACCTCGTCGGCAAGGTCACCTTCGGCAACGTCTGGGCGCTGCTGGTCGACGGGAAGTTCGGCCCCGGCCTGCCGCCGGCCGAGCCGTTCCCGATCCCCGTGCACAGCGGTGACGTGCGGGTCGACGTGCAAGCGGCACTGGCGATGCTGGCCCCGTTCTGGGGCTACCGCCCGCTGCTGGACATCAGCGCCGAGGAGGCCCGCGACCAGCTGGCCCGGGCCGCGGTCATGGCGCTGTCCTACGTCGCGCAGTCCGCCCGCGGCATCGGCATCCCGGCCGTGCCGCAGAAGCGCGTCGACGAGGCCTCGACCATCGTCGAGCGGTTCATGGTCCGCTGGCGCGGCGAGCCCGACCCGCGCCACGTCGCCGCCGTCGACGCCTACTGGACGTCGGCCGCCGAGCACGGCATGAACGCCTCCACCTTCACCGCCCGCGTCATCGCCTCCACCGGCGCCGACGTCGCCGCGGCCCTCTCCGGCGCGATCGGGGCCATGTCCGGGCCCCTGCACGGCGGGGCGCCGTCCCGCGTGCTGCACATGCTCGACGGCGTGGAGAAGGAGGGGGACGCGGAGAAGTACGTCAAGGACCTGCTCGACCGCGGCGAGCGGCTGATGGGCTTCGGCCACCGCGTCTACCGCGCCGAGGACCCGCGCGCCCGCGTGCTGCGCCGGGCCGCCGAGGAGCTGGGCGCGCCGCGGTTCGAGGCCGCGCGGGCGCTGGAGCAGGCGGCGCTGCAGGAGCTGCGGGAGCGCCGTCCCGACCGGCCGATCGAGACCAACGTGGAGTTCTGGGCGGCGATCGTCCTGGACTTCGCCGAGGTGCCCAGCCACATGTTCACCTCGATGTTCACCTGCGCCCGCACCGCCGGCTGGTGCGCGCACATCCTCGAGCAGAAGAAGACCGGCCGGCTGGTGCGTCCCTCGGCCCGCTACATCGGTCCGGCCCCGCGCAGGCCCGAGGAGGTCGACGGCTGGGAGACGATCCGGACCAAGGCCGTCAACGAGCCCGCGCCGGCCTGAGAGAGGGCCCCCGCCCCGCCGTTCCCGGCGGGCAGGGGGCCGGGAGCCGGGACGGGGCCGCTCTGCTCCTCCGCGCCGGCTCCAGCCCCGACCCTGATCTGAGAGGCAGTCCCCCCGGATGAGCATCACCATCCCCGCCGACCTCCTGCCCGCCGACGGCCGCTTCGGCTGCGGCCCGTCGAAGGTGCGCCCCGAGGCGCTCGAGGCGCTCGCCGCCAGCGGCGCCTCGTTGATGGGGACCTCCCACCGCCAGGCCCCGGTCAAGGGCCTGGTCCGTCAGGTACGCGAGGGCCTGACCCAGCTGTTCGACCTGCCGGACGGCTACGAGGTCGTGCTCGGCAACGGGGGGACGACGGCGTTCTGGGACGCCGCGATCATCGGGCTGATCCGCGAGCGCAGTGCGCACGGCACCTACGGGGAGTTCTCCGGCAAGTTCGCCTCCGGGGTGGCCGAGGCGCCGTTCCTCGCCGACCCCGTGGTGGCCCGGGCCGAGCCGGGGTCGCTGGCCCTGCCGACGGCGACCGACGGCGTCGACGCCTACGCGTGGGCGCACAACGAGACCTCCACCGGCGTCATGGCACCGGTGCAGCGGCCGCACGGCACCGACGACGCCCTGGTGCTCATCGACGCGACCAGCGCCGCCGGCGGCCTCCCGGTCGACGTCTCGCAGACCGACGTCTACTACTTCGCGCCGCAGAAGAACCTCGGTGGGGACGGCGGGCTGTGGATCGCCCTCATGTCCGGTGACGCGCTGGAGCGGGTCGCCGAGATCAAGTCCTCGGGCCGCTGGATCCCCGGGTTCCTGGACCTGTCGATCGCCGTCGACAACTCCGGCAAGGACCAGACCTACAACACCCCGGCGGTCGCCACGCTGTTCCTGCTGGCCGACCAGATCCGCTGGCTGCTGTCGCTGGGCGGGCTCTCCGGCGCGGTGGCCCGCACCCAGGACTCCTCCCGCCGGCTGTACGGGTGGGCCGAGCAGTCGCAGTTCGCGACGCCGTTCGTCACCGACCCCGACCACCGCTCCTACGTGGTCGGGACGATCGACTTCGACGAGTCCGTCGACGCCGCGGCGGTGGCCACGGTGCTGCGGGCCAACGGCGTGGTCGACGTCGAGCCCTACCGGAAACTGGGCCGCAACCAGCTGCGGGTGGGCATGTTCCCGGCCGTCGACCCCGACGACGTCAGCGCGCTGACCGCCTGCATCGACTTCGTCGTCGAGAAGCTCTAGCCGGACCCCCTCGCCGGGCACCACGGTGCGCGGTCGACCGGTGACGGCCCGGCGGGACGGGGCCCGTCGGATCCGCCACGCCGGGCGAGCCTGCCGAGCCCGTCCCCCGCACGCGGATAGCCTCGGGAGCCAGGCTGTCTCCGCCGAGCCGGCCCGCCCGTCCACGCAGTCCCCAGGAGGTCGCCATGCGCACGCTGCGCCTCGTGGCGCTCTCCGACGACGGCACGAGCCTCGTGCTGGCGTTGGACGGCACCGAGCCGGGCGAGGAGGGCGAGCGGTTCGAGCTGCCGATCGACGAGCGCGTCCGCGCCGCAGCCCGGGGTGACGCCCGCCGCCTCGGTCAGATCGACGTCGAGATCGGCGCCACGCTCCCGCCCCGGGTGATCCAGGCCCGCATCCGCGCCGGCGAGACGCCCGAGCAGGTGGCGCAGGCCTCGGGCATCCGGGTGGAGCGGATCATGCGCTTCGCCCACCCGGTCCTGCAGGAGCGCGAGCGGGTGGCCGAGCAGGCCCGCGACGCCCGCGTCCGCCTCTCCGACGGCACCCCCGCCGTCCCGCTGCAGCAGTTCATGTCCGAGCGGCTGCGGTTGCTGGGAGCCGACCTCGACGCCGTCCGCTGGGACGCCTTCCGGTCCTCCGACGGCACCTGGCAGGTCACCGCCGCCTGGCAGGCCGGCGCGAAGTCCGGCGTCACGCGCTGGGCCTACGACATCCCGGGGCGCACCGTCACCCCGGTCGACGCCGCCACCACCGACTTCGCCGAGGGCACCCGCCTGGTCCGCGTCGTCCCGCACGTGCCCAGCGAGCGGCCCGTCCCCGTGTACCGCGCCCGGCCCGTCGCCGTCGTCCCGGACGACGACGGCGTCGCCGCACCGGCGTCGTCGGAGCGGCTGGCCGGTGACGACCGTCCCGAGGAGGACGAGCACGTCCGCCCGGTCCTGCCCGCCGACGGCTCCCCCGGCGGTGCGCGGCGCACGGACCCGGAGTTCGACGACGACATCGCCGAGCACGACACCGTAGTCCTGGGCCGCCCCGGCGGGGACGGCGACGGCGAGGACGAGGACCCGCGCGCCCGCATCCCCGCGTGGGAGGACATCGTCTTCGGGGTCCGCCGCCACCGCTGACCCCCTACGCTGCCACCGGCGGGAACACCCCTCGCGTGTCCGCCGTTCGTCCGGGGGTAGGAGGTGCCCATGGCAGCGTCGGTGTCCATGCCGCTCGGCGGCGTGCAGGTCGGGTCCTACGACAGCTACGAGCAGGCGCAGGCCGCCGTCGACTACCTGGCGGACGAGAAGTTCCCCGTCGAGAACGTCACGATCATCGGCTCGGACCTCAAGCAGGTCGAGCAGGTGACCGGCCGGCTCACGATGGGCCGGGCGGTCGCCGCCGGTGCCGCCGGCGGCGCCTGGTGGGGCCTGTTCGTGGGCCTGCTGCTGGGCATCTTCGCCGAGGACGGCGCCAACTGGGTCGGCTCGGTGCTCACCGGCCTGCTCATCGGCCTGGTGTTCGGCGCGCTGTTCGGCGCCATGGGGTACGCCGCGACGCGAGGACGGCGCGACTTCACCAGCACCAGCTCGATCATCGCCGGCCGGTACGACGTGATGTGCAACCCGGCCCGCGCCGAGGACGCCCGCGCGCTGCTCGCCCGCTTCTCGCTGCGCGGCTGACCGTCGGCCGGCGCAGGGCCCTCCGCCCCTGTCGCCGGCGCCGCGCGAGCCGCTAGCGTCGCCGCCTCCGTCCGCCCGGGAGGCGACGATGGACGACGTCCGCGCCCAGCAGGTCGACAGCTCGCCCACGTGGGTCGCCCCCGGTCCGGGCACCTGGACGCTGGATCCCAGCCACGTGCCGCGGCCGCTGTGCCGCTTCACCGCCGTCGCAGTCCTGGAGGGCTTCTCGCTCGGCTTCGACGAGGGCCTGGCCCGTTACGGCACCCTGCTGGAGCACTTCGACACGGCCGTCGTGGGCGGGTTCCTCTACCAGCGGTTGCGCCCGGTGGGTGCGCCCCCGGACGCCGCGGGACCGCCACCGGGGCCGGTGTTCCGGCAACTCCTCGAGGAACACCCGGTGCTGCGCGAGCGCGTCGCCACAGCGGAGGCGGTCCTCTCCGAGCGCCGATGGCGAGAGGCGCTCCGGGAGTGGGACGAGGAGGTCAAGCCGGCACTGCAGGGCGTCCACCGGGCGCTGACCGCGGTGGATCTCGGCGTCCTGGACGACGCCGGTCTGGCCGACCACGTCGATCGGTGTGCGCAGGCCCTCGTCGAGGGCTGGAAGCAACACCACCGCTACACCGTCCCCGCCCTGCTGCCCGTCGCGGACCTCGTCGTCCACAGGATGCGGTGGACCGGGCTGCCACCCGCCGACGTGCTGGCCTGCCTCGCCGGCGCGAGCCCGGTCACCGAGGGGGCACCCGACCAGTTGGCCGCCCTGGTGGCCGCGCTGCGCGAGGACCCCGCGGCCGCGGCGCTGGTCGTCGACCGGACGGCCGAGCCGGACGCGGCGCTCAGCGCGCTGCTGCGCAGCCCCGGCCCGGTCGGCGAGCGGGCCGGGGCCTACCTCACGGCCCTGGCGGCCCTGCCGGTCGACGGGGAGGACTCCGTCGCCGAACCGGGGTCGCTCGAGGCCCCGGGCCTGGTGCTCGGACGCATCCGCGGCGCGCTCTCGCCGGACCGCCCGCGCGACGACGTCGGGGCTGCCGAGGTGGAGGCCCGGGTGCGGGCGGCTGTCCCGCCGGAACACCGGGCCGCCTTCGACGACCTGCTCGCCGAGGCCCGCCTGGTCTACCGGCTGCGCGACGAACGCGCCGTCCACGGGGACCGGCGGATGGGCAGCGCGGCACGCACCGCGCTGCTGGAGGCCGGTCGGCGGCTGGCCGACCGCGGCCTCCTCGACGACCCCGAGGACGCCGTCGACCTCGATGCCGGTGAAGTCCGGTCGCTGCTGGTCGAGGGCCGCGGCCCCGGCCGGGAGGAGGTCGCCGCGCGGGTCCACCGGCGGCGGACCGCCGACTACCGGGACATGCCACCGTTCCTCGGCACGCCACCGGGCGAGCCGGTGCCGGCGTCCTGGCTGCCGCCCGCGGCGGCCCGGATCCACGAGGCGGTCGGCTTCGCCGTGGCAGCCGTGCTGCGCGACGCCGCCCGCCCGCCGGAGGGCCGGGTGCTGCACGGGCTGGGCGTCAGTTCCGGCAGCTATGAGGGCACCGCGCGGGTGGTGTCCGGCGCCGGGGAGCTGTCCCGCATCCAGGCCGGTGACGTGCTCGTCGCCTCGTCCACCGGTCCGGCGTTCAACCTGGTGCTCCCCCGTCTCGGGGCCATCGTGACCGACCGCGGCGGACTGCTCTCGCACGCCGCGATCGTGGCCCGGGAGTTCGGCGTCCCCGCGGTCGTGGGCTGTTCCGAGGCCACGCAGGTGGTGCCCGACGGAGCCCGCGTGCGCGTCGAGGGCGCCACCGGCACCGTCACGGTGCTGTGACGGCCGGGCCCGTGCCGCTGGCGGCGGTCGAGGACGAGGGCACCTACGGCGGCAAGGCGGTGGCACTGGGGCGGGCGCTGCGCAGCGGCCTGCCCGTCCCACCCGGGACGGCGCTGCCGGTCGACCTCGTCGCGACCGTGGCCGCCGGGGACCGGGAGGCCGCTGCTGCCGTCCGGGACGCCGCTGCGCAGCTGGGCGGGCCGCTGGCCGTCCGCTCGTCGGCGGTGGGTGAGGACGGCGGGACGTCCAGCTACGCCGGCCAGCACCTGTCGGTCCTCAACGTCGGCACCGCGGACGTCGTCGACGCCGTCGTGCGGGTGGCGGCGTCGGCCTGCGCCGAACCGGCGCTGGCCTACCGTCGCGCCCGCGGCGACCGTTCCCCGCCGCGCTGCGCGGTGGTCCTGCAGCGGCTCGTGCCGGCCGTCGCGGCCGGGGTGCTGTTCTCGCACGATCCCGTGACCGGCGCCGACCAGCTGGTCGTGGAGGCCAGCTGGTCGCTCGGCGAGGCGGTGGTCGGGGGCATGGTGGTCCCGGACCTGTTCCGTCTGGACCGCGACGGCCGGTTGCTGGACCGGGTCGTCGGCCGCAAGGACCGCGCGGTCGTCCCCCGGCCCGGTGGTGGGACGGCGACCGTCGACGTCGAACCCCAGCGCGCCCGGCAGCCCTGCCTGCACCAGGCGGAGCTGACCGTGCTGGCCGACCTGGCGCACCGCTGCGACGAGCTGTTCGGGGGGCCCTCCGACGTGGAGTGGGCCTGGGGGGCCGCCGGCGTGGCGCTGCTGCAGCGCCGGCCGATCACCACCGGCTGACCGGGGATGGCCGCGGGCACTGGACCGGCCGCCCGCGTCCGCGCGGAGGAGCGACCGGTCGTGGCCGCCGCGTGCCTGGCCACCACGCTGGTCCCCCTGGGCTCGACCTCCGTGGCGGTCGCGCTGCCGCGGATCGGTGCGGCCCTGAGCACGGGCGTCGCCGGGGTGGTGGCCCTGGTGACCGCCTACCTCGTCGTCACCGCGGCCTGCCAGACCATCGCCGGCGCTCTGGGCGACCGGTGGGGCCGCCGGCGCTGCGCGCTCCTCGGCACCGCAGGGTTCGGGTTGTGCACCGCACTGGCCACCGCCGTTCCGGCGCTCCCCGCGGTGGGGGTGATGCGCTGCGGACAGGCGGCATGCGGAGCGCTGGCGCTGGTGAACGCTGCGGCGACCGTGCGGGCGACGGTCCCCGCCGCACGCCGGGGCCGGGCGTTCGGCGCGGTGGGCGCGAGTGCGACCGCAGCCGCCGCCGCCGGGCCGGTTCTCGGCGCCCTCGCCGTGCACGTGGCCGGCTGGCGCGGCGCGTTCCTCGTCACGCTGCCGGTGGTGGTGCTCGGCGTCGCCGCGGTCCGGCGCTGGTTCCCGCCCGACCCGGACGGCCCGGTCGCGCGGGGACGGCCGGTGGCGGCGCGGTTCGACGTCCCCGGGGCCCTGCTGTTGCTCGCCGTCCTCGGGGGTGGCGCCGCCCTCCTGAGCGAGTTCCGGCGGCTCCCGGCCGGCTGGCTGGTGGCCGCGGCGGGCGCGCTCGTCCTGGTCGCCGTCGCGTTCACCCGGCGCGAGCTCCGCCAGCCGGCGCCGGTCCTCGACGTGCGAGTGCTCCGGCTGCGTCCGGTGCTCGCCGCCGGCGCCGCGGTCGCCACCGGCAACCTGGCCCTCTACACCGTCGTCCTCGCCGTCCCGCTCCTGGTGGGCACCGGTCCAGCGGTGCCCCTGCTGCTACCCGCGCTCGCAGGAGCCAGCGTCGCCGCCCTGTTCGGCGGGCGGCTCAGCGACCGCTGGGGACGCCGGCGGCCCGCCGTCCTCGGTGGGGCGATGGTGGCCGTCCCGGCGCTGGCGCTGGTCGCCGTCGACCCGGCGCGGCAGGCGCCGGTGGCGGCTGTGCTGCTCGCGGTGTGCGGCATCGGCCAGGGCATGGCCGCGGCCGCGGTGCAGACGGCGGGGCTGGAGGCGCTGCCGGCCGAGCGTGCCGGCCTGGCGTCGGGCGTGTGGTCCACCTGCCGCTACCTGGGCAGCATCACCGGGACGAGCCTGCTGGCCCTGCTCATGGCCGGCGGAGCGGGCACGGGCGTCTTCTGGCTGACCGCCGTCGGGGGTGTGCTGTCGGTGGCCGCGGCCGCCGCGCTCCCCGCGGTCCGCCCGGGCTGAGCCGCCCTCAGCGCAGCGTCGCGAACGCCACCGCGGCCGCCGCGGCGACGCCCAGGGAGTCCACGCCCGCCCGCATCGGGATCCGGGCCCGCACCCGCGCGGCCGCCTGCGCCTCCGGCGTGAGCCCCGGGCCCTCCGCACCGAGCAGCACCGCCGTCCGCGGGTGGGCCTTCGGGTCGACCTCGGTCAGGTCGACCGCGTCCGGCGCCGGGGTGAGCGCCACGGTCAGGTAGCCGGCGTCGTGCAGCCGCGCCAGCCCGCCGGGCCAGTCGGGCAGGACGGCGAACGGCAGCGCGAGCACGTGCCCCATCGACACCCGTACCGAGCGCCGGTACAGCGGGTCGGCGCACCGCGGGTCCAGCAGCAGCGCGTCGACGCCGAGGGCCACCGCCGAGCGGGCGATCGAGCCGAGGTTCTCCGCGTCGTTGAGCGCCTCGAGGACCGCCAGCCGCCGCGGCGCCACCGGGTCCGGCCCGGCCAGCAGCGCGTCGACGTCGGCCGGCGGCCGCCGGTCGGCCGAGGCGAGCACGCCCCGGGTCAGCCGGAACCCGATGACCTCCGAGAGCACCCACTTGTCCGCCTCGTAGGCGGGCACGCCCTCGGGCAGGCCGAGTGCGGCCACCCGGCCCGGGACGCCGAACACCGCGCGCACCCGGTACGGCGAGGCCAGCAGCCGCTCGACCGCCGGCACGCCCTCCACGATCACCGTGCCCGTCCCGCGCTCGGTGCCCGGCGGGCGGTCGCCGGCCACGAGGTCCCGGAAGTCGGCGACCCGCTCGTCGTGCGGGTCGGTGATCGTCACGGGCGCGGTGGGCACGACCGCCATCCTCCCAAGCCGCCGGCCCCGCGGTCACGGCGCGGGGACCGCGTGCGGCCGTCCTCGGGTGGTCGCGGCGCCGTGATCGCCGCGGTCAGCGCGGCAGGCGCGCCAGCTGCCGGCTCTGGGCGACCAGCCGGCCGGTGGAGTCCCAGATCCGGTAGTCCTCGTCCAGCCAGCCGCCGGCCACCTCGTTGGCCCGTGCCTCCACCAGGCACCAGCCCGGCGCCGGGAGGGCGCGCACCAGCACCTGCAGCTGCACCGTCGGCGCCCAGCCGAACCGTCCGGTCGCCCAGCTGGTCGGCGGCAGGACGTCGGCGAACAGCAGCAGCGCCAGCGGGTCCGGCTCGCGTCCGTCGGCCAGCCGGACCCAGCCGCGCAGGTACGGCTCGACCCCGGGCCGGCCCATCGCCCAGCCGGCGGTCAACGGGTCCAGCCGGGTGTGCACGCGGGTCCGCAGCCCCACCTCCGGCAGGGGGTGGGTCAGCGTGCCGTCGTCCACCGCGGGCAGGCAGTCGGCCACCGGGGTGGCCTCCGGCGGCGACGACGCCGAGTACAGCGGCTCGTCGTCGGTCAGCGTGGCGGTGGTGACCTGGACGGCCAGCGACGGCCCGTCCCCACCCGCGAGGAGCACCGAGGCGTGCGCGAGCGTGCGGCCGGCCGGCCCCGGGGTCAGCGTCAGCGTGGCCGGACCGGGCGGCGTGGCGCGCAGGAAGCTCGCCGCCAGCGCCACCGGGTGGGCGTGCGGGCTGGCCGTGAGCGCCGCCCGGGCCACGACCGCGAGCAGGTACCCGCCGTTGAGGACGCCCGGCCCGACGTCCCACCCCGGTTCCAGCTCCGCGGCCAGCCCGCCGCCCTCGGTGCTGGTCACGGCGGTGGCGGCGTCGAACACGGAGAGCGTCGGGTCGGTCTGCGGCACGCCCCCGAGACTGCCAGGGTGGGCGCCCATGGAGTACACGCACCTGGGACGCAGCGGCCTGTCGGTCTCCCGCCTGTGCCTCGGCACCATGAACTTCGGCTGGAAGACCGCGGAGGCCGACGCCCACGCGATCATGGACCGCGCGCACGCCGCCGGGGTGAACTTCTTCGACACCGCCAACACCTACGGCTTCGACGCCGGGAAGGGGCGGACCGAGGAGGTCCTCGGCACCTGGTTCGGCCAGGGCGGGCAGCGGCGCGAGAAGACCGTGCTGGCCACCAAGGTGTACGGCTCGATGACCGACTGGCCCAACGACACGTTCCTGTCCGCCCGCAACTTGGTCCGCTCCTGCGAGGCGTCGCTGCGCCGGATGCGGACCGACTGGATCGACCTCTACCAGTTCCACCACGTCGACCTGACCACGCCGTGGGAGGAGATCTGGCAGGCCTGCGAGACCCTCGTCGCCCAGGGCAAGGTGCTCTACGTCGGTTCCTCCAACCACGCCGCCTGGCAGATCGTGGCGGCCAACGAGGCGGCCGCCCGCCGGCACTCCGTCGGACTGGTCAGCGAGCAGTCGCACTACAACCTGCTCACCCGGCACGTGGAGCTCGAGGTGCTCCCGGCGGCACGGCACTACGGCGTCGGCATCATCCCGTGGAGCCCGCTGGCCGGTGGGCTCTTGGCCGGGGTCCTCGCCCGGGAGGGCGGCGACCGCCGCCGCGCCGCCGAGCAGCGGGTCGAGCAGCACCGACCGGCACTGCAGGCCTACGAGGACGCCTGCCGGGAGTGGGGCCTGGCACCGGCGGACGTGGGCGTGGCCTGGTTGCTGCACCAGCCGGCGGTCACCGCACCGATCGTCGGCCCCCGCACGACGGAGCAGTTCGACGGTGCGCTGGGAGCCCTCGACGTTCGCCTGGACGACGCCCAGCTGGCCCGCCTCGACGAGATCTTCCCCGGCTACCGAGCGGCACCCATGGAGTACGCCTGGTGAGAACGGCGCCCAACGTCCTGCGCGGTGTCACCGGCTGACCACACTGCGCGACGCCCCGTCCCCCGGCACCCCAACTCTGGGGGCCGTCCACCCCCGCTCCCGCGTGTGGCCTGCGCGTTCGCCGCCCAGCAGGGTCAACGGCCACGAGAGCTGCCGACGGGTGCGGGCTCTCCTCTGCGCCGGGGGGCGTGCGATGCGCGAGTTCGGGGACGGGTCCGGGGGCGGCTGCCCCTTCAGTGGGGCAGCCGCGCGGGACGACGAGGGGGCGGGCAACCGGCTGTCCCGGCGGTCGGTGCTGGCCGCCGGGCTGGCCGGCCTGGCCGCGGTGCCGGTGATGAGCGGCACGGCGTTCGCGGCACCGGAGCGGCGGGCCGCACCCACGCCGACCCCGGCGCCCACGACGGCACCGCAGGTGACGCGCCGGCCGGCCCGGGCCGCCCGGGCCGCACACGCGGTGGGCAACCCACGCGGCGCCGACATCGCGGTGCGCGTCGGGCGCGACCGGGAGGCGCGCTTCGGCGTCATGTTCAAGCAGCTGCCGGCGTTCAGCCCGCCGGACACCCTGCTCACCGCGCTCGCGGCGAGCATGAACGACGGCAAGCTGCCGCTCAGCGACGTCAAGGACTCCGATGCGGAGTTCGACATCTCGACCATCCCCGCCGGGTACATCTACCTCGGCCAGTTCATCGACCACGACATGACGCTGGACACCACGCCGCTGACCGAGCAGCAGTACGACCCGCGGGGCGTCACCAACTTCGACACGCCCCGCTTCGACCTGGCCAGCGTCTACGGCAAAGGCCCCACCGGCAGCCCGGAGCTCTACGACCCGGCCAGGCCGGGCTACCTGATGGTCAACGACCACGACGGGCTGCACGACCTGCCCCGCGACGACACCGGCGCGGCGTACCTGGGCGACCCGCGCAACGACGAGAACCTCATCGTCGCGCAGCTGCACGCGGTCTTCCTGCGGATGCACAACAGGCTGCGGGACGAGGGCCGGACCTTCGAGCAGGCCCAGCGGGAGCTGCGGTGGAACTACCAGTGGCTGATCGTCAACGACTTCCTGACCCGCATCGTCGGAGGCGAGGTCGTCCGCAGCAAGATCGTCCAGCGGCGCGGCGGTCCCATCGAGTTCACCGGCAAGTTCTACAAGCCCCGCGACCGGCAGCGGCCCTACATGCCGATCGAGTACTCCGGAGCGGCCTACCGCTTCGGGCACAGCATGATCCGCGCGGAGTACGAGGTGCAGGACCAGCGCACCGTCCCGATCTTCGCCCAGGAGGGCTACCAGGACCTGCGCGGCCACCGCCCGGTCCCCGCTGACCTGTGGATCGACTGGAACTACTTCTTCGACATCCCCGGCATGAGCGCGCCGGACGACCGGAACATGGCCCGGAAGATCGACACCCAGCTGTCGCTGCCGCTCACCACGCTGCCGCCCACCGTCGTCGCTCCCACCGCGGGCGCGATCGTCTCGCTGATCGAGCGCAACCTGCTGCGCGGGAAGCGGCTGGGTCTGCCGGCCGGCCAGGACGTCGCCACGGCCATCGGCGCCAAGAAGGTCTACACCAACGCCGAACTCGGTCTCACCGACCCCGGTTGGGGCGGCAAGGCGCCGCTGTGGTTCTACATCCTCAAGGAGTCCGAGCTGCTCGGGGGCAACCGCCTCGGTCCCGTCGGCGCCACGATCGTCGCCGAGGTGATCCTCGGGCTGCTGGCCTGCGACCCCACCTCGTACTTCAACGCCAATCCCACCTACACCCCGAGCGCGGGCCCCTCGATGGGCCACTTCCTGCTGCGTGCCGACGCGATCGACCCGCGGGCGGTCGTGCCGCCGGAGGGCGAGGAGGCAGAGGAGGGCGAGGAGGCAGAGGAGGGCGAGGAGGCCGAGGAGGGCGAGCACGTGGACGAGGAGGAGCTGCTCGAGCCCGAGCCGCTCGAGCCCGACGAGCGGATCGACCCCGACGCCACGACCCCCGTGGAGGGCCCCGTCGTCTGAGCCCGCTCACCCGTCGAGGGGCCAGGCGGCCAGCCGCTCGTACCGCGCCGACGGGCCGAGGTGGCTCTCCAGCAGCTCCACCTCGGTCACCGGCCAGCTCGGTCCGCGGTAGTCGGCCAGCCGGTCGGGCAGGTCGCCGTCCCCCGGGCGCCCGGGTCGCCAGCGCCCGAGGGTGAGGTGCGCCCGGAAGGGCCGGTCCTCGACCGCGAGGCGCAGCCCGCGGGCGGTCCGCGACAGCCGGCCGGCGAGCGCCCCCAGTTCCCGCACGTCGCCCGCCAGGCCGGCCCAGCACACCTGTGGCCGCCGCCGGGAACCGAACCGGCCACCGCCGGCGAGCTGCAGCCGCAGCGCCGGGGTGCCCGCCACCGCCGGGCCGGCCGCGTCGACCAGCGGCGCCACCGCCGCGTCGGGTACCGCGCCGAGGAACAGCAGCGTGAGGTGCCAGCGGCCGGGAGCGGTCCAGCGCGGCGCCCCCGGGGCGTCGCGCAGCGGCGCCAGTGCCCGGTCGAGGTCGTCGCGCGCCGCGGCCGGCGGCGTCACCGCGAAGAACAGCCGCCGCGTGGCCTGGGCGCTCAGTCCGGCACCACCAGGCCGGCGTCGGCCAGCGCCGCGCGCACCCGCAGGCGCTCCACGTCGCGGGACCGCCCGGGTGGGGTGCCGGTGAGGGCGTGCGGCACCTCCAGCAGCTCCGCCGCCTCGATCAGGACGTCGTCGTAGGCGGCCTGCAGTCCGCGCCGGCGGGCCATCGGGGCGCCGGCCGGCACCCGGGCCAGCTGCCGGCCCAGCCGGCGCAGGTCCGCGGCGACGACCTCCAGGGGGCGGTGCACCGGTCGCGGCGGCTCCGGTGCCCGCCGGCGCCGGGACACCGGCAGCCGCGCCGACCCGAACAGGAAGCGGGCCAGCCAGCCGAGACCCGCCACCGCACCCACCACGCCCGCGACGATCGACCCGAGGTACAGCAGCGAGGTGGCCATGTCGCCTCCACGGACGACTCGACGATGACCTGCGTCACGGTACGTCGGGGCGGCGTCCGGCGGCAGCCGGACGGCGGTCAGCTGCCGCTCGCCGTCCGCTGGCCGGGTGCCTGCAGCGCGGCGGCCTCCATGGCGGCGGGCACCTGGGGCGGGGGCACCGTGCGGGGGCTCACGTGCAGCTGCAGCCGCGGTGGGGCGAGGGAGGCCTGCAGCCGGACGCGCCGGCCCCGGGCCAGCCACGCGGCACCGCCGCACCCCGCCAGGACGGCGACCGACCCGCCGAGGACCAGCCCCCAGGGCGCCCCGAGGTGCTCGGAGACCCAGCCGATCAGGGGCGCGCCGAGCGGCGTCCCACCCATGAAGCACATGAAGTACAGCGCCATGACCCGGCCGCGCACCTGCGGGTCGGCGCCGAGCTGGACGAAGCTGTTGTTGGCGACGCTGAACACCAGCCCGGCCGCGCCCGTGGGCACCAGCAGCACCGCGAACGACCAGTACCCCGGCGCCAGCCCGCAGACGATGGTGAGCAGGCCGAAGACGGCCGCGGAGACGACGAGGAACCGCTGCCGCGGGCGGGTGCTGCGCCGGGTGGACAGCAGCGCACCGGACAGCGAGCCGACGGCGAAGCAGGTCGACAGCAGCCCGAACGCCTCGGCCCCGAGGTCGAACACCTCACGGGCCATCAGCGCGATGGTGACCTGGTAGTTGAACGCGAAGGTCCCCAGCACGAACGCCAGGCCCATGGCCAGCCGCAGGTCCGGGTGGGCCCAGGCGTAGGCCAGCCCCTCGCGCAGCTGGCCCCTGGCCCGGGCCACCCGCGGGCTGGGGTGCAGCTCGCCGGCCCGCATGCGCAGCAGCGCCCCGATGGTGAAGGCGAAGCTGGCGGCGTTCACGAAGAACGCCGGTGCGGTGTCGCCCGAGGCGGCCCCGATGAGCAGCCCGGCGACCGACGGGCCGACCAGCCGCGCGCCGTTGAAGATCGTCGAGTTGAGGCTGACCGCGTTGGTCAGCAGCTCCGGCCCCACGAGCTCGGACACGAAGGCCTGTCGCACCGGCGCGTCGATGGCCGACACCGCGCCCAGGGCCCCGGCGAGGACGAACACGTGCCACAGCTCGATGCCGTCGGCGGCCACCAGCAGCCCCAGCACCAGGGCCAGCAGACCCATCAGCGCCTGGGTGACGACGAGCATGCGGCGCTTGGCGTAGCGGTCGGCCAGCACCCCGCCGTACATGCTCAGCACCAGCGTGGGCCCGAACTGCAGTGCGGTGATCAGCCCCAGCGCGATGCCGCTGTCACCGGAGAGCTGCAGGACCAGCCAGTCCTGGCCGATCCGCTGCATCCACGTACCGGTGAGGCTGAGCAGGTTGGCCGACGCGTAGATCCGGTAGTTGCGGACGCGCAACGACCGGAACATCCCCGTGCCGTCCGTGCGACCGCTCACCCACTCGCCAGCTTGCCCATGATCGCCGCCGCCTCGCGCAGGACCGCCCGCTCCTCGGGGGTCAGCTCCTGCAACCGCCCGGACAGCCACGCCTCGCGGGCGCGGGCCTCGACGGTGAGCAACTCCTCCGCGGCCGGGGTGAGGTCGATGACCACCTGTCGGCCGTCGGTGGGGTGCGGGCTGCGGGTGACCAGCCCCATGCCCTCCAGCGCGACGACGACGCGGGTCATCGACGGCGGCTGCACCCGCTCGTGCGCCGCCAGCTCACCCGGGCTCATCGCGCCGTGCTGCTGGAGCGTCGACAGCGCGGCCAGGTGGGTCAGCGTGACCGACTGGTCGACCCGCTGGTTGCGCAGCCGCCGCGAGAACCGCATCACCGCCAGGCGCAGGTCGTGGGCCAGCGCCGCGGTGTCGAGCGTCGTCCGGCCCACTTCCTCAGCCTAGCTAACGGTCGCCCGCGACTCAGAACAACTGCTGCAGCGGCTCCAGGGCGAAGTAGACGAGGAAGAGCACCGCGATGACCCACATGAGCGGGTGCACGTCGCGGCGGCGCCCGACGACCGACCGCAGCAGCACGTAGCTGATGACGCCGGCGCCGATGCCGTTGGTGATCGAGTAGGTGAACGGCATGAGGGCGATGGTGAGGAACGCCGGGATGACCAGGGACATGTCGTCCCACTCCAGGTTCCGGATCTGGCTGATCATCAGCGCGCCCACGATGACCAGCGCCGGCGCGGCGGCCTCGGACGGCACGATCTGCACCAGTGGGGTGAAGAGCATCGCGAGGAGGAAGAGCACGCCGGTCGCGACGCTGGCCAGGCCGGTCCGGGCGCCGTCGGCCACCCCGGCGGCGCTCTCGACGTAGGTGGTGTTGGAGGAGACGCTGCCCGCACCACCGGCGGCGGCGGCCAGGGAGTCGACCAGCAGCACCGGCTGGGACCGGGGCAGGTTGCGGTTCTCGTCCAGCAGGTCGCCCTCGGCGCCCACGGCGGTCACCGTGCCGACGGTGTCGAAGAAGTCGGCGATCATGATCGAGAAGACGATGAGCAGGGCGGCGATGACGCCGATCCGCTCGAAGCCGCCGAACAGCGAGAACTCGCCGACCAACGACAGGTCCGGCGCGCTGACGACCTCGTCGGGCCACCGCGGCAGCTGGAGCGCCCAGCCGCGCGGGTTCTCCTCACCGACGCGGACACCGATGTCGGCGACCTCCTCGATGACGATCGCCAGCACGGTGGAGACGACGATGCCGATGAGCAGCGCGCCCTTGACCCGGCGGACGACGAGCACGCTGGTGAGCAGGAGGCCGACGACGAAGACCAGCAGCGGCCACCCGGCCAACTGGCCCCCGACGCCGAAGCTGATCAGCGGCGTGCCGGGGCGGATGACCCCGGCGTCGGCCAGGCCGATGATGGTCAGGAAGAAGCCGATGCCCACCGCGATCGCCGTCTTCAGCTGCGGCGGGATGGCCTCGAACACCGCCCGCCGGAAGCCGGTCAGCACCAGCACCGTGATGAGCAGGCCCTCCAGCACGACCAGGCCCATGATCTCCGGCCAGGACAGCTGGGTGGCCGCGAAGACCGCGACGATCGCGTTGATGCCCAGCCCGGCCGCCACCGCGAACGGGTACCGGCCGACGACGCCCATGAGGATCGTCATGACGCCGGCGATGAGGGCGGTGACCGCGGCGACGGAGGCGAACGGCAGCGAGCCGCCGGTGACGTCGGTGCCGGACAGGATGATCGGGTTGAGGATGACGATGTAGGCCATCGTGAAGAACGTCGTCAGGCCACCACGCAGCTCCCGGGTCACCGTCGAGCGGCGGGCGCTGATCTCGAAGTAGCGGTCCAGCCCGTTCTTCGGCTTGACCCGGGGACCGCCACTGCGCCGCGCCGTACGGGCACCGGCGGCGACGTCGGCCGGTGTGTCTCCGGGGGCGCTGCTGCCCGTGGACGGGCCGGACTTCTCTGCCATGACGACTCCACGACGGGGGGCCGGGCGGGCGAGCGGCGGGGGAGCGCGCGCCGGCCGACCGGTGCGGTCTGCACTGAGCGGCGACAGAGTGCCACACGCACGTGCCGGCCGTGTGCAGGCAGGGGGCGCGGTACAGCGCCTAGGGTCGGGGTGTGCCCGGTCCGGCGAAACAGGCCCCGCCCCCGCTGCGGGTGGACACCGTCCGCGTCGTGCTGGCCGGGACGGCGGTGTGGGCGGTCGCGCTCGTCGTCCTCCTGCTGCTCGGGGACCGCGTCGACCGCGTGTGGACCTGGACCTGTGTCGCCGGCATCGCCCTCGCTGCCGCCGGTCTGGGCATCATGCGCTGGCAGGGCCAGCTCCGCCGACGGGACTGAGGGCGCACCGGGCCCACCGCGGGTCGTTCTCGCCGGGACACGGACAGCGGCTCAGCGGCGGTCGGGGACGGCCGTCGGTGGCGGTGTGGACCGGTCGCGGGGGTCCGCAGGACCTCCCGACCGGGACACGGGCAGCGGCTCAGCGGCGGTCGGGGACGGCCCTCGGCCGCGGTGTGGACCGGTCACGGGGGTCCGCAGGACCTCCCGACCGGGACACGGGCAGCGGCTCAGCGGCGGTCGGGGACGGCCGTCGGCCGCGGTGCGGTCCGGAGGACCGCGATGTCACAGCACGTCGAAGGCGCCGGTGTCGTAGCGGGCCGAGGTGACGACCTCGGTCGCCTCGTCGGCGACCAGCGTGGCCTGGCTGTGCGCGCCGCAGCCGTAGTCCACGGCCACCACGTGCCCGTCGGCGGGGGCGTAGACGTTGCCGCAGGCGCCGTAGCCGTGCCGGAGCGAGCCGGCCAGCGGGAGGAAGAACCCGCAGGTGCCGCAGGGGCCGGGCGCGTGCCGGGCCATCGCCGAGCCGGGACCGAACTCACCCGCACTCCACCGGGCTGCGGCCTCGCTGCGCCCCTCCCGGGACATGACCCGCTCGCGGCCGAGACCGATCTCGGCGGCGACGACGGCGCCCTCCGGGTCGTCGGCGGAGTCGTCGTCGGCCGTGTAGGCCGGGACCAGGCGGGGGTCGTCCTCCGTGGCGGGCAGGACGTCGCCGACCGAGAGGTCGCCCGGCCGGAGGCGCTCGTGCCACGGCACCCACGCCGGGGCGAGCAACGCCTGCTCCCCCGGCAGGAGGACGACCTCGTCGACGGTCACGGTCTCCTCACCGGGGACCCGGGCCAGCGTGACGGCCCAGTGCCAGCCGACGTAGCCGGGCAGCCGGCTGGCGAAGGAGTGGGTCACCACCTCGCCGAGCACCGCGGGGTCGGGGAGCTCGACGTCCGCGGCGGGCAGCTCGGGGACGGCGCCGAGGTGCTCACCGACGAGGTCCGGGGAGCCTGCGGTCTCGACCGCTGCCGCCCGGGCCTGCTCGACCGCCGCGGACAGCACGTCGTTCCCCGCCGCGGCGGGGTCGGTGAAGTCGACCACGTCGCCATTGTCCCTGACGCGGCCACCCCCGCGTCGGTGCGGGGGCGGTTCGCCGACCGACCGTCCGGACGGGTGCGGCACGATGGGCGGGTGCCCAGCTCCCGCCCGCCCGCGCCCCGGCGCGGCGTCCTGCGCGGGCGGCCGCTGCCGCCGGCGGCGGAGCGGATGGACACGGCCCCCATCGACGTCCCCCGGCCGGCGACCCGCCCGCTGCCGGAGGCGCAGGCCGGCGGGGGAGGCGCACAACCCCCGCCCGCGCTCCCGCCGGGGTCGCCCACCCCGCCCCCGACCGCGCCGCTGCCGCCGCGGAAGCTGACGGTGACCCGTGTGGCCGCGGTGCGGTCGCGGCAGCTGACCGGTGCGGCGGTGCGCCGGGTCCGCGCCGCGAGCCGGGCCGACGGCGCGGGCGAGAGCGGGCTCACGCACCTGCTGTGGGTCAACGCCCTGCACATGGCCGGCGACGCGATGGTCGCCGTCTCGCTGGCCGGCACGCTGTTCTTCGCCGCGACCACCGACGCCCAGCGCGGCAACGTGGCGCTCTACCTGCTGGTCACGATGGCGCCGTTCGCCGTCGTCGCCCCGGTGATCGGCCCGCTGCTGGACAGGCTGCAGCGCGGCCGCCGGTGGGCGATGGGCGCGAGCCTGTCCGGCCGCGCCGTCCTGGCGGTGGTCATGGCGGCGCACTTCGACGACTTCGTCCTCTACCCGGCGGCGCTCGGTGTGCTGGTGCTGTCCAAGGCGCACAACGTGCTGCGCGCCGCGGTGGTCCCCCGGGTGCTGCCGGGTGCGATGTCGCTCACCTCCGCCAACGCCCGGACGTCGGTGTTCGGGCTGCTCACCGCGGGGGTGTTCGGCGGCATCGGAGCCGGGCTGGCGTGGGCGCTGGGCTTCGAGTGGCTGCTGTACGCCACCGCGGCGGTCTTCGTCGTGGGCGCGGTGGCCGCGGTGCGGCTGCCCCACCACGTCGACGTCCCGGCCGGGGAGCAGCCCGCCGACGTGCTCACCACGGCCCCGCAGCCGGTGGCCACCGGCCGGCGGCGGCGTCCGGTCAGCCCGCACGTGGTCGTGGCGCTGCGCGCGAACGCGGCGCTGCGGGGACTGGGCGGATTCCTGACGATCTTCTCCGCCTTCCTGGTCCAGGCCACGGTCGACGGCGGGTGGCCGGCCACCCTCGCCCTCGGCGCGGTCGCGGGGGCCGCGGGCGTGGGCAGCGTCCTGGGCACGGCGGTCGGCTCCCGGCTGCACCGGGTCAGCCCCGACCCGATCGTGCTCTGGTCGGCCGGCACCGCGGCGGCGATCACCGTGCTGGCCGCCGTCTTCTACAGCCTGCCGATGGCCGCCGTCGTCGCCGGCGTGGCGGCGGTGACCAACGCGCTGGGCAAGGTGGCCCTCGACGCGATCATCCAGCGGGAGGTGCCCGAGAGCCTGCGCGCCTCGGCCTTCGCCCGGTCGGAGACCATGCTGCAGCTGTCCTGGGTGGTGGGCGGCGCCCTCGGCATCGCCCTGCCGCCCACCGGCTGGCTCGGCTTCACCGTGGCCGCCGCACTCCTGGTGCTCGCCGTCGGGCTCGTCCTGTGGGGTCCGCGCCGCCGCACCGCGGCCACCGCGGAGACGCCGACGTGGTCGCCGGGCGCGCCCGACGCGGCCCCGGGACGGCAGCCGTGAGGCGGGCGGCCGGCCTGGCCGCCGGCGTCCTCCTGCTCGCCGGCTGCGGCTCGGAGCCCAGCGGCCCCGAGGAGGTCGAGGTCGTGGCGGGAGCACGGCAGGTCAGCGTCTCGCCGACCCAGTCCTGCCTGGACGGCGAGGGGCAGCGCTACTCGACCACGCCGCCGATCCTCGAGGTCTCCCCCGACACGACGATCCGGCTGACCGTGCCGGACTCGGTCGCCGAGCGGGGCTGGAGCGTGCAGGTCTTCGACGAGCAGCTGGAGGAGCAGCTCGGTGAGGTCGACGTCGACCGCGGCGAGACGGTCTTCGACGGGATCAACAGCTCCGACGTCGTCCCGCCCGCCTTCTACCTGGTGGTCGTGGAGGACGCGGGCGAGGACTGCGCGGGGTTCAGCGGGGCGTGGCCCGTGGGCTTCCTGCGCGCCGGCGGCGCCACCGGCGGGACGGCATCACCCGACCCCGCCGGCTGATCAGACCCCGCACGGCCCGCGACGGCCCCGTCCCGGGTACCGCCCGAGCCCGCCGAGGGTGGGGAGGACTGGGTCCTCCCGCGAGACGGGAGTGGCCCGTCCTCAGTGCTCCAGGTCCGTGGCGACCGCGCGGAGCACCGCGGCGACCTTGCGGGCCACCGCCTTGTCCGGGTGCCGGCCGCGGCGCAGGCCGTTGGAGACGTCGTCGAGCAGCTTGATGAGGTCCTCGATGATCGGGACCAGCTCGTCGGGCTTCTTGCGGGTCCGCTCCGCGTGTGCCGCGGCCACCGACGGCAGCGGATCGAGGATGCGCACCTGCAGCGCCTGGTCACCGCGCCGTCCGGCGACGATGCCGAACTCCACCCGCTGGCCCGGCTTGAGCTCGCTGGTGCCGGCCGGCAGCGCGTCCTTGTGCACGAAGACGTCGGGACCGTCCTCGCGGGAGAGGAAGCCGAAACCCTTCTCCGGGTTGAACCACTTGACTCTGCCGGTGGGCACGTTGATCTCTCAGTCGGTCGCGGACGGACCCGGCACCGGGCCGGGAGGACGGGCGCGGTACGGGGACCGCTGCCTGCCAGATTAGTCGGCGCGACCGCCGTCCTCCCCGCCCTTTCCCCCGCGTCCTGGCCGGGGCCGCGCCGAGGACGGCGGCGGCCGCCACCGCCGTCGTCGTCCCCGTGGCCGCAGCCGCGCCGGCCGGGGTGCTCAGCCCTCGCTGACGACGCCCTCGACGACTCCCAGCCGGTCGAGCAGGATCAGGAAGACCGCCGCGAAGTCGTTGCTCTCGACCTCCCGGCGGACCCGCGCCCAGTCGACCTGCTCGCGCAGCGCGCGGGCCACCGGCAGCAGCCGCGAGTAGTCGCAGTAGTGCTCGTCGAGGGCCATCAGCTTGGTGACCACGATGTCGGTGGCCTCCAGGACCGGCATGTGCACCGACAGCACCGGCAACTCCTCGGCGCGGTCGATGAGGTCCATCTCCACCGGGATCCCGCAGGTGCGCCACAGGACGTCGACGAACGAGTTGCCCTGGACGACCTTGGTCAGCCAGTCCTCGGCGGGGTCGACGACCTCCAGGCCGGCGTCGGCCAGCACCTTGGCCGCCCGCTCGGACTCCGCGGCCGGGACGAGGAAGTCCGCGTCGTGGTCGGGCTCCGGTGCCCCGCGGACCCATGCCGCGTAGCCCCCGCAGAGGGCGAAGGGCACGTCGCCCTGCTTGAGCGCCACGGCGGTGCGCTTGAGGAGGTCACGGATCTCGTCGCGGTCGTCTGGCAGCACGCCGTACCTGCTACCCGGCGTCCCGTGCTCGGAACGTGCCCGTGTGGACGGCGCCGGTCGGGGCACTGGAGGTCCGTGCGGATCGCGACGTTCAACATCCTCCACGGCCGCTCCCCCGTCGACGACCGCGTCGACGTCGAGCGGCTGGCCGCGGCGGTGAAGTCCCTGGACGCCGACGTCCTCGGGCTGCAGGAGGTCGACCGCGACCAGCCGCGGTCGATGGGCGCGGACCTGACGGCGGTCGCAGCCGAGGCGATGGGCGCGGTGGACTCCCAGTTCGTGGCGGCGCTGCACGGCACGCCCGGGGGCACCTGGATGGCGGCCACCGGCGAGGAGCAGCCCGGGTCCGCGACCTACGGCATCGCCCTGCTGTCGCGCTACCCGGTCGTGTCGTGGCGGGTCGTGCGGCTGCCGGCGCTGCGCAGCCGGGTGCCGGTGTGGTTCCGCGGGACGCCGCGTCCGAAGCTGGTCGGCGACGAGCCGCGGGTCGCCGTCGCCGCCGTCCTCGACGGGCCGTCGGGCCAGTTCACCGTCTGCAACACCCACCTGTCGTTCGTCCCCGGCTGGGGGGCGCTGCAGCTGTCGAAGCTGGTCCGCTCGCTGACCGGCACCCACGAACCGCTGCTCCTCATGGGCGACCTGAACATGCAGGCCCCGCAGGCGGTGCGGCTGTCGGGGCTCCAGCCCCTGGGCCGGGCCGCGACCTTCCCGGTGGACGCCCCGACCCGGCAGCTGGACCACGTGCTGGCCCGGGGCCCGGTCGTCGCGACCGGGCCGGCCGAGGCGGTGCGGCTGCCCCTGTCGGACCACCGCGCCCTCGTCGTCCCCGTGCGGACCGGGACGGCACCGGCATGACGACGAGCCGCCCGGCCCCGTCCCGGGTCCCGCCCTGAGCTCGCGGAGGGTGGGGAGGACGGGGTCGTTCCTCAGGCGTTCCTGATGGCCGCGGCGGCCTGCAGGCCGAGCTCCTCGACCGAGACCTCACGCATCTCGACCTTGCGGACCTTGCCGGTGACCGTCATCGGGAAGGCGTCGACGATCTTCACGTAGCGCGGGATCTTGTAGTGGGCGAGCTTGCCGCCGCAGAACTCGCGCAGCGCCTCCGCCGTCAGCGGCTCGGCACCCTCCCGCAGCCGCACCCAGGCCATGAGCTCCTCCCCGAACCGCTCGTCGGGGACGCCGATGACCTGCGCGTCGATGATGTCGGGGTGGGTGTAGAGGAACTCCTCGACCTCCCGCGGGTACACGTTCTCCCCGCCGCGGATGACCATGTCCTTGATCCGGCCGACGATGTTGAGGTAGCCCTCGGCGTCCATGACCGCGAGGTCCCCGGTGTGCATCCAGCGGGCGGCGTCGATGACCTCGGCGGTCTTCTCCGGCTCCTCCCAGTAGCCGAGCATCACCGAGTAGCCGCGGGTGCAGAACTCCCCCGGCGTCCCGCGCGGCACCGTGAGCCCGGTCTCGGGGTCGATGACCTTGACCTCCAGGTGCGGGTGCACCCGGCCGACGGTGGAGGTGCGCCGGTCCAGGTCGTCGTCGGCGCCGGTCTGGGTGGAGACCGGGGAGGTCTCGGTCATGCCGTAGCAGATGGTCACCTCGGTCATGCCCATCTCGGCGACCACCCGCTTCATCACCTCGACCGGGCACGGGGAGCCGGCCATGATGCCGGTCCGCAGGCTGGACAGGTCGTAGCTGCCGAAGTCGGGCAGCGCGAGCTCGGCGATGAACATCGTCGGGACGCCGTACAGCGAGGTGCACCGCTCCTCCTGCACCGCCTTCAGCGTCAGTGCGGGGTCGAAGCCGGGTGCGGGGATGACCATCGTCGCGCCGTGGGAGGTGGCCGCGAGGTTGCCCATGCCCATGCCGAAGCAGTGGTAGTAGGGCACCGGGATGCAGATCCGGTCGGCCTCGGTGTAGCCGCAGCCCTCGCCCACGAAGAACGCGTTGTTGAGCAGGTTGTGGTGGGTGAGCGTGGCGCCCTTGGGGAAGCCCGTCGTCCCCGACGTGTACTGGATGTTGATGGGGTCGTCGGCCGACAGCTGGGTCTCCCGCTCGGCGAGCAGGCCGCGGTCGCCGGCCCGGCCGGTGGCCACCAGCTGCTCCCACTCCGGGGAGCCCAGGAAGACGACCTCCCGCAGGTCGGGGCACTGCCCGCGGACCTCGTCCACCATGGCCCGGTAGTCGCTGGTCCTGAACTCCGGTGCGCTCACCAGCACCGAGATGCCGGCCTGCTGGAGCACGTAGGCCAGCTCGTGGGTGCGGTAGGCCGGGTTGATGTTGACCAGGATCGCGCCGAGCCTGGCGGTGGCGTACTGGACGAACGCCCACTCCGCGCAGTTCGGCGCCCAGATGCCGACGCGGTCGCCCTTGGCCACGCCGAGGGCGTCCAGGCCGAGGGCGACCGCGTCGACCTCCGCGACGAACTGCGGGTAGGTGAACCGGCGACCCGTGGCGCACTCGACCAGCGCCTCGTGGTCGCCCACCCGCGCCGCCGTCCGGTCGAGGTTCGCCCCGATCGTGTCCCCGAGGAGGGGGACGGTGGAGGTGCCACTGCTGTAGGACGGCAGCGCGGGAGTGCTCATCCCTACTCGCCTGCCATGACGCCGGCCCGGTTGGGCTTGTCGGTCGGGTGCGCGTACCGGAGGCGGCTCGGCGGCAGCGGGAAGTCGTGGTCCTCGCCGAAGGGGTTGAGCGGGCCGGCCGGCTCGGCGGTGAACTCCGTCAGCGGCGGGCCGCCGCTGTCGGACTGGCCCCAGGTGGGCTCCACCAGGTGAGCGTGCTTGGTCTTCCGCTTGGCCATGTCGCCGATCGCCTCCGTTGCCGTCTGGTGCGTGCACCTCGCGGTGCCGCGTCGCTGGACATCTTCTCGGAAGCGGTACCCAGAACGCACGCACTACGCCACCGCGGGGTCGGTCAGCGGCGCCGGACCGCCCGGGCCCCGTACACCGTGGGCACGCCGTCGGCGGTCAGCACCCACTCCCGGGGACCCACCGGCGCGGCCCGCACGACGGCGTCGTGCAGGTGCTGGACCGCTCGCGTACGCCAGACCGTGGTGCTCTCCAGGCGCAGCCGCACCGGCTCGGCCAGCGGGTCGGTCTCGTCGTAGCCCTCCGGCTCGAAGGCCAGGACCGCCGGACCGGCGATCCGGAGCACGCCGGTCTGCCAGGGCACCGTCTGCAGCGCCCGCCGCCAGCGGCGGTGCCGCAGCAGCGCCCCGCCCCCGGCGACGGCGGCGACGGTGCCCGAGATCACCAGGACGACGACGACCAGGCCGACGCCGGGCACCCCTGCACCGCGGTCCCGGGCGATGCTGACCGCCGCGGCACCGAGCAGCACCCCGAGGACGACGGCGATCCCCCCGCCGACCAGCCAGCGCAGCGCCCCGGCCTGGTAGCCGGTCAGTGCGGTGCCGGTCTGCGGGTCCTCGGCTGCCGGGTGCACGCGGTCATGCTGGCGCAGCTGCCGGGGACGCGGCGGCACCGGGTGGCGCCGGCGACGTAACTTTGACCGGATGTCTGCCGACCGCCCGGCCACGCTGGCCGCCTGGCTGCGCACCCGCAGCGACGAGCAGCTCGGCGCGTTGCTGGCCGCCCGCCCCGACGTGGCCCGGCCGGCGCCGTCCGACGTCGTGGCGCTGGCCAGCCGGCTGGCGGTCCCCGTCTCGGTCGACCGCGCCCTCGACGAGCTGGACGCCGCGACGCTGCAGGTGCTCGACGTGGTCCTGCTCGCCGGCACCGACGGCGTGGACGCCGCGGACCTGCCCGCCGCGCTGCCCGAGGTCCCCGACGACGTGCTGGCCGCCGCTTTGGAGCGGCTGGCGACGCGGGCCCTGCTGTGGGGCGACGACGTCCTGCACGCGCCGGACCCCGTGCGCCGCGCGGTCCGGTACCCGGCCGGCCTGGGCCGCCGTGCGAGCGAGCTGCGGCTGGCGCTGCCCGCGGACCTGCCCCGGGCGATCGGCGAGCTGTCCGCCGAGGAGCGCGGGGTCCTGGAGCGGCTGGCCGGCGACCGGCCGGTCGGCCACCTCCCCGACAGCACCGGCAACGGCGCCTCCCCCGCGCGCCGGCTGGTGCAGCAGGGCCTGCTGGCCCGGATCGACGCGCTCAACGTGGAGCTGCCGCGGGAGATCGGCCTGCTGCTGCGCGGCGACCGCCCCTACGGCGCCCCGCGGGTGCGCCCCGAGCCGGCCGTCGTCGCGCGGGACCCCGCGGTCGTGGACCGGCAGGCGGCCGGCGCGGCGATGGAGTCGGTCGGCCGGGTCGGCGAGCTGCTCGTGCTGCTCGAGGAGGAACCGGCGGGGCTGCTGCGCAGCGGCGGGGTCGCCGTCCGCGACCAGAAGCGGCTGGCCCGTGCCCTGCACGTGTCCGAGCCCGAGGCCGGCTGGCTCCTGGAGCTGGCGCACGTCGCGGGCCTGCTGGACGTCGGCGGGCCGCACCGCGACGAGTGGCTGCCCACCCGCGCCTACGACCTGTGGCGCGAGCAGGACCTCCCCGACCGGTGGGCCACGCTGGCCGGGGGCTGGCTGGACGCCGTCCGGCTGCCCTCGCTGGCCGGGCAGCGCGACGTCAACGGCAAGGCGGTCAACGCGCTCTCCCCCGACCTGGTCCGGCACACCGCCCCGGCGATCCGGCGCTCGGCGCTGTCGGCGCTGGGCGAGTACCCGCGCGGCAGCGGCGTGGCCCCCGACGACCTGGTCGCGCTGCTGCGCTGGCGCACCCCGCGGCGGGCCGACCGGCTGGCGCCGGTCCCCGACCTGCTCACCGAGGGGGCCCGGCTCGGCGTCCTGGTCGGCGGGGTGCTGTCCACCGGCGGCCGTGGGCTGCTGGCCGCCGGGGAGGACGGCGCCGCCGACGGCATGCGGGGGCTGCTGCCCGAGCCGGTCGACCACGTGCTGGCCCAGCCCGACCTCTCGCTGGTGGCGCCCGGCCCGCTGGTCGCCGAGCTCGCCGACACCCTCGCCGTCGTCGCCGACGTGGAGTCCTCCGGCGGCGCGACGGTGTTCCGGGTGTCGGAGGGCAGTGTCCGCCGGGCGCTGGACGCCGGCTGGTCGGCCACCGACTTGCACGAGTTCTTCGCCCGCGCCTCGCGCACCCCGGTGCCGCAGGCGCTGGACTACCTGGTCGACGACGTCGCGCGCCAGCACGGCCGGCTGCGGGTGGGCGCCATCGAGAGCTACGTGCGCTCCGACGACCACGGGCTGCTGTCCCAGGTGCTCAACGACCGGCGGACCGCGGGGGCCGAACTGCGCCGTCTGGCTCCCGGCGTCCTGGTCAGCGGGCTGGGCGCCGACGAGGTGCTCACCGTGCTCCGCGAGGCCGGCTACGCCCCCGCCGGCGAGTCGCCGGGCGGCACCGTCCTCACCCGCCCCCCCGCCCGGCCACGCGCCGCGGGGCGCCGTCCCGGGGGCACGACCGCCGCCGCACCCCGGCCGCTGACCGGTGACGAGATGGCCGCCACCGTGCGGGAGATCCGCGCCGGGGACGCCGCGCTGGCCGCCCGGCGCGGCGAGGCGGTGCGCCAGGTGCCCGGGGTGACCACCGCCGGCACCCTGGAGCTGCTGTCCCGCGCGGTCCGCGAGGGCGTGCCGGTGTGGCTGGGCTACGTCGACGCGCAGGGCAGCGGGAGCCAGCGCGTGGTGCAACCGGTGTCACTGGCCGGCGGTTTCCTGCAGGGGTACGACGAGCGGCGGGGCGAGAGCCGCACCTTCGCCGTCCACCGGATCACGTCGGTGGCGCTGGTCGAGGACGAGGAGCCCGCCGCGTCCTCGTGACCTGCGCGTGAACCGCTTGATCATCCGCGGGTTCGACGGCCACCCTGCCTGCCCATGGGGAGCGAGGAGAGCACCGCCACCGCCCTGGTCACGGTCCTGCAGAGGGTCCTGGGCGTCGAGGAGGTGCCCGTCCGGCTGCGCGCCTGGGACGGCTCGGTGGCCGGACCCGAGGGGGCGCCGGTGGTGGCCGTCCGGTCCCCGCGGGCGCTGCGGCGGCTGGCCTGGTCGCCGGGCGAGCTCGGCCTGGGGCGCGCCTACGTCGCCGGTGAGCTCGACATGGAGGGCGACGTCTTCGCCACCCTGGAGGCGCTGACCTCGGCGGGGCGGCTGGCCACGCGCGAGGCGGTCCCCCGCCCGACCGTGCGGGAGCGCCTGGACCTGCTCGGCACCGCCGCCCGGCTCGGCGCCCTCGGCCCCGCGCCCGCGCCGCCGCCGGAGGAGGTGCGCCTGCGCCGGTTCGGACGCCGGCACTCCCGCGCCCGTGACGCCGCCGCGATCACCCACCACTACGACGTCAGCAACGACTTCTACCGGATGGTGCTGGGCCCGACGATGGTCTACTCCTGCGCGGTCTGGGAGTCCCCGGCCACGGGGCTCGACGCCGCCCAGGAGGCCAAGCTCGACCTGGTCTGCCGCAAGCTCGACCTCTCCCCCGGAGCCCGGCTGCTCGACGTCGGCTGCGGCTGGGGCAGCCTCGCGCTGCACGCCGCGCAGCGGTACGGGGCCACCGCCGTCGGGATCACCCTCTCCCGGGCCCAGGCCGATCTCGCCCGCGCGCGGGTCGCCGAGGCGGGGCTGTCGGACCGGGTCGAGATCCGGGTCCAGGACTACCGCGACGTCTCCGACGGGCCCTTCGACGCGGTCAGCTCGATCGGCATGGCCGAGCACGTCGGCGCGGCCGGCATGCGTGGGTACGTCGGCGCACTGCGCGACCTGCTGCGCCCGGGTGGCCGGCTGCTCAACCACGCCATCGCCTGGAACGACGAGGCGACCGCGGGCTGGGACCCGGACACCTTCATCACCCGGTTCGTCTTCCCCGACGGGGAGCTGCTCAGCCTGGCCGGCACGGTCACCGCCGTGGAGGCCGGCGGCCTGGAGGTGCTCGACGTCGAGGCGCTGCGCCGGCACTACGCGCTGACGCTGCGCTCCTGGGTCGAGCGGCTGGAGAAGCACTGGGACGCCGCCGTCGCGGCCAGCTCCGAGGGGCGCGCCCGGGTCTGGCGGCTGTACATGGCCGCCAGCGCGCTGGCCTTCGAGCGCGGGGTCATGGGCGTCAACCAGGTGCTGGTGCGACGTCCCGGCGGGGACGAGGCACCGCTGCGGCTGCGCGACTGGCGCTGACCGGCCGGACGGCGGGCGGCTGGTGCCGGCGCTCGTCGTCAGGCGCCGCGGGCGAGGGCGCGCGCGAGGTCCTGCTCGATGTCGCGGGCGGTCAGGGCCAGGGCTGCGACCAGGTGCGGCAGCTTCTCCTCGGAGAACCGGACCGTGGGCAGCGACACCGAGAGCGCGGCCTCGGCCCGGCCGCCGTCGAGCCGCAGGGCCCGCCCGATCGCCGTGAGGCCGGTCTCGGTGCGGCCGGCGTTGATGGCGAACCCGCGTTCCCGGACCGTGCGCAGCTCCCGGCGCAGCGCCGCGAGGTCCGGCCGCTCGCCGGGACGGTCCGCCCACTTCTCCTCGGCGTAGAAGGCGTCGAGCTGCTCGTCGGGCAGGTCGGCCAGCATGAGCTTGCCGCCGGAGGTGAGGTGGGCGGGGAAGACCATGCCCTCGCGGTCGCCCACGCGCAGGGCCTGCTTGCACTCCACCGACCCGATGAAGCGCACGTGGTCCCCGGCGAGGATCAGCAGGTTCGCCGTCTCCTCCACCCGCTCCACCAGCGCCTCCAGGTGCGGCAGGGCGAGGGTGCGCAGCAGCGCGGTGCGCGACTGGGAGTGCGCGCCGAGGGAGAGCACCGGCCCGGCCACGTAGCGCCGGTCGCCGTCCTGTGCGGCGAAGTCGCGGTAGACCAGCATCGCCAGCAGCCGGTGGGCGGTGGAGCGGGCCACGCCGAGCCGCTCGGCCGCCTCGCTGACGCTGAGCGAGCCCTCGACCTGCAGGGCGGTCGCCAGCTGCAGCGCGTGGTCGACGCTGGCGATCGCGTACGACGGCCGGTTCTTCACATCAGAATTGTATGGGCGTGCTGCAGAACGCAACGGACCCTGGACGGTGACGGCTCGCCCGCGCTGCGGTCCTCCGCGCCCCCGCGGGTAGGCCACAGACCAGGGCCGACCCCCCTGTCCACCGGACCACGCCGTATCGGAGGAATGCCCGTCATGACCCAGCAACTCACCTCCCCGGTCTCGCTGACCGCGGTCGACGCGCCCGGCCAGCCGACCCCGTCCCCGGCGCTGGAGGAGCTGTACCGCGGCTTCGAGCGCGAGCTGCTGGTCCCGCTGTGGACCGAGATCGGCGACCTGATGCCGGCACACCCCCGCTCCAAGGCGGTACCGCACGTGTGGCGGTGGTCCCACCTGCTGGAGCTGGCCGACCAGGCCGGCCACCTGGTGCCGGTCGGCCGCGGCGGCGAGCGCCGCGCGATCGCGCTGGCCAACCCGGCGCTGGGCGGCAAGCCGTACGCCACCCCGACCCTGTGGGCGGCGATCCAGTACCTGATGCCGGGTGAGGACGCCCCCGAGCACCGGCACACCCAGCACGCGTTCCGCTTCGTCGTCGAGGGCGAGGGCGTGTGGACCGTGGTGGGCCGCGACCCGGTGCCGATGAACCGCGGGGACTTCCTGCCGCAGGCCGGGTGGAACTGGCACGCCCACCACAACGCCGCCGAGAAGCCGATGGCCTGGATCGACGGGCTGGACATCCCGTTCCAGTACGCCACCGAGTCGCAGTTCTTCGAGTTCGGCCGCGAGCAGATCAGCGACGCCGAGCGGACCACGCCCGAGCGGTCCCGCTCCCAGCGGCTGTGGGGCCACCCCGGCCTGCGCCCGGTGTCCGCCCCCGGTGCCACGCCGGGCACGCCGCTGCTGAACTACCGGTGGGTCGACACCGACGCCGCGCTGACCGACCAGCTGGACCTGGAGGCTGAGGGGCACCCCGGGGTCGTCGAGCCCGGCCACGCCGCGGTCCGCTACACCAACCCCACCACCGGCGGCGACGTCCTGCCGACCATCCGCGCCGAGATGCACCGCGTCCGCGCCGGGGCGGAGACCGCGCCGCGGCGGGAGGCCGGCTCCTCGGTCTACCAGGTCTTCGACGGCACCGGCACGGTCACCGTGGGCGGGGCCTCCTGGCGGGTGCAGCGCGGCGACCTGTTCGTCGTCCCCTCCTGGGAGCCGTTGTCGGTGCGCTCGGAGGCCTCGGCGTCGGACTCGGACTCCGGCGCGCTGGACCTGTTCCGGTTCAGCGACACCCCGGTCCTCGAGGCCCTGCACCTGGACCGCGTGCACGTGGAGGGCACCCGATGAAGCTGGCCACCATCCGCACCCTGGACGAGCGGACGCGCGCGGTCCGCGTCGACGACGACCACCTCGTGGACCTGGGGGCCACCGACCTCGGTGCGTTCCTGGCCACCCCCGGCTGGCAGGAGCGGGCCGCGGCCGCGACCGAGCGGGTGGCCGAGGTGCGCGGTGCGGTCTACGCCCCCGTCGTCCCCCGCCCGGGCAAGGTCGTCTGCGTCGGGCTGAACTACCGCAACCACATCCTGGAGATGGGCCGGGACCTGCCGGAGTACCCGACGCTGTTCTCCAAGTACGCCGACACCCTCATCGGCGCGACCGACGACATCGTCAAGCCCCCGGAGACCACCGAGTTCGACTGGGAGTGCGAGCTCGCGCTGGTCATCGGCGCACCGGTCCGCCGGGCGAGGGGCACGCAGGCCGAGGCCGCGATCGCCGGTTTCGCGGTGCTCAACGACATCACCTGCCGCGACTGGCAGTTCCGCACCCGCGAGTGGCTGCAGGGCAAGAACTGGGAGGCCACCACCCCGTTGGGCCCGTACCTGGTCACCCCCGACGAGCTGCCCGGCGGCGTCCGCCCGACGCTGGAGATCAGCACCCGCATCGACGGCGAGACCGTGCAGAAGGACACCACCGGCGACCTGCTGTTCGACCCGGTCGCCCTGGTCGAGTACGTCTCCACCATGATCACGCTGCGCCCCGGTGACGTGATCGCCACCGGCACCCCCGGCGGCGTCGGCCACGCCCGCAAGCCGGCCCGCTACCTGAGCGCCGGGCAGGTCGTGACCACCGAGATCGCCGGCCTCGGTCGATGCGAGAACACCGTGGTCGACGACCTGGTCGCCCGGGAGGCGTCGTCGTGAGCGACGTCGACGTCCTGGTCGTCGGCGGGGGCATCGGCGGCCTGGCCAACGCCCTCGCGCTGACGCGGAAGGGGCTGCGGGTGCGCGTCCTGGAACGCGCCCCCGAGTTCGGCGAGGTCGGGGCCGGCCTGCAGATCGCGCCCAACTGCACCCGGATCCTGGACTCCTGGGGCCTGCTCGACGAGGTGCTCCGCCTCGGTGTGCAACCGGAGAACCTCGTCATGAGGGACGCCCTCGACGGCTCGGTGCTCACCCGCCTGGACCTCGCCGACGCCCGGCAGCGCTACGGCTCCCCGTACGTGGTCATCCACCGCAGCGACCTGCACGGCACCCTGCTGCGGGCCTGCCGCGCCGCCGGGGTCGACCTGGTCAACAACGCCGCGGTGACCGCCTACGAGCACGTGGACGACGGGGTGGCCGTCGTCCACCAGGGCGGTCGCGAGGTCGCTCCCGTGGTCATCGCCGCCGACGGCCTGTACTCGGTGGCGCGGCCGATGATCAGCGACGACCAGCCGGTGAGCTCGGCGTACGTGGCCTACCGGGGGGCCATCCCCGCCGAGCAGGTCGCGCAGATGGACGTCTCGATGTCCGACGTCGTGGTCTATGTCGGGCCGCACTGCCACTTCGTGCAGTACCCGCTGCGGCAGGGCGAGATGTTCAACCAGGTGGCGGTGTTCCGGTCGCCCAAGGCCCTGGCCGGCCAGGAGGACTGGGGCACGCCCGACGAGCTCGACGCGGCCTTCGCCGGCACCTGCGACCAGGTCCGGGCGGGCCTGCCGCTGATGTGGCGCGACCGCTGGTGGCGGATGTTCGACCGCGAGCCGATCATGGACTGGGTCCAGGGCCGGCTGGTCCTGACCGGGGACGCCGCCCACCCGCCGCTGCAGTACCTGGCGCAGGGCGCGGTCATGGCCATCGAGGACGCGTGGGTCCTCTCCGAGCACGTCGGCGCACAACTGGCGGCGGGCAGCCCGGACTGGGACGCCGCGCTGGCGGCGTACAACGCGGTGCGGCCGGAGCACTGCCGGCGGGTGCTCACCACCGCCCGTGCGTGGGGCGAGCTGTGGCACCTCACCGACGGCCCGCGGCTGTCCCGCAACGAGTTGCTCCGCCGCCGTGACGTGCACGACTACTCGTTCGTCGACTGGCTGTACGGGCCGACCGCCCTGACACCGGACCAGGAGCCGCCGATGTTCACGCCGCAGCCGCTGGAGGTGCCGGCCGGCGCCTGAGGCGACAGGGCGGGCGCGTCGGCGGGCGCGGTCACCACGGTCGACGGCGGGAAGGTCCCGACGCCGGGCGTGGTTGTCTTGGCGGTGGTCCTCCGCGACCCCGTCCCCCCTGCTGACCGCGCCCGTCGGCAGGACGCCTGCTGCCGGAAGGTATCCGTGAACGACGGACCCCTCATCGTCCAGTCGGACAAGACCCTGCTGCTCGAGGTCGACCACCCGCTCGCGCGCGACTGCCGGGCGGCGATCGCCCCGTTCGCCGAGCTGGAGCGCTCCCCCGAGCACGTGCACACCTACCGGGTCACCCCGCTCGCGCTGTGGAACGCCCGCGCCGCCGGCCACGACGCCGAGCAGGTCGTCGACGCCCTCGTGCGCTACTCCCGCTACCCGGTGCCGCACGCGCTGCTGGTCGACGTCGCCGACACCATGGACCGCTTCGGCCGGCTGACCCTGGCCAACAACCCGGTGCACGGGCTGGTGCTGACCACGTCCGACCGCGCGGTCCTCGAGGAGGTCATCCGCTCGAAGCGGGTGGCCCCGATGCTCGGCGCGCGGATCGACCAGGACACCGTCGTCGTCCACCCGTCCGAGCGCGGCCGGCTCAAGCAGGCCCTGCTCAAGGTCGGCTGGCCGGCGGAGGACCTCGCCGGCTACGTCGACGGCCAGGCCCACCCGATCGAGCTGGACCAGAGCGGCTGGCACCTGCGGGACTACCAGCAGGAGGCCGTGGACGGCTTCTGGGCCGGCGGCTCGGGCGTCGTCGTCCTGCCCTGCGGGGCGGGCAAGACGCTGGTCGGCGCCGCCGCGATGGCCGAGGCGAAGGCGACCACGCTGATCCTCGTCACCAACACCGTCGCCGGGCGGCAGTGGAAGCGCGAGCTGATCGCGCGCACGTCGCTGACCGAGGACGAGATCGGCGAGTACTCCGGGGAGCGCAAGGAGATCCGCCCGGTCACCATCGCGACCTACCAGGTGATCACCACACGCCGGAAGGGCGAGTACCGGCACCTGGACCTGTTCGACGCGCAGGACTGGGGCCTGATCGTCTACGACGAGGTGCACCTGCTGCCCGCGCCGATCTTCCGCCTGACCGCCGACCTGCAGTCGCGTCGCCGGCTGGGGCTGACCGCCACGCTGGTGCGCGAGGACGGCCGGGAGGACGACGTCTTCTCCCTCATCGGCCCGAAGCGCTACGACGCCCCGTGGCGCGACATCGAGGCGCAGGGCTACATCGCGCCGGCCGAGTGCATCGAGGTCCGGGTCTCCCTGGACGACGAGGAGCGCATGACCTACGCGGTCGCCGAACCCGAGGAGCGCTACCGGATCGCGGCGACCGCGTCGTCGAAGCTGCCGGTGATCCGGCGGGTGCTGGCGCGCCACCCCGACGAGCAGAAGCTCGTCATCGGCGCCTACCTCGACCAGCTCGAGGAGCTCGGCCAGGCCCTCGACGCCCCCGTCATCCAGGGCTCGACGACCAACAAGGAGCGCGAGCGGCTGTTCGACGCCTTCCGGGCCGGGGAGCTGAAGACCCTCGTGGTGTCCAAGGTCGCCAACTTCTCCATCGACCTGCCCGAGGCGGCCGTCGCCGTGCAGGTGTCGGGCACGTTCGGCTCGCGGCAGGAGGAGGCTCAGCGGCTCGGCCGGGTGCTCCGTCCCAAGGCCGACGGCCGGCAGGCGCACTTCTACACCGTGGTCAGCCGCGACACCCTCGACAGCGAGTACGCCGCCCACCGGCAGCGGTTCCTCGCCGAGCAGGGCTACGCGTACACGATCGTCGACGCCGCCGACCTGGCCGGCCCGGGCGAGGTCAACGGCCCCGACTGGGTGGACGAGCCGGCCGACTGAGCCCGACGAGGGCTCGACCGCGCGGCGCGGTTCAGCGGGGGGACGGCGTCCGGCCGCGGTGCGGCCCGGAGGAGCGCCGGGTCACCACCCAGGCGGCGATCTCGGCGCGGGACCGGAAGCCCAGCCGGGTGAGGATCTGCTCGACGTGGGACTCCGCCGTCCGCGGTGAGATGACCAGCCGGGCGGCGATCTCCCGGTCGGTCAGCCCCTGCGCCACCAGGCCGGCCACCTCCAGCTGACGGCGGGTGAGCGGTCCGGACGGCGGGGCCGGGGGTGGTGCGGCGTCCACGGCCTCGCCGAGCGCGAGCGCCACCGCCGCCGCCCGGTCCAGGGCGCTGCCCTCCGCGTACCCCGCGGCCCACCGCCGCGCGCCGAGGGTGCGTCGGGCGGCCTGCCGCCAGCGGTCGTCCACCGCGGTCAGCGGCGCCGGGAGCCGCGCCGGGATCGACCGCCACACCGCGTCGGCGGCGCCGGCCAGCCGCGCGGCCGCGTCGCCGTCCCCACGCGCGGCCGCGGCCCAGCCGAGCGCCGCCACGCACAGCGCGGTGCCGCTGCGGTCGTCGACCTCCCGCATGAGCCGCAGCGCCTCCTCCCCGAGCACGGTCGCCGCGGCCGGGTCCCCCGCGGCCAGCCGCCCCAGGCCGCGCCCCCACAGCGCGTGCGAGCGGGTCCACGGGTCGGCTGCCGTGCGCAGGCTCGTCCCGAACGCCGTGTCGGCGGCGGCGAGGTCGCCGGCGAGGAGGGCGACGATGCCGATGTCGGCCCAGCAGAACGCCGCGGTCCCCTCGCCGGCCGCCACGGCCTCCCGGAGCAGGCGGTCGGCGGAGGCGAGGTCGCCGCGGAAGAGCGCCGCCTGGCCGAGGTACTGGGTGCCCAGTGCCGCGACGGCCGGCAGGCCGAGCACCACCGCCACCCGTCGCCCCTCCTCCAGCAACGGGACGGCGGCCTCGGGGTCGGTCCCGACCAGCGCGAGGTAGCCGGCGACCACCAGTCCCCGTGCCCGCTCCGGGCAGGCGTCGGGCACCGCGCGCAGCAGCAGGTCCAGCCAGTGCCGGCCCTCGCCGAGGTGACCGCGGGTGGCCCAGTACAGCCAGGCGTCGGCCGCCACGGCGAGGCCGGCCCGCGCCTCTCCCGGCGTCCGCAGGCAGTACTCCAGGGCCGCGGCCAGCTCGGGGTGGACGGCGGCCAGCCGGTCGAACGCCGTGACCTGCGCCGGCCCGAGGAACTCCGCCGCCGCCCCCGCGACCCGGCCGGCGCACCAGTCCCGGTGCCGCCGTCGCACGCGGTCGGCCTCCCCGGAGTCCCCGAGCAGTTCCCGGCCGAACGCCCGCACCGTCTCCAGCATCCGGAACGCCGTCCCGCCGCCGATCCGGTCGACGTCGAGCAGCGACGCCTCCACCAGCCGGGTCAGGGTGTCGAGCACGTCGCCGGCGGGCAGCTCGGCGTCCGCGCACACCGCCTCGGCCGCGGTCAGCTCGAACCCCGCGGCGAACACCGAGGCGCGCCGCCACAGCAGCCGCTCCGGGGCGCCGAGGAGGTCCGCGCTCCAGGCCATCGTCGCGCGCAGCGTGCGGTGCCGGTCCGGACCCGCCGGCCCGGACCGGCGCAACAGGCCGAACCGGTCGTCGAGCCGGTCGAGCAGCTGGACGGCGGTGAGCGCGCGCAGCCGGACGGCGGCCAGCTCGAGGGCGAGCGGGATGCCGTCGAGGCGCCGGCACAGCTCGGCGAGGGCGGGGTCGTCGGCGGGGGTGAGTTCCAGGCCGGGGACCGCCGCCGCGGCCCGCTGCCGGAGGAGCGCGATCGCGTCCGCTGCGGCCAGCGGCGGTACCGCGCACAGCGCCTCGCCGGGAACGTCGAGCGGCGTCCGGCTGGTGGCCAGGACCGACAGTCCGGGGCAGGCGCCGGTGAGCGCGTCGACCAGCACCGCGGCGGCGTCGCGCAGGTGCTCGCAGTTGTCGAGGACCAGCAGCAGCCGCCGCTCGCCCAGCACCTCGGCCAGCGAGGCGGGCAGCCAGCGGCCGGTGGAGTCGCGGACGTCGAAGGCGGCGGCGACCTGCGCGGCCGCCAGCGCCGGGTCGGCGACCGCGGTGAGGTCGGCCAGCGCGACGCCGTCCGGGAAGGACCGGCCGGACTCGGCCGCGGCCCGGAGCGCCAGCCGGGTCTTGCCCACCCCGCCCGGACCCACCAGCGTGACCAGCCGGGACTCGGCGAGCAGCGCCCGGAGGCGACCCAGCTCCGCCCGCCGGCCGACGAAGGAGCTGCGCTCCGCGGGCAGCCGGTGCCCGGGAGCGGGGGCTCCCCGCCGCGCCATGGCCGGGACCGTAACGGCGGAGTACGGGTCCGCGGCAGTACCCGTACCGCCGTCCGTAGGTCTCCCGGTGTGCCGGGGACGCCGTCGCGGGATCGTGCCCGCGTGGTCGACCGACGGCACGGCGGAACGGGCCTGTACCTGGTGGAGGTCCGCAGCTGCCCGCCGTCGGCGGACGACGCGGTGGAGATGCACCGCGCGCTGTCCCGGGCGGTGACCCGGCTCGGCTCGGCGGGGACGGCGGTCCGCTGGTGCGCCGCGTGGCTCCTCCCCGGCGAGGGCCGGTGCCTGTGCCTGGTGCAGGCCGCCCGGGAGGCCGACGTCGTCCGGGCCCTCGACCTCGCCGCCGTTACCACCGCGTCGGTCTCCCCCGCCCGCGCGCTCGGCGAGCCGACCGTCCTCCGAACCGGAAGAAGGTCCTGACATGTCCGCTCTCGACGACGGCCGGGGCACCCCCGTACCCACGGTCCCCCGCACCGGCGACACCACCGGCGGCGGCCGGCGCGGCTGGGTGGCCCGCCGCCCCGTGACCGCCTTCCTGCTCGTCGCACTCCCCCTGGGATGGGCGGTCCTCAGCGTGCCCGCGCTCACCTACCACGGCCTGCTGCCGGGAGGGCAGCTCCCCGTCGAGGTCTTCGCCCTGGCGCTCACCGTCCTGGTGATGCTCCCCGCCGCCGTCTGGGTGGTCTCCGTCGCGGAGGGCCGCGCCGGCGTGCGGCGGCTGTTCGCGCGCACGTTCCGGTGGCGGTTCGGCCTCGGCTGGTGGGTCGCGGTGCTGCTCGGCGTGCCGGTCGGGACCCTCGTCCTGGGCCTGGCGCTCGACCGGACCCTGGAGACCGCGGACCTGCCCTCGGTCCTGCTGGGCGGCACGCTGTCCGCCCTCCTGCCCCTGTTCCTGGTGAACCTGTGGGAGGAGACCGTCTGGGCCGGTTTCGTGCAGGTCCACCTCGAGCGCCGGCACGGTCTCGTGGCGGCGGCCGCACTGACCGGCGTGGCCTTCGCGGCCATCCACGTCCCCATGTCGTTCGCCGGGGAGTTCACCGCGTCCTCGGTGCTGGGCGACCTGGGGTTCCTGCTGGTCGTCGCGCTGCTGTTCCGCCTGCTGGTCGGGGTCGTCCTGCGCGGGACGGCCGGCAGCGTGCTCGCCGTCGCGGTGCTGCACGCCGTGTGGAACGCCAGCAACAGCGAGGACTCGATCATCGACGACCTGCTGTCCGGGGGGCAGCCGGTGGTGCTCGCCGTGCTGGCCGTCGCCCTCGTCACGGCGCTCACCGCGCCTCTGGTCCGGGGCCGCGGCACCACGGAGCAGCAGGAGGCCGGCGCGCCGTCCGTCCCCGCCCGGTGAGGCCCCCGCGCGACGCCCGGCCCACGCGGTCAGCCCTCCACCCGGACCGGGAGCAGGTCGGATCGATGTCCGCCACCCATCCCCGGCGGCCCGCCGCCGCCTCACCCGGCGGCCTGCGCGACCGGGTCGCGCGGCGCCCGCTGACCGCCTTCCTCGTGCTGCTGTGCGGCCTGGGGTGGCCGCTGATGTCGGTCCCGGCGCTCACCGCGCACGGGGTCCTCCCCGGCGGCCCCCTGCCCCAGGAGCCGTTCGCCCTCGGGACGACGCTGGTGGTGATGCTGCCCGCGGCCCTGTGGGTCACCGCGGTCGCCGACGGTTCCGGAGCCGTCCGGGCCCTGCTCCGCCGCGCGGTCCGGTGGCGCTTCGGTGTCGGCTGGTGGGCCGCGGTGCTGCTGGGCCTGCCGGTGCTCACCCTCGCCGTCGGTGCGGCCGTGGGAGCGGACCTGGAGACCGGGGACCTGCCCGCCACGCTGGGCCGGGGGGTCCTCTCCGTGCTGACCGCGGTGCTGCTGGTGCACCTGTGGGAGGAGACGGTCTGGGCGGGCTTCTTCCAGGGGCGGCTGGAGCAGCGGTACGGCTTCCTGCCGGCCGCGGCGCTCACCGCCGTCCCGTTCGCCGGCGTCCACCTGCCGCTGTCCTTCGTCGGCGACGTGGCGCCCGGCCGGCTCGCGCTCTCGATCGGCGGGCTGTTCGTGCTGGGCGCGCTGCTGCGTCCCCTGGTCGGTGCCACGGTCCGCGGCGCCGGGGGGAGCCTGCTGGCGGCCGGGCTCGTGCACGCGACGTTCAACGCCGCCAACAACCAGGGGAACGTCGCCGACGACCTGCTCCGCGGTGGCCGGCCCTCGCTGTACGCGGTCGTCGCCGCGGTGCTGTTCACCGCCGGCGCGCTCCTCGCGCTGCGGAGCCGGCGCTGAGTCGGAGCCGTGCCGGGTCCGGCACGCGGGCCCGCACGGGCTCGTCGTCGTACCAAGAGGGGTCCGCGCCGCTCCGCACCCGGCCGGCAGCACGGGACGGGGTCGCCCGGGTGGCCGGTCCGCCGACCCGGGTCGAGGTGGGTGCGGCGACGAGCGACCCGCGCGGGCAGCCACCGACGCGGGGCTGCCGGCCGTCGCGCCGTCCCGACGCGAGGGACCGGTGGGGTCGACGGGACGGAACGGCTCGTCCGCACGAGGAGACGATCGCCACAGCACCGGGGACCCGAGGACATCGGTGCAGGTCAACGGGGTGCGCGCCGGTGCCATACGTCGGCGGCGGGACGGCGCGCGGGAGGGGCCCGGTTGGGCGTGTCGCCGCCCCGCCCGTGAAGATGGGTCCCGACATGGGGAGTGCAGCACGAGCGGAGGCCGCGGGCCCGCAGACGACCAGCCGACCGCTCCGGGCGTGGCAGCAGGCCGCGCTCGCCAGCTACGAGGAGAGCTCCCCCAAGGACTTCCTGGTCACCGCGACCCCGGGTGCGGGCAAGACGACGTTCGCCCTGACCCTCGCCGCGCGGCTGCTGGCCCGCCGCGAGGTCGCCCGGGTCATCGTCGTCTGCCCCACCGACCACCTGCGGCTGCAGTGGGCCGACGCCGCCGACCGGATGGGCATCGTCCTGGACCCGGGCCTGACCAACGCCGTCGGCCCGGTGCGCGCCGGCACCCAGGGCTACGTGACCACCTACGCGCAGGTCGCGGGCAAGCCGATGCTGCACGCCGCCCGCGCGACCGCGGTCAAGACGCTGGTCGTCCTCGACGAGGTGCACCACGCCGGTGACGGCCTCTCCTGGGGTGAGGCGGTCGAGGAGGCCTACGGTCGCGCCGCCCGACGGTTGTGCCTGACCGGGACCCCGTTCCGCACCAAGCCCGACGAGCGCATCCCCTTCGTCCGCTACGAGGAGGACGGCTTCGAGGGCGACGACGGCGAGGGCGGCATGGGCCTGGTCAGCCGCGCCGACTACACCTACGGCTACAAGGAGGCCCTGGCCGACAACGTCGTCCGCCCGGTGGTCTTCGCCGCCTACACCGGCACCTCGCGCTGGCGGAACTCCGCCGGCGAGGTCGTCGCGGCGTCGCTGTCGGAGGCCGGCACCCGCTCGGTGGAGATGCAGGCCTGGCGCACCGCGCTGGACCCCAAGGGCCAGTGGGTGCCGCACGTCATCGCCGCGATGGACGACCGCATCACCCACCTGCGCGAGGCGGGTGGCATGCCCGACGCCGCGGGGCTGATCCTCGCCAGCGACCAGGACGACGCCCGCGCCTACGCCAAGATCGTCCGCCGGGTCACCGGCAGGGCGGCCGAGCTGATCCTGTCCGACGACCCCAAGGCGTCGAAGAAGATCGAACGCTTCGCCACCGGGTCGGCGCGGATCGCCGTCTGCGTCCGGATGATCTCCGAGGGCGTCGACGTCCCGCGGGCCGCCGTCCTCGCCTGGATGACCTCCTACCGGACGCCGCTGTTCTTCGCCCAGGCCGTCGGCCGCGTCGTCCGCTCCCGCGCGCCGCACGAGTCGGCCACCGTCTTCCTCCCCGCCGTCCGGCCGCTGCTGGGCCTGGCCGCGTCGATGGAGGAGCAGCGCAACCACGTCATGCCGCCACCGAAGACGGTGCAGGGCGACGAGCTCGACCTCGAACCGCTGCCGCCCAAGGAGCGCGAGGTCGGCGACACCGTCAAGCAGTTCGAGGCCCTGGAGGCCGACGCCCGGTTCGCCCACGTGCTGCACGGCGGCACGGCGCACACCGGCGAGGGGCGGCCGCCGACGGTGCAGCCGGAGGACGAGGACTTCCTCGGCATCCCCGGTCTGCTCACCGCCGAGCAGACGGCGTCGCTGCTGGCCAAGCGGGACGACGAGCTGCGGCTGCGGATCGCCCAGCGGGCCCACCACGAGGACGACGACGCCGGGCTCCTCCCCGTCGAGGACCACCCCGAGGAGGACGACGCCGGCCGCTCCTGGCGCGACGCGGCCGAGCTGCGGCGGGAGATCAACCGGCTGGTGAGCCGGGTCGCCGCCCGCACCTCGCAGCCGCACGCGGTGGTGCACACCCAGCTGCGCCAGTCGGTGCCCGGACCACCGTCGGCGTCGGCGTCGGTCGACGTCCTCCGCGCCCGCCGGGAGCGCCTCCGGACGATGCTCTGACCGGGCAGCTCCGCGGACGCGCCCGGCCGACCGTGGGTCGACGAGTTCAGAGCAGGCCGCGGGCGGCGGCGATCGCCACCGCCTCGGTGCGGCCACCGGCGCCGAGCTTGGCCAGGATGTTGCTCACGTGCACGCTGGCCGTCTTCTCGCTGATGTAGAGCTCGGCGCCGATCTGCCGGTTGGTGCGCCCCCGGGCCAGCAGCCGCAGCACCTCGGCCTCCCGCGGCGTGAACACCGCGCCTGCCTCGACGACGCGACGCGCCCCCGGCAGGTCCAGTGGCAGCCGCGCCCGGCGGGCCAGCGCGACGACGGCGGCCTGCAGCGGCGCCGCCCCCAGCCGCACCGCCGTCTCCCCCGCCGCGCGCAGCTCCTCGGCCGCGCCGTCGCGGTCGTCCGTGGCGAGCAGTGCCTCGGCGAGCCGCAGCCGGGACCGCGCCTGCTCGAAGACGTGCCCGTACCCGAACCCGTCGACCGCGGCCCGCCACAGCTCGGGTGACGCCCGCCCCGTCAGCCGGGCCGCCTCCGCCTCCACCCGGGCCCGCCAGGCGGCGGCCTCCACGCCGTACCCGCCGATCCCCCGGCGGTGGTCCTCGACGGCCGAGCGGGCCTCCCCGACCAGCTCCTCACCGGCGGCCACCCACCGCTGCGCCGCGCTCCGGTCGCCGGCCAGCCGGGCGGCCGCCGCCGCGTCACCCACCGGCGCGAGCGCCGTCGCCACCAGGCGCACCACCGCCAGCCGGTCGTAGTTCCAGTACGCGTGCACCTGCTGCACCGCGGCACGGGCCCGCGCCACGGCGGTGGCGGCGTCCCCGGCCCAGGCGGCCAGGTCGATCTCCGCCCCCGCCGTGGCCAGCAGCAGCAGGACGTGGGCGTCCAGCCGGGCGGTCATCCCCCGGGCCCAGGCCAGTCGCCTGGCGGCGGCGGGGTCCCCGCGGCCGACCTGCACCAGCAGCCCCGCCGCGCGCACGTGCGCCGCCATGTCGGGCACCCGCGCCAGCTCCTCGGCCAGGGCCAGGCTGCCGTCCCAGTCGCCGGACACGTAGCGGACGACGACGCCCAGGTGGCGCAGCTCGGCGGGGTAGAACGCCCACTCCACACCCAGCTCGCGGGCGCGGTGGAGCCCGGCGTCGACCCGGGCCAGGGACTCGGCCAGCGCGCCGTCCTCGTACGGCACGACGGCGAGGTTGAACAGCACCCGCAGCTCGACGTCGGTGTCGCCCGACCGGCGGGCACGGGCGAGCGCCTCCTCCAGCCGGGCGCGCACCGCGGCGCGGTCCCCGGAGCCGCGGACCCGCGCCAGCGACACCGCGGTGTCGGCCCACGCACTGTCCAGGCCCAGCGCGTCGGCGGCCGCGAGCGCCTCCTCGGCGGCGGCGTCCCCGTCGGCCCACCGGCTCACGTCGTAGCTGGTGCGCGCGTGGGTGGCCGCCGCCCAGGTGCGGACGACCGACGGCGGCTGCGCCGGGACCAGTTCCATCGCGCGGGTGCTCTCGCGGTGCGCCGCGGCCTGGTCCTCGATCCGCCCGAGCGCCTGGGCCAGGGTGTAGTGGACCCGCGCCCGCACCACCGGGTCGCCGGCCTCGCCCAGCAACACGAGCGCCTCGCGGAGCAGCGCCACCGCGCGGTGCAGCTCGCCACCCCGGCGGGCGGCGGCCGCGGTGTCCAGCAGCAGCGTGGTGTGGTCCCGGCCGGCCCGCTCGGCCGCGTCGGGCACCGCCGGCCACAGGGCCAACGCCGCCTCCAGGTGCTGCAGCTGCTCGGCCGGCGCCCCCGCGCGGCCGGCCTCGGCGGCGGCGTCCAGCGAGGCGGCGAAGGCGCTCGGGAGGTCGTTGCTGCCACGGGCGTGGTGGGCCAGCTCCGCGGCGGTGCCCGCGCCGGGGGTGGCCGCGAGGTGGGCGGCGATCGCGGCGTGCAGCCGCACCCGTTCCCCGGGCAGCAGATCGGCGAGCACGGCCTCGCGCAGCAGCGCGTGCCGGAACCGGTACCGGCCGCCCTCGGTGACCACCAGCAGGTGGTGGTGCACCGCCTCGGCGAGGGCCGCCTCCAGCTCCGCGGGGGCGAGCCCGCCGACCGCGGCCACCAGCTCGTGGCGGACCCTCCGGCCGGCGACGGCGGCCACCCGCAGCACGCGCTGGGCGGCCTGCCCGAGCTGCTCCACCCGTGTCAGGAGCACGTCGGTGAGCGCCAGCGGCAGCGTCTCCCCGGCCAGGCCGGCGGCCGTCAGCTCCTCGGCGTAGAAGGCGTTGCCCTCGGCACGGGCGACGACGTCGTCCACCGTCTTCTCCGGGACACCGGCGGCCAGCCCGCGCACCAGCTCACCGACGGCGGCGTCCGGCAGCGGCTCCAGCTCCAGCCGCTCCACCCCGGGCAGCCGCACCAGCTCGGCCAGCAGCGGGCGCAGGGGGTGGCGGCGGTGCAGGTCGTCGGAGCGGTAGGAGACCACCATCGCCACCGCCTCCTCGGCGAGGCGGGCGAGCAGGTAGCGCAGCAGGTCACGGCTGGAGCGGTCGGCCCAGTGCACGTCCTCCAGCACCAGGAGCAGCGGCGTGTCCGCAGCCAGCTCGGTGAGCAGCGCGGCGACCGCCTCGAACAGTTGCAGCCTGCCGTCGTCCAGGAGGGGGCGGGGGGCGAGGTGCGGCAGCGGCCGGCCGAGGTCGGCGGCCTCCCCGTCCGGCGGCCGGGGCACGGCGACCGGCGCCCGGCCGGCCAGGAGCCCGGCCGGCGCCGGTTGCCCGGCGACGGTCGACCGGTCACCGGTCACCGGGCGCAGCAGGTCCACGAAGGGCAGGTAGGGCAGGCCGACGTCCCCGAGGTCGACGCAGTGGCCGACGAGGACGCGGACCCCCCGCTCGGTGGCGCGGGCGGCCAGTTCGTCGAGCAGCCGCGTCTTGCCGACCCCGGCGTCACCGGCCAGCAGGACCGCGCAGCTGCGCCCCTCGAGGGCGCGGTCGACCGAGGCCAGCAGCCGGGACAGCTCCTCGGCGCGGCCCACCAGGGGGCGGTCGTCCCACTGCGGCACGTCCTGGATCGTGGCACGGTCCCCCGACGCCTCCGTGACGGCCGGGACGGGTGGCGCCCCGGCCGTCGCGGTCAGTGCGTCCGCCGGCGGCGGGTGGACCACGGGCCGCGCCGGGTGCGCGTCCCGCGGCCGATCTCACGCAGCACCTCGCGGCGGTAGGCCAGCTCGGCCTCGAGCCCGGGGTTCGGGTAGGTCGCCATGACCGTCTCCTGTCGTCGTCGGTTCCTACGACGTCGACGGTCGCGCTGAGGGGTGTCCCCCGGCATCGGCCGGTCGGGCAGACCGCCGGCCCGGGAGGGGCCCTGAGGCCCCTCAGGCCGCCTCAGCGCAGCTCGGTGCCCTTGGTCTCCTTGAGGGTGAGGATGACGGCGAACGCGACCGCGGCGGCGATCGCCACGTACCAGAAGAACCACAGCGGGTGGCCGGCGTCGGACAGCGCGACGATGACCAGCGGCGCGGTGCCTCCGAACGTGGCGACCGTGAGGTTGTACCAGGCCCCGATGCCGGTGGCCCGCAGCTCCGTCGGGAACAGCTCGCTCATGATCGCCGGCGCGATCGAGGCCATCAGCGCGTAGAGCCCGAGGCCGGTGCAGAAGACGACGATGAGCGAGAACAGGTTGTCCCGCACCAGGAACGACAGCGGCACGATCAGCACCGCCATCGCACCGGACCACAGCAGGAGCTGGGGCTTGCGCCCGACGTGGTCCGACAGCTTCCCGAACGGGTAGCACAGCGCCACGAACAGCGCCGTGCCGATCGACAGCGCGAGGAAGACGTCGGTCTCGTCCGCGCCCCGGAACCTGATCGCGAACGGCGTCAGCGCGCTGAAGAACGTGTAGTACGACAGCGTCGACAGCAGGGTGAACGCGCACAGCTGCACGACGGCCTTGGGGTGGTGCTTGATCGTCTGCAGCAGCGGGTGCTTCGTCGCGCGCGCCTTCTCGGCGTTCTCCTCGAACTGCTCGGTCTCCACCAGCGAGCGGCGCAGCCACATGCCGATCAGGCCCAGCAGGCCACCGATGAAGAAGGCGATCCGCCAGCCGTAGGACTCCAGCTGCTGGTCGTCGAGCACGCTGGTGAGCAGCACGCCGAGCAGGGACGCGGCCAGCAGCGCGCTCCCCGTGGAGACGTAGAAGAACGACGAGTAGCGGCCGCGGTGGGCCGGGGGCGCGATCTCGCCGAGGTAGGCCGAGGCGTTGGAGACCTCCCCGCCCAGCGACATGCCCTGGGCGATGCGCGCGAGCAGCAGCAGGACCGGCGCCAGCCAGCCCACCTGCTCGTAGGTCGGCAGGACGGCGATCACCATCGAGCCGCCGGCCATCAGCAGGATGGTCAGGAGCATGCCGGCCTTGCGGCCGCGCAGGTCGGCGAAGCGGCCGAGCAGGATGCCGCCCAGGGGACGGAAGAAGAAGGCCAGGGCGTACGTGGAGGTCGTCCCGATCAGGGCGAGCGCCTCGTTCTCGGCGGGGAAGAACTGACCGGCGAAGAAGACGAGGAAGGTCGCGTAGATCGTCCAGTCGAACCACTCGACGGCGTTGCCGATGCTCGCGGAGATCAGCGTCTTGATCGGCAGCCGGTGTCGCTGGTCCACCGTCGTGCCGTCGTTGTGCTGCACCGTGCCGGCCATGGGGACTCCAGGGGTCGCGCGGTCTGTATGGCCCTGGTCACGGTAGGCGCGCCCGGCGGGAGCGGCACGTCGAGGACGCGACAGCCCCCGTCCACGAGGGACGGGGGCTGTCGGAGACGGGGTCCGGACCGGATGACGGCCGCCTCGCGGCGAGATGCACAACCCGGCTCCAGGCCCCCGACCGGAGTCGGGGCGGTAGTCCGTGAAGGCGGTAACCAAATGGCACCCGGGGGCACGATGCACCCGGCCCGGACGCTCTCGAGGCTACCCCTCGGAGCGGTGCCTCACACGGGACCGGACCGACCACTCGGGGGCCGCCCCGGCGTGCCGGGTCCCCCTGGTCGCCCCCGGCCCGCCGGGCGGCCGGGTCGGGGCCGACCGCGTGCCAGACTCCGGCCCGTGGCAGCCGACCTGACCGACGCGGAGGCCCGCGTCCTCGCCGCCGTCGACGAGCAGTGGGCGGTCGACCGGCTGCGCGAGCTGGTCGCCGTCCCCTCGATCGGCGGCACGGCGGCCGAGAGCGAGGTGCAGCACCTGGTCGCCGGCTGGCTGGAGGAGCTCGACTGCGAGGTCGACCGCTGGCCGATCGACCTCGCCGCCGCCGCAGCCGCCCCGGACGCCCCGGGCCAGGAGGTGCGACGCACCGAGGCATGGGGCGTCGTCGGCACGTCGGCGGCCGCCGCGGACGGGGTGCCGGCGCTGGTCTTCTCCGGCCACACCGACGTCGTCCCACCGGGCGACCCCGCCCGGTGGCCGGGCGACCCCTTCGACCCGCGCATCGTCGACGGCGCGGTGCACGGCCGGGGCGCCTGCGACATGAAGGCCGGCGTGGTCGCCTCGCTCGCCGCCCTGGCCGCCGTCCGGACGGCGGGCGTGCGGCTGGCCCGGCCGGTGGCGGTGCACGCCGTCGTGGGCGAGGAGGACGGCGGCCTGGGCGCCTGGGCCACGCTGCAGCGGGGCCACCGCGGCGACCTGTGCGTCATCCCCGAGCCCACCGCCGGGGCGGTCGTCACCGCCAACGCCGGGGCGCTGACCTTCCGGCTGGAGGTGACCGGCCACGCCGCGCACGCCGCGCACCGCGACCAGGGCGTGAGCGCCGTCGAGCTGTTCGCCGCCGTGCACGCCGACCTGCGGGCATTCGAGGCCGAGCGACAGGCCGGCGCCGATCCCCGGTTCGACGGGGCCCGCTACCCGTACGGCATCAACATCGGCCGGGTCCGGGCCGGCGACTGGGCCAGCTCGGTCCCCGACCGGCTGGTCGCCGACGGGCGTTACGGCGTCCGGCTGGGCGAGCCGGTGGCCGAGGCGAGGGCGGCGTTCGAGGCGCGGCTGTCGGCCTTCTGCGCCACGGACCCGTGGTTGGCCGAGCACCCGGTCCGGGTCACCTGGACCGGCGGCGCCTTCGCCAGCGGACAGCTGCCGGCCGGGCACGCGCTGCTGCCGGCCGTCCGCCGGGCCGTCGCGGACACCGGGGCCACCGAGCCGCACGAGCAGGCCATCCCCGCCGGCAGCGACCTGCGCCTGTACGCCGGCGCGGGCATCCCCACGCTCCACTACGGCCCCGGCGACCTCCACCTGGCGCACGGACCGCTGGAGCGGGTGCCGGTCGCCGAGCTGGTCACCGCCGCGCGGGCGTTCGCGCTGCTGACCGTGCGCAGCTGCGGGCCGGCATGAGCCTCGTCGGCTTCGAGGCGTGGTCGCAGCTGGCCGGCGACTCACCCGTCTCGCGCACCGAGTGGGCCGCCGTCGTCGCCGCCTGGGGCGAGCCGCACCGCCGCTACCACGACCTCGCGCACCTGGCCGCGGTCCTGGGGCTGGTCGGGGAGCTGGCCGGCGCGGCCGCCGACCCGGACGCCGTGCGGCTGGCCGCCTGGTACCACGACGTCGTCTACGACCCCCGCCGCGGCGACAACGAGCAGGTCAGCGCCGACCGGGCCCGCGCGGGACTGCGTGGCCTGGTGCCGGAGGAGCGGGTCGAGGAGGTGGTGCGGCTGGTGCTGCTGACCGCCGGCCACGACCCGGCCCCGGACGACGCGAACGGCGCGGTCCTCTGCGACGCCGACCTCGCGGTGCTGGCCGGTCCGCCGGAGTCCTACGCCGCCTACGCCTCGGCGGTGCGCGAGGAGTACCGGCACCTCTCCGACGAGGAGTTCACCGCCGGCCGCATCGCGGTGCTGGAGCACCTGCTCGCCCTGCCGGCGCTCTACCGGCTGCCCGCCGTCGCTCCGCGGTGGACCCCGCGCGCCCGGGCCAACCTGACCGCCGAGCTCAGCCTGCTGAGGCGGCGGGCCGCGGCTCCCCCGGGGGAGGTCCCGCCACCGGACGCGACGGGCGCGACCTCCTGAGCCGCAGGCCGGCGGCGCGCAGCCGGCCGAGCAGCTCGCGGCAGCCGACCGGCTGGGCGCCGGCGGCCACGGCGACGTCGTAGAGGTCCTCGGGGACGTCGTAGTGGTCGCCCTGGAACGCCCGCCGCGGGATCCCCAGCTCGGCGGCGACGAAGGCGTGCAGCTCGTCGTAGGAGACGTCGCTGACCAGGTGCGACCACAGCCGCCCGCGCCAGTGCCACACGGGGGTGTCGATCAGCACGGCCACGGGGCGAGTCTCCCCCGCCCCGGCTAGCGTCGCGCGGGTGACCGAGGAGATCCGCTGGGGCATCGTGGGGCCGGGCCGCATCGCGCAGAGCGTGATGGGCGACTTCGCGTACGTCCCCGGCGCCCGGCCGGTGGCGGTCGCCTCGCGGTCCGCCGAGCGGGCGGCGGCGTTCGCCCGGCGCCACGGGATCGAGCGGGCGCACGGTTCCTACGCCGACATCCTGGCCGACCCGGACGTCGACGTCCTGTACGTGGCGACGCCGCACCCCCAGCACCACGCCGTCGCGCTGGCCGCCCTCGACGCGGGCAAGGCGCTGCTGGTGGAGAAGGCGTTCACCGCCACCACCGCGGGGGCCGCGGAGGTCGTCGAGCGGGCCCGGGAACGCGGTGTCTTCGTCATGGAGGCGATGTGGACCCGGTTCCAGCCCGCGGTCGTGCGGCTGCGGGAACTCGTGGCCGACGGCGCGATCGGGGAGGTGCGCGCGGTGCAGGCCGACCTGGGCGTGGCCCGTGAGTACGACCCGCTGGACCGGCTGTTCGCCCTGGAGCTGGGCGGCGGGGCGCTGCTCGACCTCGGCGTCTACGTGGTGTCGTTCGCGCAGATGCTGCTCGGCGCCCCCGACACCGTGCACGTCGCCGGGTCGTCGTTCCCGACCGGCGCGGACGCCGAGGCCTCGGTCCTGCTGGGCTACGACGACGGGCGCTCCGCGACGCTCACGACCTCGCTGCGGTACCCGACGCCCGGCCAGGCCCGCGTGTTCGGGACGACCGGCTGGATCGACGTCCTCCCGCGTTTCCACCACCCGCAGACCATCGTGCTGCACCGCACCGGCGCCGAGCCCGAGACGATCACCCGCCCCCCGACCGGTACCGGCTACGCGCACGAGCTCGTCGAGGTGGGCGAGTGCCTGCGCGCGGGCCGCACGGAGAGCGCCGTCATGCCACTGGCCGACACCCTGGCCGTGCAGGCGGTGCTGGGCCGGGCCGCCGACCAACTGGGCATCCGGCACGCCGAGGACCGCACCGTCCTCTAGGCCGGCGTGGGCAGGCCCGGTGTCCGCTGGGCCGGGTCCCACGCGCGGCCCAGCGCCTGGTCGGCGGTCGGCACCCGCGTCGGCGTCCGCCCGGCCCGCCCTACGGCCTCGGCGAAGTGGACGGCGTCGATGGTCGCCGCTCCTCCCGGGTCGTTGTTGAAGTACACGAGCACGTCCTCGTCCGCCTCCCAGGTGGCGGCCAGACGGTCGGCCCACACCTGCAGCGTCTCCGCCCGGTACCGCCAGTCCTCCACGCCGGTGTGGAAACGGAGGTAACCCCACCCGGCGGTCCGCCAGAGCGGCGTCACCGGCTGCTCGCCGCGGTCGGCCCAGCACAGCGCCGCCCCGTACCGCTCCAGCAGGGCGCGGACCTCGTCGGTCCACCAGCTCTCGTGCCGCGGCTCGACGGCGACCCGGGTGCCGGCCGGGAACTGGGCGAGACACTCCCGCAGCAGCTCGGCGTCGGCCCTCAGCGTCGGCGGCAGTTGCAGCAGGACGGTGTCCAGCCGGTGCTCCAGCCCCTCGGCCCGCGCCATCAGCCGCGCGACCGGCTCCTCCGGCTCGCGCAGCCGCTTGACGTGGGTGAGGAACCGGCTGGCCTTGACCGCCCACCGGAAGTCCGGTGGGGTGCGCTCGCGCCAGGCGACGAAGGTGGCGTGCTCGGGCAGCCGGTAGAAGGCGTTGTTGCTCTCGACCGTCGCGAAGAACTGCGCGTAGTGCTCCAGCCAGAGCCGCTGCGGCAACTTGGGCGGGTAGAGGAGCCCACGCCAGTCGCGGTACTGCCAGCCCGAGGTCCCGATCACCACCGCCACGGGCAGCCGCCTACCCTGCGCGGTCATGGCCGACGCACCCGCCCGTTTCAAGGACCTCTGCCTCGACGCCCGCGACCACCAGGCGCAGGCCACCTGGTGGTGCGCCGCCCTCGGCTACGTGCGCCTGACCGACCTGCAGCCCGGGGACTACCAGGCACCCCGGCCGCCGGAGTGGCCGGTGCCGATCGTGGACCCCACCGGTGCCGGGCCGGTCATCTGGGTCAACCCGGTGCCCGAGTCCAAGGCGGTCAAGAACCGGATGCACCTGGACGTCGTCGGCGACACCGCCGCGCTGCTGGCCGCCGGCGCCACCCTGGTGCGGGCCCAGGACGACGAGGTCGCGTGGGACGTGCTCGCCGACCCCGAGGGCAACGAGTTCTGCTGCTTCGCCCCCGCGGACTGACCCACGACCCCGGCCTCCCGCTCGTGGACCGCCCCCCGGGGGCGCCTCGTGGGAGGGCCCGGGACACCGACAGGGGCGGCCCCGCTGTGCGGGACCGCCCCTGCCGGGCAGTGCTGGTGGTGCGGTGCCCCTCAGGGCGAGGAGCGGGCGGGACTCAGAAGTCCATGCCGCCCATGCCGCCGTCGCCGCCCGGCATGGCCGGGGCGGCCTTCTCCGGCTTGTCGGCGATGACGGCCTCGGTGGTGAGGAAGAGCGCCGCGATGGAGGCGGCGTTCTGCAGCGCCGAGCGGGTCACCTTGGCGGGGTCGATGATCCCGTTGGCGACCAGGTCCACGTACTCGCCGCTGGCGGCGTTGAGGCCCCAGCCGGTGTCGGAGTTGCGCACCTTCTCCGCGACGACGCCACCCTCGAGACCGGCGTTGATGGCGATCTGCTTCAGCGGCGCCTCGAGCGCGACGCGCACGATGTTGGCACCGGTGGCCTCGTCACCCTCGAGCTCGAGCTTGTCGAACGCGACGGCGGTGGCCTGCGCCAGGGCGACGCCACCACCGGCGACGATGCCCTCCTCGACGGCGGCCTTGGCGTTGCGCACCGCGTCCTCGATGCGGTGCTTGCGCTCCTTGAGCTCGACCTCGGTCGCGGCGCCGGCCTTGATGACGGCGACGCCACCTGCCAGCTTGGCCAGGCGCTCCTGCAGCTTCTCGCGGTCGTAGTCGGAGTCCGACTTCTCGATCTCGGCGCGGATCTGGTTCACCCGGCCGGCGATCTGGTCGCTGTCGCCGGCACCCTCGACGATCGTCGTCTCGTCCTTGGTGACGACGACCTTGCGGGCGCGGCCGAGCAGCTCGAGACCGGCGGACTCCAGCTTGAGGCCGACCTCCTCGCTGATGACTTGGCCACCGGTGAGGATGGCGATGTCGGTCAGCATGGCCTTGCGGCGGTCACCGAAGCCGGGGGCCTTCACCGCGAGGGACTTGAAGGTGCCGCGGATCTTGTTGACCACCAGGGTCGCCAGGGCCTCGCCCTCGACGTCCTCGGCGATGATCGCCAGCGGCTTGCCCGACTGCATGACCTTCTCGAGCAGCGGGAGGAGGTCCTTGACGGAGCTGATCTTGCTGTTGACGACGAGCACGTACGGGTCGTCGAGGACGGCCTCCATGCGCTCGGCGTCGGTGACGAAGTAGGGCGAGATGTAGCCCTTGTCGAAGCGCATGCCCTCGGTGAGCTCGAGCTCCAGGCCGAAGGTGTTGCTCTCCTCGACGGTGATGACACCTTCCTTGCCGACCTTGTCCATCGCCTCGGCGATGAGCTCGCCGATGGCGGGGTCGGCCGCGGAGATCGACGCGGTGGCGGCGATCTGCTCCTTGGTCTCGACGTCCTTGGCGGTCGAGAGGAGGTACTCGGTGACCGACTCGACGGCCTTCTCGATGCCCTTCTTCAGGGCCATCGGGTTGGCGCCGGCGGCGACGTTGCGCAGACCCTCGCGGACGAGCGCCTGGGCGAGCACGGTGGCGGTGGTGGTGCCGTCACCCGCGACGTCGTCGGTCTTCTTCGCGACCTCCTTGACGAGCTCGGCGCCGATCTTCTCCCACGGGTCCTCGAGCTCGATCTCCTTGGCGATGCTCACACCATCGTTGGTGATGGTGGGGGCACCCCACTTCTTCTCGAGGACGACGTTGCGGCCCTTGGGGCCGAGGGTCACCTTGACGGCGTCGGCGAGGGTGTTCATACCCCGCTCGAGGCCGCGGCGAGCCTCTTCCTCGAAGGCGATCATCTTGGCCATGTGGTGATGTCCTCCATGCATGGATCGCTGCACGGCCGGGTTCGGCGCCCGCGACGGACGACACCGGTGGTACGGGCACTCCGTCGGCCCGCGCACCAGCGCCTCACCGCATCCGACCTGATTGGCACTCGGCACTGTCGAGTGCCAATCGCGAGTCTGGCACTCGACCCTGCCGAGTGCAAGCACACGGTCGTCCTCCGGCCGACACCGTGGCCGCGTGCCGCCCCCGACCTGCACGGGGCCCCGTCCACGCCCGTTCCCGGGGAGCCCGCCGAGCCCGCGGGTCGGTCGTGGCCGCGTGGGGCCGCCCTGGTCGCGGTGGAGGCGGGACAGCACCGAGGCCCGGCCCCCTCACGGGGACCGGGCCTCGGTGACGGACCGGGTGACTCAGGCGACGCGGACGCCGTCGGCCTGCGGACCCTTCTCGCCCTGGACGACCTCGAAGGTGACCCGCTGGCCCTCGTCGAGGCTCTTGTACCCGTCCATCTGGATGGCCGAGTAGTGGACGAAGACGTCCTGGCCGCCGTCGACGGCGATGAAGCCGAAGCCCTTCTCGGCGTTGAACCACTTCACGGTGCCCTGTGCCACGTGTGCTCCCACGTTTCGTGCGTGCGGACGACGCCAGCCGTTCCGGCGTCGGGTCTAGCTCTTCCGCCCGCCGGACACGAACGTGGAACTGGAACCGCGGGAGAACGTACAGCACAAAAGCCGTGGTGAGAGCAAACTCACGCACGCGACACCCCGGATCGGGGGACCCCCCGGACGACCCGTATCGCGTTCGACCCTACCCGCTCACCCGATCAGGCCCGCGGCCCGCACCGACCTCAGGGAGGGCTCGACCACGTGCGTCGGGCCGACGACCGGCTCGAGCGGATCGAGGGTCTTCAGCCCCTCGCCGGTGTTGAGCACGACGGTCTCCGCGGCCGGGTCCAGCTGGCCGTCCTCGACCAGCTGGCGCAGCACCGCGACGGTGACCCCGCCGGCGGTCTCGGCGAAGACACCGGTCGTGCGAGCGAGGTCGCGGATGCCCTGGACGATCTGCTCGTCGCCGACCCGCCCGACCGAGCCACCGGTGCGGCGGATCGCGTCGAGGGCGTAGGGGCCGTCGGCGGGGTTGCCGATGTTGAGGGACTTGGCGATGCCGGTCGGCTTCACCGGCTTGACGACGTCCCACCCGTTGTCGAAGGCGGTGGCGATCGGGTCGCAGCCGGCGGACTGGGCACCGAAGATCGTCCACTCGGTGGCCTCGACGATGCCGGCGGCGGTGAGCTCGCGGAAGGCCTTGTCGACCTTGGTCAGCAGCGACCCGGACGCCATGGGGATGACCACCTGGGCCGGGATGCGCCAGCCCAGCTGCTCGGCGATCTCGTAGCCCATCGTCTTGGAGCCCTCGGCGTAGTAGGGCCGCACGTTCTGGTTGACGAAGGCGGTGTCCTCGAACTCGTCGGTCTCGGCGAGCTCGCTGGTCAGGCGGTTGACGTCGTCGTAGGAGCCCTCGACGGCGACAAGCGTCTGGCCGTAGACCGCCGACTGCACGACCTTGCCCGGCTCGAGGTCGGAGGGGATGAAGACGTACGAGGGCAGGCCGACGCGGGCGGCGTGCGCGGCGACGGAGTTGGCGAGGTTGCCGGTGGAGGCGGCCGCGATCTTGGCGTAGCCCAGGCCCTTGGCGGCGGTGGCGGCGAGGCTGACCACGCGGTCCTTGAACGAGTGCGTCGGGTTGGCCGAGTCGTCCTTGACCCACAGACCGCCGGTGAGGCCCAGCTCCGCGGCGAGCCGGTCGGCGCGCACCAGCGGGGTCATGCCCGGGTCCAGGGACACGCGCGAGGCGGGGTCGTGACCCACGGGCAGCAGCGCGACGTACCGCCAGATGTTCTGCGGGCCGGCCTCGATCTGCTCGCGGGTGACCGCCCGCATGACCTCCGGGTCGTAGTCGACCTCGAGGGGGCCGAAGCACTCGGCGCAGGCGTGCTCGGCGATCAGGCCGAAGGTGGCACCGCAGTTGCGACACACCAGGCCGCGGGCGGGGTTCGGCGGAACGGGACCGCCGGCGGTCGAGTCGGCCTGGACGGAGCCGGGAGCGGTCAGGGTCATGCGACGACTACCTCCTCATCTTCCCCACCCCGGGCCGTCGAGCCGGGTGGGACGGAATTGGCACCTTCCGCTGCGCGGACGCACAGGCGGCGGTTGCCGGGGCTTCGTCGGGCCGTGTCCCTCTGCCCCTCTGGATGAGTGGAACAGCGCTGACTGTACCCACGTGCTGCACGCGGCACGGGCCCGGCCACGATGTGTCCGTGGCCGCCTCCTCCTCCGCGCGCATCGTCTACACCGACCTCGACGGCACGATGGTCGGTCCGCGAGGGTCGTTCTGGCACACCGCGGCCCGCGACCTGACCGACTCCCCCGCCACGGCGCTGCTGGACCTGCACCGCGCCGGCGTCACCCTGGTCCTGGTCAGCGGGCGCACCTTCGAGCAGGTGGTGGAGGCGGCGCGGATCTTCGCGGCGGACGGCGCGATCGCCGAACTGGGCTCGGTGGTCAGCTGGGAAGCCGGCCGCAACCTGCACCACCTCACCGGCGACCTGCCCGCCGAGCACGCCGGGCGCACCCCCATGGACGTGATGGCCGGGCTCGGCGTCGTCGAGGAGCTGCTCGCCCGCCACGCCGGCCGGCTGGAGTGGCACGCCCCCTGGCACGTCACCCACCGCACCGACGCGCTGCTGCGCGGCCGGGTGGACCCCCTGGCCGTCGACGCCGAGCTGGCCGAGATGGGCGCCGGCTGGCTGACCCTGAAGGACAACGGCTCCATCCCGGCGACGTCCCGGATGACCCTGGCGCCGGAGGCGTTGCCGCCGCGGGTCTACCACCTGATGCCGCGGGGGATCTCCAAGGGCGCGGCGATCGCCTGGGACCTCGAGCGCCGCGGCCTCACCCCCGCCGACGCGGTGGCCATCGGCGACAGCGTGAGCGACCTGGAGATGGCGCCCGCGGTGGGCCGGCTCTGGATCACCGCGAACGGGGCCACCGTGGACGGCATGGCCGACCTGCTGGCCGCCGTCCCCAACGTGACGGTGACCGACGCCCCCATGGGCGAGGGCTGGGCCCAGGCCGTCCGCGCCTCGCTGTGACATCGCGGTCCTCCGGACCGCACCGCGGCCACGTGCCGTCCCCTGTTCCGCGGAGTCCCACCGTCGCATCCTTCGCGGAGCCCTCCGGGCCCCACTCGGGCACGACACCGCGCCGTGGTACTCCGCTCAGGAGGTGACGTCGCGGCGGGCGAAGTGGCGGAAGGCCAGCGCGGTGAACACCGCCGCGTAGACCAGCGACTGGACCACGCCGCGGAACAGGTCACCGGAGTCGACCGGGGTATGCAGCAGGTCGGTCCAGGCGAACTCCTCCGCGGTGGGGAACCAGTCGCGGATCGAGCCGAGCTGCTCCACCTGGTCGAGGATCGCGAACACGAACATGGTGAACACCGCACCGCCGACGGCGGCCAGCGGCGCGTCGGTGATCGTGGAGAACCAGAACGCCAGCGTGCCCACGACCAGCAGGTGCACGGCGAGGTAGCCGACCATGCCGGCCAGCCGCAGCAGCCCCTCCCCCTGCGGCAGCGTCACGCCGATCGGGGTCTGGATGGCCTCGAAGCCGAACGCGATGCCGCCGGCGACGAGCCCGGTGAGCACGAGGACGAGCAGCGCGCCGACCGACATCACCAGCGCCGCGTACCACTTCTGCCGGAGCAGCCGCATGCGGGGCACCGGCGTGGCCAGCGTGTAGCGCAGCGACCCCCACTGGGCCTCGGCGGCGACGGTGTCACCGAAGAACAGCGCGTAGACGACGACCAGGAAGAAGCCCGTCGTCGCGAACAGCACGAACAGGGTGAAGTTCAGCCCGCTGGAGGTGGCGACGTCGACCAGGTTGAGCCGGTCGTTCTCCGCGGCCTCCTCGCTGGCCCCCAGCTGGAGCGCGGCGATGAGGATCAGCGGCAGCGCGACCATCAGCGCGAAGACGCCCATGGTGCGGCGCCGCTTGAACTGGCGCCGCAGCTCGACCGACAGCCGGAGGGTGCGCTCCGGGCGGTAGCCGGCCACCGCCCCGGTCGGCTGGACGTGCCCCTCCCCCGGGGCGGCCGCCCGGGCCGGCTCGGCGGCTCGCTGCATCGTCATGACTCCCCCACCAGCGCCAGGAAGGCGTCCTCGAGCCGACGGCGCGGCGTGAACTGGTCGACCTCGATGCCCTCGGCCACGAGCGCCTGCAGCGCCCGGGCGCGGCTGGTGCCGTCGAGCTCGGCCACCAGCCCCTCGTCGGTGCGGCTCGCCGACACCCCGGGCAGGCCCTCGAGGACGGTGATCGCCCGGTCGGTCTCGGCGTCGTCGGCCAGGCCGACGAGCACCGCACCCCCGACGCCGACGATCTCCTCGACCGTCCCCTGGGCGATCTTCTGCCCCTTGGCCATGACGACGACGTGGCTGCAGGTCTGCTCGATCTCGCTGAGCAGGTGGCTGGACACGATCACCGTGCGCCCGGTGGCGGCGTAGGAGCGCAGCACCTCGCGCATGGCGTGGATCTGGGGCGGGTCCAGCCCGTTGGTCGGCTCGTCGAGCACCAGCAGGTCCGGCAGGCCGAGCATCGCCTGGGCGATCGCCACCCGCTGGCGCATGCCCTGGCTGTAGCGCCGGACGGGCCGGTCGATGGCGGCGCCGAGGCCGGCGACCTCGATCGCCTCCTCCATGTGCGCGTCCTCCGCCGGCCGGCCGGTGGCCGCCCAGTAGAGCCGGAGGTTGTCCCGGCCGGAGAGGTGCGGCTGCAGGCCGGTGCCCTCGACGAAGGAGCCCAGCCGGGAGAGCACCGGCGCGCCCGGCCCGGCGGCGTGCCCGAAGATGCTGATCCGGCCCTCGGTGGGCGTGATCAGGCCCATGAGCATGCGCAGCGACGTCGTCTTGCCGGCGCCGTTGGGGCCGAGCAGGCCGAGCACCTGGCCCCGCCGGACCTCGAAGGAGAGGTCGCGGACGGCGACGAAGCCGTCCTTGTAGGCCTTCGTGACGCCGGTGAACCGCAGGGGCACGTCCTCGCCGTCGGGCTCCACGGCCGAGACGCGGCGGCGGCGCCGGCGTCCCCACAGCACCGCGGTCGCCCAGCCGAGGAGCCCGAGCGCAGCCAGCACGCCCAGCAGCACCCACCAGCGCGACGTGCCACCCACGCCCTCGGCCTGCGCCTCGACCTGCGGCACGGCCAGCGCCGCACCGTCGCCGCCGCCCAGGGCCACCGAGTAGACGGAGGACTCCGCCGGCAGGGCGAACGCCTGGTCGGTGGAGGAGACGACGACGCGCATCGTGTGGCCGGTCTCGAACCGGTGCACGATCCCCGGCAGCGTCACCGACACCGTGGTCGGCGCGGTCGGGTCGGCGGAGAGACCGGTGAGGGCCAGCGGGGCGACCAGGCCCGACGGCAGCGTCATCCCGCCGTCGGGGCCGACGTCGTAGAGCTTGGCGAACAGCGTCGCGCTGCCCGACGGCGAGGCCACGGCGAGGTCGACCGTGGCCGCCCCGACCACCTCGACCGCCTCGTCGAGCGGCCGGCTGTCGAAGGCGGCGGCCTGGCCCGGGATCTCGATCGTCGTCCCGCCCAGCGCCGCGGTGACCGAGCCCAGGCCCGGGTAGGTGGTCAGCGCCGACGGTGAGCCGCCGGCCGGGGTGACGACGGGCTGGACGCCGCCGTCGAGGGCGATCGACCGGCGCTCGGCTGCCGCCGTGCCGGCCAGGCCCGGGTAGCTGTCGGCGGCGACGGTCTGCGAGCCGCCCTGGACGTCGAGGCCGCTGCCCACGCCCGTCGGCTCGGGGAACTCGAAGCCGGTGCCCGGGTCCTCGCCCTCCCCCCGCAGGTGCCAGTCGAACCAGCCCGCCACCTGCTCGCGCAGCCGCTCCGTCGTGCGCTCCGAGGCCTGCGCGTCGTGGCCGCCGGAGAACCAGACCACCTTGACCGGCGCGCCCGTGGCGGCGATGCCGCGGGCGTTGGCGTCGGCCTGGTCCAGGCCGAACAGCGAGTCCCGGGTGCCCTGCACCAGCAGGGTGGGCACGTCGATGCGGTCGAGGACCGTCGCGGGGCTGCTGCGGTCCAGCGCCGCGGCGATCTCCGGCGTCAGCGTGCCGGTGGCCGCGGCGGTCTGGTAGGCGGCGCAGATGTCGGCGCGGAACCGCCCGCAGGTCAGCAGCTGCTCCACCGCGGCCGGGTCGACCGAGGCGGGGTCCACCGGGGGCAGCGCGGGCGTCCCGCCGTCCGCGGCCGCGTCGTCGGCCGAGGCACCGCCCCGGCCGTTCCCGCCGCCGAGCGCGGACAGCAGACCGTCGGTCGGCGCCCCGCCGATGCTGAAGAACAACCCGGCCCAGACACGCTTGAACACGCCGGCGTCGCTGCTGCGGGGGGTGGCGGCGACGGTGCCGGCGTCGTCCGCACCCACCTGCGAGGGGAACAGGGCGGTGGTCAGCGAGTTCCAGGTGATCTGCGGGGCGATGGCGTCGACGCGGTCGTCGTAGGCGGCGCCGAGCAGGGCCAGCGCCCCGCCGTAGGAGCCCCCCGCGACGCCGACGCGCGGGTCGCCGTCCCCGTCGAGGAGCACGTCCTCGCGCTCGGCCAGCCGGTCGAGCAGCGTGGACAGGTCGGCGACCTCGGAGCGCGGGTCGTTGAGCCCGATCCGGCCGGTGCTGGCCCCGAAGCCGCGCGCGGAGTACGTCAGGACGACGTAGCCGCGCCCGGCGAGGTCGCGGGCGTCGTCGGCGACGGAGTCCTTGCTGCCGCCGAAGCCGTGGGCGAGGACGACGGCCGGGGCCGGCTCCCCGGCCGTGGCGGAGGCCGGCACGTACACGGTGGTGTCGAGCTCGACGGCGTCCGCGCCCGAACCGGAGGGGACCAGCGCCTCCTCGGTGCCCACGTCCTCCGTCGCGGCGGCCGGCGGAGCCGGGGCGGCGACGAGGAGGACGCCGGAGAGCAGCGGGGTGAGCAGGGCGGCGAGCGTCGCGCGGGCGCCGAGGCGCGGGCGGGGACGCACGGGCCCGCGGAGGGGACGCACGGAGCGGCCAACGGACGGTGGCGCCCCGGTGTTCCGGACCCGCCGGGAGGCGGGGCGGACGCGGCCTGCGGTCAGGGCCGCCACTCGCCGGTGGTGACCACCACGAGGCCCGGCGCGGCGACGCCCGGGACCTCGAAGAAGCGCTCCACCGGACCGGTGATCTGCGGGAACTGCGCGATGAGCTGGACGGCGGCCTGGCGCTGGGTCTCGTCGCCCCTGGTGAAGTAGACGGTGGTGACCGCGACGTCACCGCCCTGGTACTGCCCGACGCCCGGCGACTCCCAGCCCTGGGCACCGAGCGCCCCGGCGACGTCGGCGGCCAGGCCGGTGATGCCGGTGGCGTTGAGGACCGTGACCGGTGCGCGCACCGCCTCGGCCGGTGCCGCGTCGGCCGGCGGCAGCGGTGCGACCTCCAGCGGTGGGAGAGCCGAGCTCGGCGCGGCCGGGGCCGCGGTGGACGAGGGTGCGGCCGGGGCGGTCCGGTCGGTCGACGCCTCCTTCGGGTCCGAGCCCGCGAAGGAGTGGACGCCGAGGACGAGCAGCGCGACGACGGCGATGGCGAGCAGGGCGGCGCCGGCGCGGCGCACCCCCGACCTGCGACGGCCCCCGCCGTCCTCGTCGTCGGGACGGGCGGCGGTCGACCCACCACTGCGGCGGGCGGCCTTGCGGCGCTCGGCCTCGGCGGCCTGGCGCTCGGCGCGGAACGCGGCCCGGCCACCCACGACGCCCGTGTCCGTGCCGGTCCACGGCCCGTCCTCCGGCTCCCGCCGGCGGTCGGTGTCGTCGAGGACGTCGCGCGGCTCGTCGTCCCGGCTGCGGCCGGCCGGCGTGCGGTCGGGGATGGCGGTGGTGTCCGGCGCGGGCGTCCGGCCCGACGCGCCGGCGGAGTGTTCCCGGGCCGGGCTGCGGTCGGGGATGGCGGTGGTGGCCGGCGGGGCGACGTCACGGGTGCGGGACGGGCTGGTCCAGTCGCGGTAGCCGGGCGCGGCCTCCGACGGGTCGGGCGCCGGGGCCGACCGGGCGCCCCAGGACGGCTGCACGGGGGACGGCTCGACACCCGGCTCGGCCGGGTACGCGGTACGCGCGGCGGCCGACCGGCCGGCGGCAGGCTCCGCGGCGGGCAGGCCGGCCGGGGACGCGGGCTCGTCGTGGGCCGGGTCCGGCCGCGGGACGGCCTGGAACGGCGCCACGGTGGTGCGCGGCCCCGCAGGGGCTGCCGGCGCCGCGGGGGCCGTGGCGGCCGGCGGCAGGGGCAGCCGCACGCGGGTCTCCGGCGCCGGCTCGACCGACGTCGGACGGACCGGCGGGGGCACCGGACGGACCGGGGGGGGGGGGGGGGGGGGGGGGGGGGGGGGGGGGGGGGGGGGGGGGGGGGGCGGGGGGGGGGGGGCGGCGGGCGTCGGGGGGGCGCCCG